>JALVJE010000209.1 GCA_027028505.1 Bacteroidales bacterium
TACCCGGAGGGTTACGAGGGAGAGAAGATCACCCTTAAGCGTACCATCTACCAGATCAACAACGGTGCTGCCGGCGCTCCCTATTATGCCCAGGCACAGGTGCCCTGGACCCCTTTCACCACAGGATTCTCCACACAGAATGCCCTCTGCCTCTTCTATGTCGACGGGAAACACATCAAAATGAAAGTGATCAATCCCGACACCCTGGAAGAGATAGACAGCCTGGAACTGAGGTGAAAGGAAGGTCGAATGGCGAACAGTGGAAAGAGTCAGCGATGAGAGATGAGTGATGAGTGATGAGCGATGAGTTAATGAGCGCAAATACCGGAAGGGACAAGGCACCGCCTTGTCCGTCTATCGGTAAGAAAATGTAGTAAGGAGTAAGGAGCGATGAATGGCGAAGGTCGAATGGCGAACAGTGGAAAGAGTCAGCGATGAGCGATGAGCGATGAGTTAATGAGCGCAAATACCGGAAGGGACAAGGCACCGCCTTGTCCGTCTATCGGTAAGAAAATGTAGTAAGGAGTAAGGAGCGATGAATGGCGAAGGTCGAATGGCGAACAGTGGAAAGAGTCAGCGATGAGCGATGAGCGATGAGTTAATGAGCGCGAATACCGTAAGGGACAAGGCACCGCCTTGTCCGTATGTTGGTAAGGAAATGTAGTAGGGAGTTATGAGAGATGAGTGATGAGTGATGAGTGATGAGCAATGAGTTAATGAGCGCGAATACCGTAAGGGACAAGGCACCGCCTTGTCCGTATGTTGGCAAAGAAATGGGATAAGGAGTAGGGAGCGACGAATGACGAATGTCGAACACCGAACAACGAAGGTCGAATTCGAATTGAAAGAGAGGCTGCCGTTGGCTCATTCTTTCCCGGTCTCCGCCGGTTTTGAATTCCCGAATTTGGAGACCTTCAGGGCCGGCTACCCTATTTCCCTTTTCTTCCGCGGCGGAACAGACGGGGCCTTAACAACGAGGGGACCGTTTCGGGGAAGATCCCGCTCTTCACATACCGGATATCCTCCACCGAATAGAAAGCCTGGGAATTGTATTTCTGGATCAGTTCCAACAATGCCGGCATACTTTTTCTTCCGGTCACAGAGTAAATAATATGAACAGGACCGTGGATACCATTGGCCTTCACGGAAGTAACCCCATATCCGTGTTCGTGAAGCTGTTCGATAAGCAGTGCCGCATCTTTCTGGGTAATAATGCGTATGAGCTGTGTACCCAGGGCCACCTTCTCTTCCACCAACATCCCCACATAGTTACCGGTGGCAAAACCGGCCGCAAAGGCAATGTAACAAGCCGGGTTATTGAGGTTCTGGAAGATCCTGCTGATCGCCAGGATCCAGATCAACACCTCGAAAAAAGCCAGGAATGGCACGACATTACGCCGCCCTCTGGAGATAAGGATGATACGCATGGTCCCCAGCGTAACATCCACGATACGTGCCAGGAAGATCAGCAAAGGCAACAGTATGTATGAAAACCACCATGCATCCATGTCATAATGTCTTTATGGTTTCTGTCCCCTTGCCCTTAACAAATAGAATACCATACCGGACCAATACGGCAATGAAAAGTCAAAAAGTAAGAAAAGTGGGAACCTCCTTCGATACGCCTGCGGCTACTCAGGAACCTCCTTCGATACGCCTGCGGCTACTCAGCGATGAGAGATGAGCGATGAGCAATGAGAGGTGAGCGATGATTTGATGAGCGTGAATACCGTGAGGGACAAGGCACCGCCTTGTCCGTCTATCGGTAAGGAAATGCAGTAGGGAGTTATGAGCTATGAGCTCCGCCTTCGCTAATCCCGATAGCTATCGGGATCGGCGGACGAAGGATGAGTTGATGAGCGTGAATACCCCTATATTACCAAACTATTCCTTATTTTTGGCATAGTGGTACCGCAAAGCCCATCCATAAAATGTAGATCAACAGGTTCAACCCAGATTACGCATTAGGAAGCTAAAAAATAGCTGAACTAATGCGTTAGCTGGGGTTAACCCCGATCTAGGAGTTCACGGTTTTGGTGAATAGCCAAAACCGATGAAATCCTTAATCGATCAGCAATGAAAAGCGCTTGCGATTTTCTATTGCTGATTTTGGGTTCAATAAAAACGAAACAAAAACATAAGTGGTGCAATGAAAAAAATATTCCCGGTGATGATCCTGACCCTTACCATGGCTGTTCTGAGCAGATCAGCTATCGGTGAAAGACACTACCCTTCCGGTGGAGCCGTGAACGGCTCACTGACGGTCGACGGGATCCAACGAACTTATTATCTCTATGTTCCGGAAAAATATACAGGCAGGAAATCCGTTCCGCTGCTGATCGTTCTGCATGGCGGAGGAGGCAGGGGAAAAAGGACGGAAGAAAAAACGACCCTCAACGGATTCGACCGGCTGGCAGATAAGGAGGGATTCCTGGTCGTTTATCCGGATGCTGTGGAGTATCACTGGAACGACGGGCGGAACAACCCCTATTCCTATGCAGCCCGGCAAAACCTCAACGATGTAAAATTCATCTCTGCCCTGATCGATCACCTGGGAAACAAATACAACCTGGACCCAAAAAGGGTCTACGCCACGGGGGTCTCCAACGGCGGGATGATGAGCTTTCGCCTGGCCTGCGAGCTGCCGGACAGGATCGCAGCGATCGCCACCGTAGCCGCTTCCATGCCGGAGACTTTGTATGACCATTGTACCCCGCAACACCCAGTTTCCGTATTGATCATACACGGCACGGATGACCCGCTGGTTCCGTGGAACGGAGGGGATGTGGTGGCTTTCGGACAGCACCGCGGCTCCGTTGTGCCGGTCCCTCAAAGTGTTGAATTCTGGGTAAAACATGACCATTGCACCCTGCAGAAAGGGAAAACATGGCTGCCGGACAAAGATCCCCTGGACGGGACAAGGGTGTGGAAAGAGATGTATATCAACAGGGACGACAAGGTAAAGGTCGTGTTCTACGGGATCGAGGGCGGCGGTCACACCTGGCCGGACGGCTTCAGCAGCCTCCCCCGTGTCACAGGAAAGATAACGCACGACATCAATGCCTGCAGGGTGATATGGGATTTTTTCAGGGAGGTGGGAAAAATAAATAAATAGGTATTTAAATATCTATTTAAATAGGCATTTTAATAGGTATTTAAATAGGTATATTTAAGGAACGATGAAGGATGAACGATGAATGTAGAACATCGAACACCGAACACCGAATTTTGAATTCTGATTGCTGATTTTTCAATCATTCAATCATTCAATCATTCAATCATTTCCCTCCCCTGCATCTTGATCCTCTCTTCAAGCCCCGGCAAGCCATCGGCCGCCAAAGGCGGTTACTGAGTAGCCGTAGGCGTATCGAAGGGAGCCGACGGCGCTGCCGGGATCTCCGCTTCGCTCCGACTTCGCCATTCGAGCATCGCACTTCATTTCAGCAACCCTGCCAGGGCTTTGCCGATGCGTTCGTAGCCGGTGGCGTTGGGGTGCAGGCCGTCGGCGGTGAAGGCTGCCGGATCGACGGTGCCCTGTTTGTTGAGCAACCCTGCGCCGACATCCCCGTACTGCACGTTCATGTCTCCGGCCAGGCGGGCGATCTTCAGGTTCAGGGCTTTGATGCGCTCCTCGTGGCCCTTCCAGGGCAGGATGCCCAGCAACAGGATGTCCGCATGGGGCTGGTGCAGCCGCACATCCCTGACCAGAAAGTCCAGCCCCCGCAGGATCTCCTCATCATCGTCGCGGAAGAAATTGTTGACGCCTATGAGCAGCACCACCTGTTTGGCTTGGTAACCGTCCAGCTCGCCGTGGTTGACGCGCCACAGGACGTTCTCAATACGGTCCCAGCCACAACCCATGTTCTTCACCCCTTTGGGTGCAAGATAACGGTCCCAGGCCTTCGGACCCCGTTGAAATTTACATCCCGGCACACCTCCCCAAAAATGGGTGATGGAGTTGCCCAGGAAGACGATCCGGGGTGGGTCGGTGGCATTCTCTTTCAGGATCCGTTCATGCCGTTCCTCCCATACATAATTCTTCGGCTCGCGGTCCTGGGTTACAGGGGTAGTAGCAGGGGTATTGCCGGCAGGTGCCTTCATGATCCGCCGTATGATATTTTCATAGGCCCGGGCATAGTATTCCATCCCCAGGGCATTGGGATGGATGCCATCGGTCTGGCTGTCGAGGTCCTGACCGATCTCCTCCTTTGTGAGCAACCAGATGTTCATTATCCCGGCCGCTTTCATCTCCGCAAAGGCCTGCTCCATCACCCGGTTGATGTCATCATAATTCCTGAAGCGGCCCGGACGGATCTCTCCGTCTGTATAGCCGTCATGTTCCACCAGGAGGATAGGTGTTTCCGGATGTTTTGCCCGGAGACTCTCCACCGAGGCGATGATACGGTCGTGTACCTCTTTGTCCGTGAAGCGGGGAGCGGTCATATTGGGAAGACAGTCGAGAACATAAAGACCGGCATCTATCTCATTGATCAGGTCGATCAGTTCTTTTTCCAGCTTGCCATTGCCGGAGAATGCCAGGTTGATCACGGGTCGGTCGAGACGGCGTTCCAGCAGGTTGCTCCAGGCCAGTCCGGCCCTCGGAGCACAGGCGCCCTGCGCGATGGAGGTGCCATAGACGACGATGGGTTTCTCGCGACGCAGGGGCAGCGGCTGAAAAAGAGCCGTACCGGGCATGCCTATCTCAAGCCATTTCACATGGTTGTACAACGGCAGGTACAGGCGGTACTCCCGGCCCATTTTATGATACGCATCATTGGTACGGATCCCTTTGTACTCATACCGGATGGTATCCCCGAAATGGTAACGCCCCCGCACCCACATCCACCGGCCCTCGCTGTCGCGGGCATACAGGTCGATGCCGCTGACGCCGGTGGCCGGCATGTGGGGATAGGCCATTGTGCCGCTCACCCCGTAACGGATCACAAAATGATCCGCATTGCTGCGGAAACGGATCACCAGGCCGGCAGCATCTTTGGAAAGATCCCACACCGGCTTGCGCACATTTGCTTTGGCACGCGCCGGCAACCGGTCATAAAAATCTTCCGTCTCCCCCGCCCAGGCCTGTCCTTCGATCACGGGAAAAGCATTCTTTGCCGGATCCCACCAGCTCAGCCCCTCCTGCGAAAAGAGGGGAAGGGAAAAAAGCAGGGATAAGAGGAGAAGGGTCAGGGGTTTCATATAGAATAATTTGTTAAAAGGATTTACTGTCAGGGACAAGGCATTGCCTTGTCCGTACAGTATGGAATAAAGATATGGCTTAATATAAATAGTTTGTGGTTCATCGATCGCCATTCATCCTTCGACCTTCCTCATTCCCCGATGATCTTCACCAGTACGCGTTTGCGGCGTTTGCCGTCGAACTCGCCATAGAAGACCTGCTCCCACGGTCCGAAGTCGAGACTACCGTCGGTGACAGCGATGACCACCTCGCGTCCCATGATGGTGCGTTTCAGGTGGGCATCGGCATTGTCCTCAAAGCCGTTGTGACGGTATTGTGAATAGGGTTTTTCCGGTGCCAGCTTCTCCAGCCACACTTCAAAGTCGTGGTGCAGGCCGGGCTCATCATCGTTGATAAAGACGCTGGCCGTGATGTGCATAGCATTGCACAGCAGCAGGCCTTCTTTTATGCCGCTCTCGCGCAGGCATTCGTTCAGCTGCGGCGTGATATTGATCAGCTCCCGCCGCTTGCTGGTCTCAAACCAGAGTTCTTTTCTGTAACTTTTCATAGCTTCAGTTATTAGTTCACAGTTCAGAGTTCACAGTCCCGCAGTTCCCGGGATTTGATCCCGCTGGAACTGCGAGGATCCTCGAAAAACTACGCAAATCAAAGATTTGCTGTTTTTCGGGATTCACAGTTCACAGTTCACAGTTCAGAGTTCACAGTTCACAGTTCAGAGTATCGAGTTTTGAGTATCCCCGTCCGACCGGACAGTCGTCCGGGCGGGGAGTATCGAGTTGGTGGTTCGTGGTTAGTGGTTAGTCGTTCATCGATCATCGTTCATCCTTCTGCCAGCCCCATATCTTTCTTTATGGCTTCGATCTTCTGCACCAGTTCCGCATCCATCCTGTCAAAGTCGGCGGGGTCTTTCAGCTCCCCTTTGACACTGAAATAGAACTTGATCTTGGGTTCGGTCCCCGAGGGGCGCACCGATACCTTTGAGCCGTCGTGCAGGATGAACTGCAGCACGTTGGATCGGGGCAGGGTGATGTGATAGCGCAGGTCGGAGATCAGATCGATGGTCTGCTGTTTCAGGTAATCGTGGATGAGCATCACGTTGGAACCGTTGATGGTCTGGGGATAATGGCTGCGGAAGTTATCCATCATGGCCTGGATCTCTTCGGCCCCTTTCTTGCCCTTGCGCACGATGTTCAGCAGGTCTTCCCGGTAAAAGCCGAACTGCACGTAAATATCTTTCAGCAGGTCGAGGAGGCTCTTCCCCTGGTCTCTGGCCCAGGCGGCGGTCTCGGCCACCATCACGGCTGTGCTGACGGCGTCCTTGTCGCGCACGAAGTCGCCCACCATGAAGCCGTAGCTCTCCTCGCCCCCACCGATGAAGGTCATCTTCCCCTCATTGCGGCGGATAACGTCGGCGATCCATTTGAAGCCTGTCAGCACATCGAAATATTTCACTCCGAAGTGCTTTGCAATATCAGCTAGCAGATCGGTGGTCACGATGGTCTTGACAATATACTCTTTGCCGGTCAGTTTTCCTTTCTCCTGCCAGCGCCGCAGAAGGTAATAGGTGAGCAGGGTGGCGGTTTGGTTGCCGTTGAGGAGGCGCATGGCCCCTTTGTCGTCGCGCACGGCGATACCCAGGCGGTCGCCGTCGGGGTCGGAGGCCATCACCAGCTCGGCGCCGGTCTCGTCGGCTCTCTTCAGGGCCATCTCCAGGGCGGCATGCTCCTCGGGGTTGGGTGACACCACCGTGGGGAAGTTACCGTCGGTAATGTCCTGCTCGGGCACGTGGATGATATTCTTAAATCCGTAACGCTCCAGGGCCGTGGGCACCATTTTCACCCCGGTGCCGTGGATGGGCGTGTAAACGATCTTCAGGTCGCTGTGTTTTTTCACGGCCTCCGGCGACAGGGAGAGGGAGGTCACCTCTTTCAGGTAGGCCTCGTCCACCTCTTCCCCGATGATCTTTATCTTCTCTTTGGGTCCGTCGAACATCACCTGGGAAGGATCCTTGATGCGGGCTACCTCGGCGATGATCGCTTTGTCGTGGGGGGGGATCACCTGGGCGCCGTCTTCCCAATAAGCTTTGTAACCGTTGTACTCTTTGGGGTTGTGCGAGGCCGTGATCATCACGCCGCTCTGGCAGCCCAGATGGCGTATCGCAAAGGAGAGCTCGGGCGTGGGACGCAAGTCGTCAAAGAGAAAGACCTCAAAACCGTTGCCGGCAAAGATGCCGGCCGTCGTCTCGGCGAAGAGACGGCTGTTGTTGCGGCAGTCGTGCGAGATGACCACGCGGATGACCTCACGGCCGGCAAACTGTTTCTTCAGGTAGTTGGCCAGGCCCTGTGTGGCCATACCCACGGTATAGATGTTCATCCGGTTGGTGCCGGCGCCCATGATGCCGCGCAGGCCGCCCGTACCGAACTCCAGATGTTTGTAAAAAGCATCAATGAGCTGGTCGGGGTCTCCGTCCAGCAGTGCCTGCACCTCCTTTTTGGTCTGTTCGTCGTAAGGACCTTCCAGCCACTCGCGGGCTTTGGCCTGCACCTGTTCCAGTAAATTATCTTTTTCCATATCTGTCGTTATTAAATTTTTCAAACATTTCCGTAATCCCTCTTTCCAGTGAGGTATCGTGATCCCGTAATCCTTTTTGATCTTCTCCTTCGCCAGCACGCTGTAAAAGGGACGTGGTGCCGGCCGGTTGAACTGTTCCGACGTAACTGCCAGCACGGGTATTCTCTTCCCTGCCGTTTCCAGGATCTCTTTTGCAAAGTCGTACCAGCTGCAGACCCCCTCATCGGCATAATGATAAATGCCGGGCTTCCATCCCCCTTTCTCCTCAGCCCTGTCGATCACCTGTAGGATGGCTTCCGCCAGGTCGCCGGCATAGGTCGGCGAGCCGATCTGGTCATAAACGACCTCCAGGGCCTCCCGCTCGTCCGCCAGCCGCAGGATGGTCTTTACGAAATTACTGCCCTCCTCGGAGTACAGCCAGGCGGTACGTATCACCAGGGTGTCGGAATACTCCAGGGCGATACGTTCCCCTTCGTACTTGCTCTTGCCATACACCGACCGGGGATCTGGACGGTCGCTCTCGCGATAAGGCCGGTAGCTCGTCCCGCTGAAAACATAGTCGGTCGAGATGTGGATCAGCCGGAAAGGATGCTCGTGCGTGACCGCCAGCAGATAGGCCACAACATCGGCATTGAGCAGGAAAGCCCGGGCCGGCTCTTCCTCGGCCCTGTCCACGGCCGTATAAGCCGCACAGTTGATGACATAATCGGGGCGCTCCTGCAGGAGGAAAGCCATGACTGTCTCCCGGTCGGTCAGGTCCAGCTCACCGATATCGGTAAAGAGGAATTGCCAGCGGGGCCGGCGCTCCGAGGCCTTCCTCAGCGCACTGCCCAACTGTCCGTCCGCACCGGTGACGAGGATCTTTGGCATAAAAAGTTTTATTCATTACAAAGGTAGTAAAAAGTTCAGAGTTCACGGTTCACAGTTCACAGTTCACAGTTCATAGTTCATAGTTCATAGTTCACAGTTCAGAGTTCACAGTTCAGAGTTCACAGTTCAGAGTTCACAGTTCAGAGTTCACAGTTCACAGTTCACAGTTCACAGTTAGAAGTACCCCCGTCCGACCTGCGTTAGCCAGGCGGAGGGTTACGAGTATCGTGTACCGGACCGTTCATTCAAAAATCAGCAATTAAAAATCAAACCTGTCCGTCCGTAGTCACAATATGTTGTGACGAAGGCGGAAATCATCATTCATTTCCTATCTTTGATCATTGACAAAATGTATAAAATCTTTTTCGCCATGAAACGCTTCATCCCGCTCTTCCTCTTCCTCCTGCTCCTTCCCGCCTTTACCGGCTGCCAGACACACAAGCCTGCTGATGGTAGCTCCTGGGTGCTGGGGCCTTTTGAAAAAGACCTGCGGGACAATCCGGTGCTGGGACCGCTTACCAACGTCTCCTTCCCCGATCCCATCCGCAAGAGCGATGTGTACTGGGAGGCCAAGGATGTGTTCAATCCTGCCAGTGTGGTGCGGGGCGACACGCTCTTCCTGCTCTTCCGTGCCGAGGATTCTATAGGCCGTTACAACGGAACCTCCCGCATCGGCCTGGCATACAGCCTGGACGGGGTGCATTTCACAAGAGAGGATCATCCGGTGCTCTATCCGGACCATGATGCCTTTTTCAAATACGAATGGGAAGGGGGCTGCGAGGACCCGCGAATCGTGGAGGACGACTCCGGCACTTATTATATGACCTATACAGCTTACAACGGCGACAAAGCCCGTCTCTTCATAGCCACCTCCCGCGACCTGCGCCACTGGACCAAGCACGGATCGGTGTTCGCCCGGGCCGGAGAGCAATATGTGGACATGTGGTCAAAATCGGGATCCATTGTCAGCGAGATGCGGGAGGGCCGTCTCATCGCCGTGAAGATCCACGGGAAATACCGTATGTTCTGGGGAGAGTCCAGCATCTATATGGCCACCTCGGACGATCTCATCCATTGGGATCCGGTACTGGAGACCGATCCGGCCAAAATGCAGTACGACACCATGCGCCATTATACGGCAGCTTTTAAGATCCTGTTCACCACCCGTCGTGGAAAGTTTGACAGTGAGCTGGTGGAGCCGGGCCCCCCGGCTCTCCTCACGGAGCACGGAATCGTCTTTATCTACAACAGCAAGAACAGCCCGGCTTACGGAGACACATCGTTGCCGGCAGGCACCTACGCCGCCGGGCAGGTGCTGATCGACAAGGACAACCCGGAGAAGGTGATCGACCGCACCGACCGGTGGTTCATCGCTCCCGACCAGCCATTCGAGATCACCGGCCAGGTGAACAATGTCTGCTTCGTGGAAGGGCTCTCATTCTTCCATGGAAAGTGGTTCCTCTATTACGGCACAGCTGATTCGAGGATCGCCGTGGCAACGGCAGAGCAGTGAGGTAGTTCATAGTTCATAGTTCAGAGTTCAGAGTTCAGAGTTCAGAGTTCAGAGTTCACAGTTCACAGTCCCGCAGTTCCCGGGATTTGATCCTGCTGGAACTGCGAGGATCCTCGAAAAACTACGCAAATCAAAGATTTGCTGTTTTTCGGGATTCACAGTTCAGAGTTCAGAGTATCTGGTTTTGAGTTGGTGGTTGGGGATTTTATTTTCCGCTACCGAAAAAAGAGAAAAATTCTCCTCTCTGTCAAGATTACTTCTTCACCACCTTCAGCACCTCTTTACGGCCGGGATAACAGAGTTCGAGCAGATAGAGGCCCGGCGCCGGGGGCAGGGTGAAGGAGCAGGTGGAAGAGGGAATATTGTCAAAGGCTCTGATCTGCCGTCCCTGCAGGTCACGCAGCACCATCCGGTAAGGCACCCTGCCGGGGGCAAACTGCAGGGTCACCCTGTCCTCCGACGGATTGGGCCGGACGCTCGCCAGCGGATCGTCACGCCCATCCTGCACGGCCAGGGGACAAGGATACACACAGTTGCTGATCACGGTGAAACCGTCTTTGGTGATCCTGACAGCATAATGCCCCTCACGCTCGGGAGTAAAAGACTGAGCCGTAGCGCCCCCCATGGGATTGTACAAGAGGTCACAATCCAGCCAGCGGTAAACGGCCCCTTCTTCAATGGCAGCCAGATCGCCATAACCTCCCTCACCTCCTGTAAGGCAATAGGCCACTGCTCTTTTATCGAGGGGGATCAGCGGCTCCACTGAGGGAGGCCAGCCCCTGAAGACCTCCCAAAAGAATACCCTGAAATCATAGTCATTCAGGATCAGATGATCCCGTGCAATCTCCTGTTTTTCGATGAGCGCAGCGTTGAGGGATGCCGCTTCGTCATCTTTTCTGATGTAATACTCCACATCTTTCTTATAATCCACATTGTCAGACCCTCCGGAATATCCCACCAGCCGGTATTGTGTCCCGGCGGAGGTACGCTGGTAATCGCTTCCTATCAACTCAATAAGCCTCGTCTCCAGGTCGTAGGCCACGGAATCGATGGCCTGTGCCAGGGGTGTGATCTGCGGATCGCCGTCATTGACCCCATTTTTGAGGATGCTGCGGAACAGGACGTTCACGTCGATGGTGGAGGTGGTACGCTGGCTGTAGCTCTCGTTATGGACCCGTTCTCCCGGCCAGTGGGCGGTGTTCAGAACAGGATCATCATAATAAAAAGAGGTCATGCCAGTCTTGTCGAGCGTGGCATTATCTCCGGTGAGGATCACCGACCACACAGCATCCTGCAGGTCACCGGTCCAGGGGATCTCCATACGTACGTTCAGAAGGCGGGAGCTGTCTTTCGTAACCGTTATCTCATCACTCTCTATCGTCTGTTCACCGTCACCGGTAAAGAGTGTGAGCATAAACCTTACCCGGGTATTCCCCTGTGAAGTGATCTTTGCCAGGAAATCATATTTTCCCGGTCCGTTGTTCTGCAGGGCGAGCCCTACGTCCTGGCTGATCTTCACCTCTGTGGCGGCCGCATCATTGATGTACAGGAAATGATCCTCCCTGCTTACTCCCGGGGTCACCGTGCCCCCCTCGGTCGTCCAGTGCTTCAGTCCCTCCTCAAATCCCGGATTACTGAGCATGTTCCACCACACATCCGGTCCCGAGGTGATCATCTTCGTGATCTCCGGCCATGCCCACTCCTCCAGGATACCGTTGCCGTTATGGTCTCTTTGTGCATCGTAGATGCCTGTACCGCCGTCGAACATCATCAGATACGCCGAGGGGATCCCTCTGTCGATGAACCTGCGCGTGTTGTCCACAGCCATGGGCCAGGCCACCCACATCTCGTTATCATCGGTCTTGGAGGCCCAGGCACCACTCCACACCACCTGTTTGGCGGAATCCATGTATTCCCATGCCTGCTGGATGAGACGTACGTTATCGCGTACATCCGATTTCAGCACATGGAAATCCCACATATACCAGATCCCGGCTTCGGGCGGGATGGGATCAAAATCCCTGGTAATGAACCAGTCGGCTCCCGGGCCGAAAGGGTTGTCCTTGACATTCTGCGGCGGCACCTTAAAATAGATAATGAGACGGTCGGGATTGGTCTTGCGTATCTCCCGGGTGATCTCCTGATAATAGACGGCGATGCGCTGCGGATCGTCATTGTTCACCAGACGCCAGGGTTCCACAAAAAGATCGAAGATGAGACGATGGCTTTTGTCTTTGAAACGATCGGCCACATAGCCCCACCAGCTCACCATCTTGTCCAGGTCGCCGGGGTTGTCATCCGTCAGACCGACAAAAGTGATGACCACGGCCAGGTTCTTGCTCAGCAGGTCGTCGATGATATCCTCCAGCTCATTGAGCAGGGCGTCATCGTCAGCATCGTAGGGAGGTCCGTCGGCGATGGCAATTATCATGGGGTTCTTGTCCCCCTGGTACCGTATACGCACGCTCCTGAAACCGGCCGCCACGATGCTGTCGCCATAGGCAGGACGGTAGGGCGCCGAGACCCCCAGGTCTACACCGCCCGACTCCGGCTCAAACAGAATACCCTTATCCAGCATGGTTACGGCCGTCACCGGCGACACCGGCGGATCCGGCGGCTGAGCCATCATACCAACCTGAAAGCAGAGCAGAAGAAGAATATAGAGGAGGTCTTTTTTCATGAGGTTAATATATCCAGGAATAATGGTTTCAGGTTTCAGGTTTCAGGTTTCAGGTTTCAGGTTTCAGGTTTCAGGTTTCAAGTTTCAAGTTTCAGGTTTCAGGTTTCAGGTTCCAGGTTCCAGGTTTGTGGTTGGTGGTTGGTAGTTGGGAGTTTACCCATCAATCCATTATTCCATTATTCCAACATTCCTTTTGCCTTATTACTTATTACTTTTTACTTTTTATCCTTTCCGCCAGTGCTTTCCCGAACCGGGCGGCGCCTTCCACGCTCAGGTGCACTTTATTTTTCGGTGACTTAAAGAGATCATCAGGTCCGGTGAGGGCTGCCCCGTTGATATAATGGATGTGCCGGTCGCCGGCCGCCATAAAAGACTGTACCACCTCCTGCTGTACCTTGCGCCAGTCGTCAAAGTTCAGGGGATGTCCCTTCTTGTCTGTTTTCTTTTCGGTATAGGTCTGTCCCAGCACAAAGAGGGTTGTCTCCGGATGGCCCTGGCGCACGGTCCCGATGAAGCTCTTCAGCCGCTGCCGGTAGGTAGCCGTATCGATCCCCTGAAAGACCGCATCGTTAAAGCCGATCAGGATGGTCATAAAATCTATGGGACTTTTGATCTCATCTGCTATCATGCGGGCCATGGCCACAGAGGTCCTGGAGCCTCCCACGGCGAGGTTGTACAGGTCCCAACCCATTTCCCGCGCCAGGATCCAGGGATAGGTCTGATCGCCTGTACGCTGGCCCTGTCCGTGCGTGATAGAGTTGCCATAAGCTATGTAAACAGGTTTTTTCGTCACCGGCAGGGGAAGCAGCTTACCGCTGCCGCCGGTGAGCTCCAGCCTCTCCAGCGCCAGATGGGCGAAGGTGGGCAGCACCACCGTATAGGTATGATACCCCTTCCCCGGCGCCTGTACCTCCAGAGAGAAGAGACTGTCGCCGGAGCTGGTAAGATCTTCCCTTTTTTGCTTCAGCATGCCCACGGAGTCGCCGTCAACATACAAAGAGAAATAAAGCATAAAGTCGTTCCTGCCCGGCAGCATCCTGAAAAAAAGATCCGTTTTTTGGGCATCCGTCTTAAAAGAGATCCTGATGCCGGAGGTGGTACGGGCGTTGCGGGGGTTAACCTGTGAGATATTGGTCCGCAGTGCCAGAAAAGCATCGCTGTGACGCTGGAAAATGACCAGCGAATCACTTATCCTGTTAAAAAACGCTCCCCCGTAACGGATCGCAGGGTCATCCGGACGGATCAGGGACTGTCCCGCAACAGCGACCGTAACTGCAAATAAAAGGAAGCTCAGAAGATGTTTCTCCCTGCTCATACCTTTCACTCGATTATAGTATTGACACTATGCTTTTTGGTGGATGTGTTCCTGAAGAACTTTTTCTTCACCACTGCACTTTCCCTGTAACCGATGCGCTGGGCCATGACATAGAGATATTTCCCGCGCGGCACACGCAAAGGCTTGTAATAGACCTGCCATCCTGCATTGAGGTCCGGATTGAAATCCTTATTACTGATGAGATAGGCAATGGAAGCCCCTTCTGTTTTGCAGGAGAGGGTGATCTCTTTGCCTTTTACAGTTATTTTGGGTTTCTGCGTCACCGGTTGTTTCCCGCCGGGCCACATCTTCAGGAACATCTCTTTCTCCGGTGTCGCAGCCATATCCCCTGTGGCGGCCAGCCATTCATCCATGGCCTTCCGCATCTCCTCCAGCTTGCCGGAGAGAGAAGGATCATCGATGATATTGTGCACATTCTCCGGATCCTTTTCACAGTCGTACAGCTCTTCCGGCATTTTATACAGGCGGAACCAATAGTTCTGGGCAGTGGTGAGCCGCCCCATTTTCAGGAGATAGAGCATATCCCGCATCATAGGGATATTTTTACGATAGGCAATATCCTTGTACCCCGGCAATTCGGGGTGATAGTTCCTCACGTACAGATAGCGGTGATCTCTTACTACGCGGTTGCGGTCGGTGTGCTCATCGAAACGGTCGCCCGTACCGAAAATATATTTCCGCTGTTCTTTTACCCGCTGGGGCCCCATGAAAGCACGCCCCTGCATATAGTCCGGGATCTTCACGCCTGCGATGGAGAGCATGGTGGGTGCCAGGTCCACAAAGGAGATAAGCGCATCCACCCGGCCGTTCTTCACCCAGGAAGGATCGACCCCGTATTTTTTCCGGTATTGTTTGGGTATGCGGACGATGAAAGGCACGCGCAGTCCCGAATCGTAATTGAGGCGTTTGCCGCGGGGCAGCGGACCGCCGTGATCACTGAAAAAGAAAATGATCGTGTTGTTGTACTCCCCTGCCCTTTTCAAGGCTTTGATCATTTCCCCTATTTGCTTGTCCAGCACTTCGATATTGGAATAGTTCCGGGCCACGTCGGTACGCACGATCGAATCGTCGGGAAAGTAGGAAGGCAGGGGAACCACCTCCGGCGAGACCGTCTGGGGCTTGTCTGCCCTTTTCCAGATCTGTGACTCATGGGTCACATTGTGATTGTACACCGAAAAGAAAGGCATATCCCAGGGAGCATGTTTCCATTCGGCTTTGGTGTTGTTCTCATCCCAGGCCGTCACCGGGGCCGCGAACTGGTAGTCGGTCTTTTGGTTGTTGGTACAGTAATACCCTCCCTCCCGCATATATTCAGTAAAACACTTCACCTGGGGCGGAATGACGGCACTGTAAAAAGGCACCGTATCCCCGTTGATATCCACATGGTTGCTCTTCCCGGAATACTCCCTTTTCCCCCACGACATCACATCATGGGCGGTACGCATGTGCATGGTACCGATAGAGGTGGGATACATCCCTGTGATGATCGAGGAGCGGCTGGGGGCACATACGGCCACCACCGCAAAGACATTGTCAAAGACCAGACCCTCGGCAGCTAGCTTATCCAGGTTGGGCGTGTGCGCCGTAGAGTCGCCGTACATAGAGAGCGTAGGACTGATATCCTCACAGGTAAGCCACAGGATATTGGGTCGCCTGCTCTGGGCAAACAGACCGGAAAACATCATCACCATCATCCCCAGCAAAAAGATCTTTCTCATCATTTTCTGCATTTTACATCAAACATCTGTTCATTATACAAAGATAATGTTTTCATTTCTATTCCTTTCCGGAAAATGTTAACAGTTCTTCCGGTTGCTGTAAAAACAACATTTTTCCCCTCTCCCACTGTAAAGGGGAGTCTTGTTTTTACCCCGCACACCATCAGAAAAGACATCAACCGGTCCGGGGTGTATCTCTGTCCTGCCGGATCGTCCGCAGATCACAGATGACCAGGGACAGAGAGGTTGTCCCCACCAGCGGGCCGGGTTAGTTTATACTTCCGAAATCCTTATCCGTGATCTCCCTGAACTCCTCCAGGCTGCCCGTATCTTTCACCTGCACCATGAGCTTTTCCAGCTCTGTTTTCAGGCTGTCAAACAAATGGGCATACGCAGGATCACCGGCCACATTGTTCAGCTCATCGGGATCTTTCTGCAGGTCATACAGCTCCCACACATCTATGTTGTAATAAAAATGTGCGATCTTATATCTCTCCGTACGCATCCCGTAATGGGGCTGTACATGATGCCAGAAAGGCCATTCGTAATAATGGTAATACACCTTTTTCCTCCAGGGTACATCTTTCCCCTCGATGACCTCGCGGAAGCTCGTCCCCTGCACCTCTGCCGGCGCTTTGATCCCGGCAAAGTCAAGGAAGGTAGGTGCAAAATCAACATTGGAGATGAGGGTCCTGTTCACCACCCCTTTAGGCAACTCGGCCGGGTAGCGCATCAGGAAAGGCATCCGGAAGGAGGGCTCGTAGATGAACCTTTTATCAAAGAACCCGTGGTCGCCCAGGTAAAAGCCCTGATCAGCGGTATAAACCACTACCGTATTATCGGCCAGACCGTTCTTGTCCAGGAAATCCAGCACCCGTCCTACCTGGTTGTCCACCGACTTCACGCAGGCCAGATAATCCTTGATGAAACGCTGGTATTTCCATTTGCGGGCCTCTTCAATGGTCTTGCATCCGGGGGGCATCCAGGCCTCTCCTTTTTTATTGCCATAGGTATACCATTTCTGAAGCTCTTTTCCTTTCAGTCCGGGCGGAGGGGTCAGTTTCATATCCTTGCGGTTGAGATAATCCATGGTCATCCAGGTATCCCCGGCAGTCTTCTCCCGCGTCTTGTAATCATCATTGAACGTGGGAGGATAGGGCATGTCCGTATCGGGATACATATTCCGGTAGATCGAATCGGGCTCCCAGTTGCGGTGCGGCGCCTTGAAATGCAGCAAGAGCAGGAAGGGTTTTCCGGAATCTTTCACGCGGTTGAGCCAGGCCAGGGCCGTATCGGCCGTGATATTGGTGGCATAGCCTTTAACATGTACCTGCTTCCCGTTGTAATCATACACCGGGTTCCAGTAATATCCCTGTTGTCCGGGGTTGTTGTGGTACATGAAGAAATCAAAGCCGCGGGGGCGTGTTCCCAGATGCCATTTTCCCACCATGGCCGTAGTGTAGCCGTGGCGGTGCAGTTCCTGGGGAAAGGTCCACTGGTCGGGGTTGAACCGCCCGCCGCTCTCATTCTTATAATAGCCGTTCTCATGACTGTATTTTCCGGTGATGATGATCGCCCGGCTGGGTCCGCAGATGGCATTGGCACAGTAGACATTGTCAAAACGAATGCCCTCCTTTGCGATCCTGTCGATATTGGGCGTCGGAAAATACTTGGCATAACGGTCATTGTAGGCGCTGATGGCCTGCGTCGTATGATCATCCGCCATGATGTAGATGATGTTGGGACGCTGATCCGTTTGGGTAACCTCTTTTTTCTTCGTAGCACACGAAGTAAAAAAAGGCACAAGCAGCAAAAGCCACAGCCAGGAAGCTGTGATGTTCCGGGAAAAGTGATAATTTGATCTCATGATGTTTTGATGATATTAATTTTTTGTAAGTAAGAAAAAAATATTCTACAATGTATTTTCACCGATGGAAATTTTTCCTGTGAGCAGGTCCTGGTCCCTCGAGGAAGATCCTACCATAATGGTAAAGACGCCAGGCTCGACCACATAATGGTCATCGGCATCATAATAACCCAGCTCCCGGACGGGCAAACGGAAAACGACCTTCTTCCTCTCCCCTGTTTGCAGATGGACCCTCCTGAACCCTTTCAGTTCTTTCACCGGACGTGTTGCCGAGGAATAATCATCCCTGATATAAAGTTGTACGATCTCATCCCCGTCCATGCTCCCTTTGTTGGCCAGCCGCACGCTCACTGTGATGGTATCCTGCAGGCCGGCCTTTGCCGGCAGGTCCAGGCCGGAATAGGAGAAATGCGTATAGCTCATCCCCTGTCCGAAACTCCACAGCGGTTTCGAAGGAATATCAATGTACTGGTGCAGGTAAGCCGAGGGAAGATAGTTGTATACCATGTGTACCTGGCCCACATCCCAGGGGATGGTAACGGGCAGTTTTCCGGAGGGATTCACCGTTCCCTTCACTACCTCTGCGATGGCCTGTCCGCCGAAGGCGCCTGGTTCCCAGGCCTCGATGATGGCAGGGACAGTCCTTTTGATCCAGGGCTCGGCCAGGGGCCGGCCATTGATAAAGACCACCACCACATTTTTGTTTCTCTTATAGATCTCCTTCACCAGCTTCAACTGGTTGCCCTGCAGATCGATGTGGGCCCTGTCCACATTCTCTCCGCAATTCTTTTCCTTGTTGTCATAACGCAGGGAGTTGGATCCTACCACGACCACCACTACATCATAGGAAGCCGCGCGTGCAATGGGAGCTTTCAGCTTCGAATCATCGGGATAACGCAGGCTCTCGCCACTGTTGATAAAGTCCACCCGGGTACCGGCAAAGACCTTTTTCAACCCTTCATAGACCGTGGTCACATGCTCTTCGGGTTGTTGCAGGGCCCAGTCGCCCAGGAGGCGATGATTGTTGGCATTGGGACCTGTCACAAGGATGCTTTTCACGTTCTTCAGCGGCAAAAGACCTTTGTTTTTCAGGAGGATGACCGATCTTCGGGCCGCTTCGAGGGCCAGTTGCTGATGCTCCGGCGTGAAAAGGGCCTCCTCTGCCTTCTTCTCATCGCACAACGGTTGTTCGAAAAGACCCAGCATGAATTTGGCCTGCAGGATCTTCCGTGCAGCACGGTCAATATATTTCTCATCCAGGCGGCCTGTCTCGACCGAGTTTTTCACCGATTCCAGAAAACCCGGTCCGTGCATATGCATGTCCATACCCGCCTCAATAGACTCAATGTAAGCATCCGCTATGGTGGAAGCCGCATGATGCAGCGTATGGATCCTTTCTATGTCCATCCAGTCGGACACGACAAAACCGTTGAAACCCCATTCGTTGCGCAGCACGTCGGTGAGGAGGAATTTGTTCTTATGGGCAGGCGTCCCGGACACCTCATTGTGGGCGGCCATGAAGGTATAGACCCCGGCCTCCACCTGTGCCCGGAACGGGGGGAACCAGAGGTTACGCAGCCGCCGTACCGATGCATCCAGGGGGGCAGCGTTCAGTCCGTTGAAAGGCTCCCCGCCTCCTACAAAATGTTTGGCGCAGGCGATGACATTGTCTTTGCCCATATCGCCCTGGTACCCTTTGGTAAAAGCTGCCCCCATGGCAGCCACCAGAAAGGGATCCTCGCCGAAGGTCTCACCGGTGCGGCCCCAGCGCGGGTCGCGTGCCACCTCCACATTGGGCGAGAAGGTCCACTGCATCCCTGTAGCCCGCATCTCCTGTGCCGTCGCCACAGCAATACGCCGGGCCAGCGCCGTATCCCAGCTGCTGGCCAGCGCCAGCTGGGTGGGATATACCGTCGCCCCATAGATGAGCGCATCTCCGTGGATGGCATCGATACCCAGAAGAAGAGGGATCTTCAAACGTGAGGCCATAGCCAGCCGCTGCAACTCATTGGCCTCCTTCACATCTTTCACATGCAGGAACGATCCGATCTTCCCCTCCTTCACCATATTCTTCAGATCCTCCGTGCTCAGGCCGGGATACATGCCGTACTGGTCATCCCCTTTCTTCAGTTTATGGGTCTTGCGGTACTGCTCTTTGGTTTTCCGGATATGCTCCGGCGCTACGAACTGGCACATCTGACCGATCTTCTCCTCCAGGGTCATCCGCTGCAGCAGATCCTCCACACGCCGGTCAACAGAAAGGGAGGGATCCAGATAGGCAGGTGCGCCACCTTTTTCCGGCTGCGAAGAGGTACAACCTCCCAGAAAAAGGATCGTACCTGTGATCAGTAAAGAGAACAAAGTATTCTTCATAATTCAATTTTTTGTCTTGCCTAAGTGTTGCATTTTTTAAAACAGTGAGCACGCATAACAAGGGATCATAAGCGGCGCAAAATAATAAAATTCACAGAAAGAAATATCATGATGGACATGATAAAGAAAGAACCTCCCGGCATAAAAGATTTTTTTATTTTTATGTGCATGGAAAGAGCGTTTCAACCTGTTACCCTCGGGCCGCTGACGCTGAAGAACCGTTTCATCAAATCGGCCACCTACGAGGGATTTTTTGATGAGGGCATGCCCACGCAGGGTCTCACGGACCATCATGCGGCGCTGGCCCGGGGGGGTGTAGGCCTGACCACTGTCTCTTACGGGGCGGTGTCGCCGGAGGGCCGTACCTTTCACAATCAGATGTACATCCACGAAGGCACCCTGCCGGCCCTGGCCGGGGTGGCGGAGGCCGTGCACCGCGCCGGCGTGAAGATCTCCATGCAGCTTACCCATTGTGGGTTCTTCACCAAGAACAAAGAGGCTGGCAAGCCACTGGGACCCAGCCGTCTGCTCAACCAGTACGGACTGCTCAACGGCCTGCCTTTCTCCAAAGAGATGGACCGTGACGACATGGATCGGACGGCCGGACACTTCGCCCTGGCTGCAGAGCGCCTGGCCGGGGCCGGCTACGATGCTGTGGAAGTGCACATGGGCCACGGCTACCTGCTGAGCCAGTTCCTCAGCCCGGCCACCAACCGGCGAAAAGATGCATACGGAGGCCCCATTGCCAACAGGGCCCGTTTTCCGCTGGAGGTGTTCCGGCAGGTGAAAGAGCGCGTAGGCCACCGCCTGGCCGTGCTGGTCAAGCTGAACATGTCCGATGGCTTCCGCGGCGGTCTGACAGTGGAGGAGAGCAGCTACGTGGCCCGGGAGCTGGAGCGGCTGGGGGCCGACGCCCTCGTGCTGACAGGAGGATTTACCAGCAAGACCCCTTTCTACCTCATGCGCGGCGAGGTGCCCCTGAAAGGCATGATACAGAACGGCGAGAACGCAGCCGAAAAGATCTCCATGGCCCTCTTCGGGCCGCTGATCGTTAAAAAATATCCTTTCACGCCCCTCTTCTTCCTCGACCAGGCCCTGCAGATACGACGGTCGGTGAAGATGCCCCTGGCATACCTGGGCGGTGTGGACGGCCGGGAGGATATCTCCCGCCTCATGGATGCCGGTTTCGACCTCATCGCCCTGGCCCGGCCTCTGATCCACGACCCGCAGTTCTTGCAAAAGCTGCAGAGAGGAGAGATCGACCGCACCGCCTGCGACCGCTGCAATGAGTGTGTCGTGGAAATGGACCGGGGAGGAGTGAGATGTGTGAAGTGAGAAGGCAAAAGTAATCCGACTTCGTCCCGGTACACCGGGACTACGTCGGACGAGGAAAGGCAGAAGGAAGGATGAAGGATGATCGTCGAAGGTCGAATGTCCAGGAGTCAAAGAGTGGAAAAAGTATGAAAAGTGGGAAAAGAAAGATATGACCTATAAGTCCTTCGATACGCCTTCGGCTACTCAGGAACCGGTGTTGAGTAGGGAGTAGGGAGTAAGGAGGAGGGAGGAGCGATGAGCTCCGCCTTCGCTAATCCCGATAGCTATCGGGATCGGCGGACAAAGGATGAAGCGATAATGCGAAAACAACTCCAAACTCAGATATAGGTATTTAAATACCTATTTAATTACCTATTAAAATACCTATTTAAATAGGTAGATCTGAAATTAAAATCAGAAGTCAGTGCCTCTTTGCGGAACTTGGCGGAATCTTCGCGTACCTTTGCGTATCAGCATGATATACACTCATATAAGCTATTACGCAAAGAGTTGCAGTGTTGCACGCAAAGGTCCGCAAAGGAAGTTAGTTTGTAGTTTGAGGTTTGTAGTTTGAGGGAGCGCCGTTTCAAGCATTCAAGCATTCCCCGTCCGAACGGCCTCGGCCGGGCGGGAATCATTCAAGCATTAAATTCTTTCCCTCCCGGCACCCTAATGAAACCAATACGACACCTTCACCACCAGGGCCCGGTTCTTGTTGATGAGGCCTTCGGGGGTGGCATTGCTCGTATAGACGATGTACAGGTCGGAGACCGGGGCAAAGCGCCACTGAAAACGCAGGTTGACGTTGATGTTGTCGATCTGGTTGTTGTACTGCACATAGGTCGTAAAGAATACCTTGTCGGTAAAAGTGATGTCCAGGCGGGGCCCCACCAACCACAGGTCGGCGCTGGTGTAAGGCTCGGGCAGGACGATGTGGTTCCAGGTGGTCACCATGGCAAAGTTGACCCAGGGCTGCCAGCGGTAGCCTGCCATGCCTTCCGCGTGAAGGCGGGTGCCGTTGAAGTATCCGCCGTATCCCCCGCTGAGCGCCAGGTTGAAGAGTTTCCGGGGATCGGAGTTCCATTTTACCTGGAAATTGTTCCAGTGATGATCGCTCCCGGCGGGAAGGGGAACGCCTCCCGTATTCGTCGGATCGAAAGGTTGGGTCAGGAGGATATAATGGTCTTCCACCGATACGTTGAGTTTGCTGCGGTTAAGCCACTCGACCCCGTATCCGACGGAGAGATTGCGGTCGGTCGGTTTGCCATCGGTATCAAAATAGAAAAAACCCATCAACATCGGACCGTGGTTGGCCACCTTTTCCGAGGAAGGATAAAATTTATATCCCACGGCCGGCACCAGTGAATAATACCCGTTCCGCGGGACATAACCGGTCTCGGCATAATAGTTGGAGCCCACCCAGGCCTGGGCAAGCCCCAGGGTCAGATGCCGGGTATTGTACTGTATCTCAGCCCCTGCTGCCGAAGCTTTGCGGGTGCTGTCCTGCTGGAAGGCATGATGTATAAAGAATTTCCCGGTCCAGCGGCTGTCCTCGCTGGCCAGGTTGTACTCCACGCCGGCCACCCGGTTGTATGGACTGCTACTCACCGTATCTGCCGAAGGGCCTGTCAGCTGCCTGTTCACCAGGAAAGCGGTGATGTTGGAACGGCTGAAGACATTGTACTGCCACGCTGCCACAAAATAGTTGGCCGGCAGCATGTTCGTAGCGGCCGGCGCCGGCTCCTCCGGCGCCTCCACCGGTGTGCTGAGCGTGGGGGTCCAGCCCCCGGGGCCTACGGTCTGCATGTCCATCACACCGATGCGGTTTTTGTTGTTGATGTTGCCGCTGAGGCGCCCGCCGGCGATCACCGGCTGGTCCAGACCGATACGCCTTGAGAAAAAGGGTCGTATCGTCTTGGTGCCCAGGTTGGCAAAAAGATCACTGTTCTCGAGGAAGAACTGCCTTTTCTCGGGGAAGAACAGCTCGAAACGGTCGAGGTTGGTCACCTGCTGGTCCACCTCCACCTGCGAGTAATCGGGAGCGAAGGTCAGGTCGAGGTTCATCGAGGGGGCGGGCGTGATCTTGGCATCCATGCCGACACCCAGCGAGCCGAAGGTGGAGGCGTATTTCTCCGGGTCGCGGACGGCCTTGCCCATGGTGTAAGGGATGAGGGAATAGTTCACCCCCGGCGGCGGCAGGGGCTCGTCGAAGATGAGACTGCCGGTGAAGGCCAGGTTGGCCGACTGAAACTGCCGCGGCACGGGCGCCCAGCTCGACTTCTCATTGGTCTTCAGATCGAGACGGCTGAAATTGATGCCCCAGGTCTGTGATCCTTTGCGGTAGCGGATGCTGTGAAAAGGAATGGCAAACTCCGCCACCCAGCGATCGGGATAGCTCTTCAGCGCCGACCGCCATTTGCAGTCCCAGTTGAGGGAGACGTATCCCCCGTTGGCCTGGGTACCGTCCCACTGGGCCCCGGCAGCAGAGATGCCGAAGGAAAAACCGTTGGTAAAGTCATTGTAGGTATCCATGAAGATCAGGAAGTTGTCATTGAGGGGGAATTTGAAATCCCGGCGCAGCGACTCTACCGGCCTTTTCCCCGGCGTGGGATCAAAACAGACGATCGCAAAATAGAGGTTCTTGTTATCGTAGGTGACCCGCACCTCGGTCTGCGCTTTGGCCAGACCCGTGTCGATCGGCAGGATACGGAAGAAATTCTCCGCCACTTCGGCCTTTTTCCAGCAGGGTTCGTTCAGCACCCCGTCTACGACCACCGGCTGCCGCGTCTTATGTACATGCAGGACATATTTCTCCCGGTTGACCTGCCCTGTGAGAGAGGAAGAAAAAAAGAACAGCAGTAACGCTGTATAAAAAAAAGGCAGAGCCGGAGCTGCAGCAAAAGATCTTCTGAACATGAACAAAAATTATCAGGAACGAACAGGTACCGGAATACAAGTATAAGAAAATAACACAACATTCCATTTCCTCAGAAAATAAAAGCACACTCACAATAACAAATTAACATATCCTGATTTTCATTATCTTTGAATTATGAAAACCAGTAACAGACATATCAGCAATCTGATCAGAAAATATGTGTCTGAAATTGATCCCGAAGCTGAGGTGATCTTGTACGGCTCCCGCGCCAGAGGTGATGACCACAAAGATTCTGACTGGGATATCCTTATCCTCACCCTTTATCCTGTGGATCCTGAAACAGAACGGCAGTTCATACATAAGCTTTATGATCTGGAACTAACTACAGGAGAGTCCTTTTCAGTATTTGTCTATTCAAAGAAAGAATGGAATGAAAAACACAGGATCTCTCCATTCTATCACAACGTCCGGAAAGAAGGGATCAGATTATGACTCATGAAGAAAGAGCGGAATATGTCAGATACCGGATTCGTTGGCCATCATCATTTTACAGTAATGAAAAGAGTAAAGCTTATCATTTTCTCTTTCGTGCTTTTCACTCCTCTCCTTTTGGGGACAGACTGACAAGTATCAACTTGCTTTCGAAGGAGGCCCGGCCCTGACCTTCCTGCGGGGATTTGACAAGCTCAAAGAGGCTACCGACCCCACTGTCAATTTCTCTTTCGGGGCGACTTTTCAGTATGCCGCGTCTCCCGGAACAGCTTTACGCACCGGACTGCTTTTCCTTCTCATCCCTATCTCACCAATTCAACGAACTTTATGGTCGGCTTTGTCTTTGACTTGGGAAAAGAAGAGAAGGGGAGCGATGAGCAATGAGCTATGAGTAAATGAGAAAGCATTTCTTTTGCCCTTTCAGGGCTTTAAAAGTGTGGAATTGAAAAGAAGTTAAAATCAGAACACTTTGCGGAACATGGCGGAACCTTTGCGCAGCTTTGCGTAACAGCAGATACACATTCATTTCGCTGTTATGCAAAGAGCCGCAGAGTGGCACGCAAAGGGCCGCAAAGCATACGGACAAAGCGGTGCTTTGTCCCTTACGGTATTCGCGCTCAATAACTCATCGCTCATCGCTGATTCCTGAGTAGCCGAAGGCGTACCGAAGGAGGTTCCACTTTTCGACCCTTGGACCTTCGACCTTCTACGATCATCCATCCTTTTGCCTTCAGCCTTTCCTCGTCCGACGTAGTCCCGATTATTGGGACGAAGTCGGATTACTTTTGCCTTAAAAACAACGGCTGCACCTTATTCAGGATACAGCCGTTGCGACAACAAACCGGATTCGTTATCCCCGGAAGGGAGAAAACAAGGTTATTTCTTCTTTTCGAACTTGCTGCGTGGTACGAAGAGCAGTTTGAATACCATACTGTCGTCATCTGCGAAGTAGCTCTCCGGGTTCTGACTCGAGTGTACTACCAGATGGTATTTATTGTCCCGGTACACTTTGATCACTGCCGGCTTGAAGTTCTTCCCTTCGATGGTCATCTGGTAGTCGGGTTGTGCCGGCGGGGTGTAGCCGTCGGCGAATTTCGAGTAGCGGCGGTTCGACAGTACACTCAGGTAATGGGCCACGGCCGCCGAGTCGACCGGCTCATTGTCCACCTTCCAGCCCCAGCCGGTGGTGTCGTTGTGCAGTACGAAGCCGCTGTCGGCAGGATAGGTATACGTGATCTTCTGTATGTCATTGCGGAACAGTTTCAGGAAACGCCCGTCGCGCCAGGCGGCAAAGCCCTGGTTGAACATCATGGGCAGGAAGCCCTCCACGGCATACACCTCCTTGTCGCCGGCTGCCCGCACATACGACTTACCCGTGACATTGCGGTTGTAGTTCTGGTATGGGTTGTTGCCCGAGGGCCTCTCCACGGAGAACTTGCCGATGTACAGATCGAGGGTGGTCTTGTTCCCCTCCTTGATCTTCAGCCGCGTGGCCAGCGAGTCGTTGACATGATACTCTGCCCACGACTCCTCCCCCACAGCCACCAACTGCTGCGGTTTGATGCGCAACACGGTGGAGAGCAGGTTACGCACCGTAGGAGTTTCCACGGGCGCATCCTTGTCGTCCTCTTTGATGCGCCATCCCTTGTCCGTACGCCGGAAGACCAGCTCTTTCCCCTTCTCCGACTGAGGGTACAGGTAGATAGCTGTCACTTTGGCCGTGTCGATGTCCACCAGGTCCCGTTTCAGCGTGCTCTCTTTCTTCCGGTTGTTGTACTGAAGGAGCAGGAGGATACCCCCCAGGACGACCAGGATGATGATCAATGTCTTATTGTTGTTCTTAGCCATGACTCTTCAAGTTTTAGGTTCAACCATCAGTGATCAGGAATAGTCCGCTTCCATTCTCTCCATGCGTATCTTACGGTTTCTCCACAGGCGGAAGATCCCGTAGAGGATCACCAGCAGGAGGGGCAGGACAAAGTTGACGATCTTCAGCAGGGTGCGTGTGGAATCGTTCAGCTCTTTGATGGGTCGCGAGGTGATGCCGCGCGTGCGCAGTTCGATAAGCCCCGTATCGTCAGAGAGGAAATCGATACTATTGACCATGAGGTTGGCATTGTCGCCGTTGATCTGCTGATTGCCCCGGTTCACCGGGAAATCACCGTCCCCCACCACCAGGATGCGGCCTTTCCTGTCGCCCCCGAAATTCCCTTCCAGCAGGCCCGCCACGGGGATGTGTTTCTTCGGGAAGTCGGCCTGGGTCCACTGTTTCTGTATATCGAAGAAGAGCGGCGCCGGCAGGGTGTTGGACTTCTCCGAGGTGAAGGCCAGGGGCGTGAAGGTTTTGGTCGAGTCCCCCGTATACTCCAGCGGGCTGGCAAACTCCATGATCACGGTCTCCAGTCCTTTGACGGCCGGATGATCGGCGAAGGTGCTGATCAGCGGCAGATAGGGGAATGATACCTGGCTGGCGATGCGGAAGTAGCCCTGCTGCTGCTGTACGGTCACGGCCCCGCATTTGGCATCCACCACAAAATCGGGTGCCACGCTGATGCCTTTGCTGAGAAGCCACGATTCCAGGCCCGTATTGAGCACCGACCCGTAGGCACGCTGCAGGTCGCCTTTCACGCGGTTGATGGCCACGAAGATGTTACCGCCCCTTTTCAGGAAAGCGTCCAGTTGTGTAAAGACATACTGCGGCAGGCTGTCCTGCG
This sequence comes from Bacteroidales bacterium, assembly GCA_027028505.1. Classification (GTDB taxonomy): domain Bacteria; phylum Bacteroidota; class Bacteroidia; order Bacteroidales; family VadinHA17; genus DRPN01. The sequence continues at coordinate 27,527 of JALVJE010000209.1, forward strand.
GCCGCACGATGGCGATGGTATGAATATCTTCGGGGATGGCTGTGGTGTCGGTGAGGCGCAGAGGCTGCACATCATACAGCACATCCAGGCCCTGCCGCACCTGCCCCAGCTCGCTCAGGCCGGCACAACCGTATCCTTCGATGATCCCCACTTTGGGCTTATTTGTTACAGAGAGCTTCTTGATGGCCGAGGAGAGCGCATACTCGATGGGGCCGCCGGGCTGCATAAAGGGGATCACCTCCTTGCGGTCGCCCATCGTAATGACGGCCCCCAGGTAGGCCTTCTGCTGTTTCATCTGGTCTTTCTCCCGCACGTTGATCATCACCGGCTGCACGCCGTCCTTCAGGGCCTCCTGCTCCTTTTCCTGGTCCTCGTTGGGGTTGATGAACTCATACACCAGCATTCCCTTGGAGCGGTTGGAATACTCGATGAGCATATCCCTGAACTCATTGCGCGTCTCGGCAATGGCCGGCGGCAGGTCTTTCGAGAAATATGCCTTCACCGTCACCGGCTCCTTAAGGTTCTTCAATATATCCTTCGTCGCCTTGCTCAGTGTATAGGCATGATCTTCCGTCAGGTCGAGACGATAGAACATCTTCACCGAGATCAGGTTGACCACCAGCAGGATGGCGGCGATCAGCAATGTGGCTATATACAGGTTCTTCTTTTTCATAGCAGATAATTTTCCGGGTTACATATTGCGTTTGGCCAGCGCGTTCTCGGCCATCTTCAGGGCCAGCACAGGTATCGACAGGAAGTAAATCACATCCTTGGTGTCGATGACGCCGCGCGACATGCTCTCATAGTGGGAGGTGAGGCTAAGGAAATGAAAGACCTCTCCCAGCAGGCCGCTGAACGTGCCGGCCAGCATGTCGAAGATGATCTGAAAAAAGATGCCGATAAAGAGGGCTGTCAGGAAAGCTACGATCTGGTTGTTGGTGATGCTGCTGGCATAGATACCGATGCTGATATAGACCGCACTCAGCAGGGTCAGTCCCAGATATCCCCCGAGAACAGCTCCCTGGTCGAGGTTGCCGATGGAGGATACGGTGATCACCCAGGGAAAGGTAAAGAGCAGCGAGATGATCACCAGCAACAGGGCGGCGGTGAACTTGCCCAGCACCAGCTGACGGTCGGTCACCGGCTTGGTCAGCAACAGCTCGATGGTGCCCGAAGCATTCTCTTCGGCGATCATACGCATCGTCAGGGCCGGGATAAAAAAGAAAAGGGTCCAGTAGGCCACGCTGAAGAAGGTACGCAGGCTGGCCTGGCCTACCATAAAGATATCCGACCCTATCAGCCAGGTAAACAGGCCGCTGAAGGTAAGGAACAACAGCAGCATGATATAGGCCATGAGGGAATTAAAGAAGCTGTTCAATTCCCTTTTTGAGATGATCCATATTGTCTTCATAATATCTTTGCTTTTTCGGTTATCAGTTCATGGTCAGTTCGCGGAAGATATCCTCCAGCTTGGTCTCTACGGGGATCATCTCTGTGATCACCCATCCTTTCTCCACACAGAGGCTGAAGATCTCCCTCCGTGAGCTCATCTCGGGTTTGCTCTGTATCTCGAACCGGTTCTGCTGCCGGTCCATGAAATCTACCAGCTCTACCGTCGGCAGTTGTTGCAGGGCTTTGAAGATCTCGTTGGGGTTTCCGTCCTCGATCTTCATGTGCAGCAGCTCCTGGCCCTGCACCTGCTTGGAGAGGCTCTCAGCGGTACCATCGGCGACGATCCTCCCTTTGTTGATGATGAGGATACGGTCGCAGGTGGCCTCCACCTCCTGCATGATGTGTGTCGAGAGGATGACCGTCTTCTCGCGTCCCAGCTCCCGTATCAGCTTACGTATCTCCACGATCTGGTTGGGGTCCAGACCGGTGGTGGGCTCATCGAGGATGAGGATCTCCGGGTCATGGATCATCGCCTGGGCCAGTCCCACCCGCTGACGGTATCCTTTGGAGAGCTCCCCAATCTTCTTATGCTTTTCCTGGTTCAGCCCACACACACGCACCATCTCCCGGATGCGCTCCGGCACTTTTTCTTTCGGGATCTGCTGTATCTCCGCACAGAACTCCAGGTAGTCGATCACCGGCATATCCAGGTAGAGGGGGTTGTTCTCCGGGAGGTAGCCGATGTGTTTCTTCAGCTCCTCCGCATCCTCGAGAAGGGACTTCCCTCCGATGATGATATTCCCCTCTTCCGGGAGCAGGTAATTGGTGATCATCTTCATAGTGGTGGTCTTGCCGGCGCCGTTGGGTCCGAGAAAACCCAGGATCTCCCCCGTCTTCACGTGGAAGCTGATCCTGTCGACCGCCCGTTGCGTACCGTAACTCTTCGTGATGTTCTCAACTTTGATATCCATATATCATTCCTTTTTTATGAATTTTAAAGTATGATGACCTTGCCTTTTTTCTTATGGGTTTCAGGGTGATCTTTTCCCGGCGGGACCACCGGCACGGCCAGCGTGTCCTCGGGGAAGAGTTCGCCGGGCCCGGGGATACCGAAATGGCGGAACAGATCTTCGTCAGGCCACCTGCCCAAAGGCTCCATGAAACGGCGGAACAGCTCCTCCATGTGACGGATGGCCGACGTGTCGGGGATGCCGAAGAAGAAAGGATCCAAATCCTCATCGAAGGGAGAAAAGATAAATCCCGGCAGGGAATCCGGCACCAGCATGCCCGGACCGAAATGCCAGCCGCCCGGTCCGGAGAAGAAACGCCTGAAGAAGGTGGTGTCATCACCCGCCAGCGTGTCTCCCGACGACCAGAACCAGGTATAGGTTGAATCGTAGCGGATGACATTCCCCTGATCATCCGTCTCCTTGTTGACCCGGATATGGATCTCCGGGCCTTTCAGCGTATCCGGCTCCTGCGCCCCGACCGAAAACGGAAACAGGGCACCCAGGAACAGTGCAGCCACCAGGGTCCTTCCGGACCCTCTTTTTGCCTTTGTCCCAAACCATGTTTTCCTTTTCATAACACCGTTCTTTTTGGATCCAAACAGCGTCATTACTGCCGATCTCTCCCGGGCAACCGTAATGGCACGACAAAAATAAAAAGTTCGCTCTTTCGCTCTCCACGGCAGGATTTCATTTAACAAAATTTAACAGTTTGAGAATAGTTGATAAGTTGAAAGGTTGAAAAGTTGAAGGGTTGATATGTTTTATGGAATCATATTTTGTTTTGGGAGTGGTATAATTACGCGAGCGCAGCGAGTTAATTTCTACTAATTTCAGCTGCGTCAGCAGCTAAATTACGCGAGCGTTAGCGAGCTGATTTCTCCCTAATTTCACGAGCGATAGCGAGTTAATTTCCACTTAATTTCATACCGAGTCGGGATAAATTTCGTGAGGGCGTAGCCCGAACTAATTTCAGCTGCGTCAGCAGCTAAATTTCGCGAGCAAAGCGAGCTAATTTCCCATCCTTTAAACCTTTTCCCTCTTTTTCCGTCCAATAAATACAATTATTTTTAAAACATGCAAGACCTTGCCGCCATACATCATCTTCTGGGGCGGGCCGCTTTCGGGCCGTCGTGGCGGGAGATGCCTGCTTACCTCTCCCGTACGCCGCAGGAGGTTGCAGAAAGTCTTTTCCGCGATGCGGCGCAATACAAGCCCCTGCAGGTGGTCCCTCCTCCCACGATGACCTGGCAGGAGCTGAAAGATCTGACACCGGAACAACGGAAAGCGCTGCGAAAGAAAGAGAGGGAACTGCTGGGCCGTCTGAACGCAGCCTGGCTGGAGAAGATGATCTCTGGCGAAGGGGTCCTGCGCGAGCGCATGACCTTCTTCTGGCACGATCATTTTGCCTGCCGCACACAGAATGCCTGGTTTGCCCAGGACCTGAACAACCGCCTGCGGCGGAACGCTCTGGGCAGCTTTCGCACGATGCTGAAAGAGGTGTCGGAGAGCGCGGCCATGATCCAGTTCCTCAACAACCAGCAGAACAAAAAAGCCCATCCCAACGAGAACTTCGCCCGCGAGGTGATGGAGCTCTTCACCCTGGGCATGGGGCATTACAGCGAAAAGGACATCAAGGAAGCCGCCCGAGCCTTTACCGGCTGGGGATTCAATCTGCAGGGAGACTTCATCTTCCGGAAAAAACTGCATGACTACGGCAACAAACAGTTCCTGGGACGCAGCGGCAACTTTGGCGGCGGGGAGATCCTGGAGATCATCCTGGAGCAGAAACAGACCGCCCGGTTCATCACACAGAAGATCTTTCGTTATTTTGTCAACGAGCGGGTGGATGAAAAATATGCCGAAGAGCTGGCCATGGACCTCTACCGGTCGGACTATAACATCGGCCGGCTGATGCACCGTCTTTTCACCGAAGAGCCTTTCTACGCTGAGGTGAACCGCCTGCGCCTGGTCAGGTCGCCTGTGGAGCTGCTGGCGGGCTACGGACGCCTGCTGCCGTTGCAGATCAGCAGCGGCAGGCCCTTGCTCAACCTGCAAAGGGCCATGGGACAGGTGCTCTTCTTCCCGCCCAACGTGGGAGGATGGCCCTACGGCACCAAATGGATCGACAGTAACACCCTGCCGCTGCGCATGCAACTGCCGGGAGGACTCTACGCTGCCGGCAACAGCTACGGGACACAGAAAAAAGGAAAGAAACGCCCCCTTACCATGCACGTCGACTGGCCTGCCTTCGTGGAAAAGACCGGAGACATTCCGCAGGAACAGCTGGCCCTGCTGGTGCTAGGGAAACAGCCCGCTCCGGAGGAACAGAAACTGATCGATTATGCCACGGGCCGGGCGTCCGGCGATACCGACCGCACGGCACGCCGCCTGGTGGCCTGGATGAGCATGCCGGAGTATCAGTTGGTATGAGGAAGTGTAGAGTGTGGAGTGTGGAGTGTGAAGTGTGGAGTGTGGAGTTTTTAGTTAAAAGTTAAAAGTGAGCTAAAGTTAAAAGTTGGGATATTAAGTTAGTATGATTAGTATGAAAAGAAGGGGATTTATAGGGAAAATGACAGCGGGGTCGGCGGGAGCGTTGTTCCTGCCGGGATGGCTTCAGGCAGCCCGGGCGGCCGGGTGGACGGATCCTTCTGCCCGGGACCAAAAGAAGCTGGTGGTCATCAAGCTCGCAGGCGGCAACGACGGACTGAACATGGTCGTGCCCTACGGAGACCCTCTCTATTACCGGGCCCGTCCTACCCTGGCCATACCGAAAGAACAGGTGATACAAGCCACGGACACCCAGGGCTTCAACCCGGTGATGAAAGGCATCGCGCAACTTTACCGGGAGAAAAAGGTCGCCGTGATCAACAATGTGGGCTATCCCGATCCCAACCGCTCCCATTTCCGGTCGATGGACATCTGGGAGACAGCTTCCGGCGCCAGAGAGTACCTCCGCACCGGCTGGCTGGGCCGCTGGCTCGACACCCTGCCGCCTGCCCTACGCAAGCCTTACATGGCTATCGACGACGATGAGCAGCTGAGCCTGGCCCTCAAAGGCAAAACGATCACCGGCATCGCCGTGCGCGACCCTAAGAAGCTGCACAACACCCTGCAACGGGGATTCTTCCGGCCGCTGGCAGAGATGTGGCAGGGACAGCAGAGCGGCAACCCGTCACTCGACTACCTGCACCAGGTCATGGAGGAGACGGTCACCTCGGCCGACTATATATGGGATAAGACCAAAGACACGCAGACAACCGTTCCGCCGAAACCCGGCGGGGATCCCCTGGCTGTCGCCCTGCAGACCATCGCCACCATGATAGAGGCGGATATGGCCACGCCTGTTTATTACACCACCCTGAACGGGTTTGACACCCATGTGCGGGAGAGACCCCAACAAGACCGGTTACTGAAAGAATATTCGGAGGCTGTGACCGCTTTTGCACAGCGGCTGGAAAAAAAGGGCCTGCTACAAAACACCCTGATCCTCACCTTCTCCGAATTCGGGCGGCGGGTGGCGGAAAATGCCAGCGGCGGCACCGACCACGGATGCGCCTCCAATGTGCTGATCGTGGGAGGAGGCCTGAAAAAACCCGGCATATACAACGAAGCTCCCAACCTGGCCCGCCTCGACCAGGGGGATCTGAGATATACCATCGATTTCCGCTCGGTCTATGCCACCCTGCTCGAAAAATGGCTCGATGCAGACGCCAGGAAGATCCTGGGGAGAAAATTCCCCGTTCTGGAATTTATTTGATGACCGTTTTTTTGCTATCTTGTAAGGCATAAATCCATCAAACCATTCCTGTTATGAAAACAAGACCGCTGATCATTTCACTGCTGCTTTTCACCTTCTCTTTTGTAGCACTGGCTCAGAAAAAGGATATGAAGACCGAGGTCAGTAACACCATTGCCGAAATGAAGAAGAAAGATCCGGGCATCTCCAAATTCTTTCATTCTTCGTATGCCTATGCTGTTTTCCCGAATATCGGCAAAGGAGGGCTGGGCATGGGTGGCGCCGGAGGCAAAGGGATCGTGTTCAAAGGAGGCCAGGCTGTGGCCGATGCCAAAATGACCCAGGTGACCATCGGTTTCCAGGCCGGGGGACAGAAATACGGCGAGGTGATCTTCTTCGAGAACGCCAAAGCCTACAACGAGTTCATGAGCGGCACCTACGAGTTTGCCGCACAGGTATCCGCTATCGCGCTCAAGTCAGGCGCCTCCGCCGATGCCAAATACCAGAACGGCATCCTGGTGATCACCATGGGCAAGGGCGGACTGATGTATGAAGCTTCCGTCGGAGGCCAGAAGTTCAAGGTTACCAAATATTAAGGTAAACACGGATCTATAAAAAGTACCTAACTTTTTCAGAAGTTTTAACACACTTTTCCAGAGCGGTAACATATATCATTTTGATACACTGTAATATATAGAGATATTTGGAGATACTAACTACGTAGTCAACTACGTAGCTAACTACGTAGTTCCTCTATAAGCACCCGGCCATCACTGTTTTACGGCAGAACTTATCCGGCAGCTTCCCGGACCATTTCATCCAGGCGTTTTTTCATTTTCTGATAGTGGCATCCCTGCCAGTAGATGCGGTCGCAGACGGGACAACGCATGAACAGCGTGTAGTTTTCCCGCGTCATCGGTTCGAGGCGGTGCTCTATCTCCTTTTTCTTTACCGGTTGCAGAGGAGCATTGCACCAGGTACAACGGGTAAAGGGTTGGAGGGCATCCTGCAGATCGAAACGGCGCAACACCTCCACGAACTGATCCCGCGGGCGGGTGGCAAGGATCCAGTGGCCGTGGGTGACCACCCTGTGTTTGAGGATCCCTTTGTCGCGCGTGAGGATGATCCGGTTCTCCTCCAGGGCAATGCGGATGATCTCCGCATCGCTGTAATCGTTGCGGTAGAGGGTGTCGAGGCCGGCAGTACGCATGAGCCGGGCCAGCTTACCCAGGTGCACGTCCAGGATGAAGGCCGTGCGGCGCAGGGGCGCGGGACGCAGCGCCGTCACACCGGAGATATCCATGCTCTCGAACACCGGATAGACGGCCACCCGGTCGCCGGGCTGCAGGAGATAATCAAAAGTAACAGGCTCTTCGTTGACCAGGATCAGATCGACCTGGGTATGGGGGATATCATAGGCTTCGATGGCATCTTTCACCGTGTTCTTCCCGACGAAGCGGAAGAGATGCTCTTTCTCCCGCCGGCGGTGTGCCGGCAGCAGGTCGTTCAGTTCGGCATAAAACCGCAATATGGCTTCTCCCTGTGCCATGGGTACAGGATCTCTATCCCTCCTCAGCCGGCCGGCCTTTGAGACCGATCTCTTCAGCCACCTCACGCATTCCCATAATGGTGTCCGTGATCAGATCGGACAGCTCGACGCCGAGCATCTCCGCCCCCTGCTCGATCACCTCCCGGTTCACGCCTGCCGCAAAGCGCTTGTCTTTCCACTTTTTCTTCACCGACTTCGCCTTCATATCGAGGACGCTGCGTGAAGGACGCACCAGAGCGCTGGTGACCACCAGTCCCGTCAGCTCATCAACGGCATACAGCACCTTCTCCATCAGGCTTTCCGGCTTAACATCCGTAACGATGCCCCAGCCGTGACTCACCACCGCCCGGATATACTCTTCGGGCCACCCCTCCTCCCGGAGGATCTCTTCGGTCTTTTTACAGTGCTGATCGGGATACTTCTCATAATCCAGATCATGCACCAGCCCTACGATGCCCCACTTCTCCTCGTCCTCACCGTATTTGCGGGCCATATAACGCATCACCCCTTCCACAGCCAGGGCATGTTTCGTAAGGCTCTCCGACTGGTTGTATTTCCTGAACAGTTCCCAGGCCTCCGCCCGGGTGGGTATCTTCTCAGACATGGCTGTATTTTTTGTTAATACGGTAAAGATACAAAGGATTCAGTTAAAAACTAAAAGTGTGGAGTCCCGCAACTCTTAGGATCTTCGATCCTATAGAGTTGCGAGGATGCTCGCAAATGCTGCAAGCAAGCATTTGCGGCAGGTGGAGTTACGAGTTATGAGTATCGGGTATCGAGTTCACAGTTCATAGTTCATAGTTCATAGTTCGTAGTTCGTAGTTCGTAGTTCGTAGTTAATTCATCAACTTTTCAATTTTTCAACTTTTCAACCTATCAACCTATCAACCTATCAACCTATCAACTTATCAACTCATCTTTTAACAAATAGCATACTCACGCTCCTGTGTCCCTCGGTAAGTATCAGCAGGTAAGTGCCCGGGGCAAGACCGGTGAGGGGGATCACGATCTCTTCCCCTGCCTGCCAGTGCAGATCTTCCCGGATCAGGTATTTCCTTCCGGTGATACCGAGCAGCAGCAGGGTCCCTTTGTCTCCCCTGAACGAGGGTTGCAGGGTGATCCTTTCTCCGGCAGGATTGGGATAGAGGCGGATCCTTTGCGGCAAAGACATTTTTCCCGTGCCCTGGATCACATTGTACAGCCAGACGCTGATGGTGTCGTTGCCCTGTTTCGAATCTGTAGGAAGGGAGATATAGACGGTAATAAGATATTGTCCCGTATCGGCCATATCTACTCTGTGAGAGAAACGGAAAACCCCCGTATCGCCAGCCGCCAGCACCGTATCAAAGGCCTGGAAAACGGGATGAGCATTGTTAACGCGGAAAAAGAGGGGGAAAGTGTCCACCGCGCCGGTGCTGGCATTGATCACCGACACGGCCACCTCTTCGAAAGCAGTGTAGGCCGAATCACGGGCGGGAGACAACAATGAATCCAAAACAAGGTCCAGGGTGCCTTTATGGGTTACCGTTTCTGTTATACCATTGTTGAGAGGCATCTGGTCTCCTTTGATCTCTGTAGAAATATAAATACGGTAGCTTTTCAGCACCGACATATCCACTGGCACTGAGAAAACAAAATGTGCCGTATCCCCCGGCGCCAGGGTACGCATAAGGGTATCCCTCACCGCATCTCCGTCGTTGACCCGGTAAAGCAGTGGAAAGGTCTGCAAATCCGTGGAACCGAAATTTTTCACCACGACCTTTAGCTTTTCCTCCCCCAGGTCCGGCGCACTCTCCGGTGCCAGCAGGTCTATCACGCCTGCGTCGTACCCCGTGAAACATCCCCCGGGAAAGACAATATAGTCGATCCAGGCTTTGTCCATGCCGGAGGAGGTATTCCCGTCCTTGGTATAGGACCAGGAAAAGGTATGATCACCTGCTTCTACCGGATAAACCGAGCGGGACCAGGCCGTCTCCCCTGACCATTTATCCTTCTCCGTACCATCGATGGAAAATCGCAGGAAATCATATCCCGATTCGGAAGAGACCCTGTGATAAAAAGAGACGGAATCGCTCTGTTGCGACACGCAGGTGATCTCCAGCGTTGACCGCTGGCCGTCGCCGATATCTCCCGAGGCGGCCGAAAACTCTCCCCGCCAGGAAGCCCCGCCGGTCACGACCCAGGGGATATCCGAGTTGTTCTGCCAGGGATAGGACCGGAAGTCCCCGGTCTCAAAATCCTCATAGACCAGTCCGACAGGATAAGAGAATGTATCTGAAATAAAATAACCGCCTGCCAGCATATCAGCGGTAACGATCAACTCAGCGCCGGCAGGTGCTCCCGGATCTATCACAACAGGAAAAGTGACCTCTGTGGTCGCGCCGGGAGGTATCGCAGCAAAAGGAACAGAGTCATGGGGTTGCAGGACCAGCGAGTCCGTAAGTGAGAAAAGGACATATCCCCCCGGCAGGACAGCATGGCCCCTGTTGATCAGTTGCAGGACAAGATCGACGGATTCCCCTGCTTCCAGGCGGAAGTTGCCATTGCCTTTTGAACGGTCTTCGATCCGCATGCTCCCGGTCTCCGGCTGTGGCGCCAGGAGGGTCTGGGTAAACCAATGATCCCATCTGCCATCCCCCTCACCGGTGAAAGAGATATGAAATGTGACCACTGCCCCGTCCGGAATGCTGTCCCTTACCCTGTAACGGAAAGCATGAGGCAGCAGACGGCTCTCCCCACCCCCCAGGGTGAAGACATCCGACAGGGAGTCGGTCACGATCACCCACGGAGTATTGCAAGAAAGTTTTCCCATAACATTCCTGGCCTCCAGGGAACCGCTGTTCCGCACTGTCATATCCAGGAAAACATCTTCTCCGTTGTCGGGTAAAGTATCGGCATTACCCGCACCATCATCCGTAGAAATATGTTTCACACTCACATAGGGAAGGCTGTCAGGGATCATGTAAACGGTATCCATGACCGGGATCCTGTTCTGCCGGGTCACCGTGACCAGCAGGTATGCGGTATCGGGCAAGGAAGGAAGAGCGAGGGAGGACATGCCATCCTCTCCTGTGAGGGCAGCCGCCAGGAGGGTATCGCCCCGGGTCACGCCCACATAAGATCCGGGCTCTGTCACTACGGTAACGGCACCGGTGCCGGCAGGAAGTGAAGAAGGCACATGCACCCCCATGGGCAAAGGTACCGACAACCAGGGCATCATGGAAGGATCTCCCAGAACATTGTAGATCTGCCAGTAATATTTGGCCCGTGCGGGATTGCCTGCCATCACCTCCACATTTCCGGCGAAGATGATCTGATCCGTTGTCACATACCACTCCTGCGGGGGCTCACCATGGTCATGAAAAAGCCGGTCATAGGCAGCAGCCGTGTACTCACCATAAGAAGGATGCTCCACGATGGGCCCCACACCCACAGCCCAGTAGTAATCTTCATCCCAATAGGAATCGTCTGAACAGCCTATATATGCAACGGCCCCCTTGTCTTCGGCACGCACCATTGCTTCCCCAAAACACTCATCCAGACCGAAAGTGGCGGTCTCACATCCGTTGGTGATGAACACCGGATATTTATGGGCATTCTGAAGATCCCGGATGTCGGAGGTCTTGAACGAAGGGTCCTGCCATCCGCTGCTGAGGCCGTGACCCGTATAATTGACCAGGGAACATCCGTCGCCGATCTTCTGACGTATCTCCGCATCACTGTTACCTGAGGCCGGATAGAGATAAACCGAAGGATCGTAACCATGGGCCGCGTTCACATAATTGGAGACGGCGTAATTGATCTGCCCGTTGCCCCAGCGGGGCGCATACGTACCATCCACACCCGCCACCATCACGGCATCCGACAGGAAAGAGGGATCGTGAAAAGTATATTTTTCATACTCCAGGATCTTGTCCAGCATCACCCGCAATTCGGAAGTGTCGCGGGCCGGGATACGACCGTAATACAGGTCGGGCAGGTAATCGTCATCCCCGTCATAGGTAGCATAGTACAGGTCTGTCACATGACCCGGGACGGCCGAGGCCGGCACCTGGGGCGTATCCCCCACGATCAGGAGAAAAGTCGGGGCCGGATCATCCGGCGTGGCCGAGAGATACAGGTTCGTGAGATAATCCCTGATGCTGTCAGGCGTACTGCCCACCCCCGCGTCAGTGGTATAGATCTCATCCACCCGGTAACCTTTCCGGGTCTTCCACCGAACAAACTCCCGCAGGGTGTTGCGGAAGAGGGTATCGGTGAGGATAATATACCTTACGGGAGCAGTGACAAGCCCTTGTCCTGTCTCTGTCACACTGCTGTTCAGTGTGGCACTTTTCAGGGAAGAAAAAAACGGGGATGCCGTCACCGCAGCATTTTTGGCCGTGCCTCCGGTGAAACGTATCGTCACCTCCACCTCATCGTATACCTCCAGCAGGTCGCGGGCCGGATTGTACCGGAACGGGGCGATGGTGAGCCAGGCCAGTTTTCTGCCCCGCATGATGCCGGCGGTATGTACTGTCACCAGGCTGTCGCCCGTCCAGGCATCCCGGGCATAAGCCTCCCGGTCAATCTTCAGATGCTGTGGCGGCCTGACATTCTTAGGCAGGGAAGGTTGTCGGGGGTAGAGCTTCGTCCCGGGAAATTTCTCGGACAAGGGGATGCGACGGGAATGATAAGTAACCTTTTCGACCACGGCCTCTCCCCCGCCGGGGAGGGTGATCAGACGCCGCAGCACGGGCAGGTCTGGCCAACCGGTCCTTTGCGCATGCACCATCCCCGGCCGCGAGAGCTCAATATAGCTCCCGCCATCTGCTTTTCTCCTTATGAAAAATACGCCGGGAACCGTGACATGCACCTGCAACAGGGAGCGGTCGCTCTTTTTCACCTGTAAGGCTGCAGGCCTGTCATCCCATACCATTTTCTCACCGGTCTGGGCAGGTAGCGTCAGCGGAACAGCACACCACAAAAGGATCAGATATGAAAATATACCCGCTATCCTCGGCATGATCATAAAACATTCATCCACTCTTCAGGACATCTGAACAGGGGAAAGGGTTGTATGGTCTCAAATTGGTGTGATAAAGTTACTGAATTTTTTGCAATTAAGAAAGATACTACGATGTTCCGGCGGAGTATGATACCTGAGAATTTGGGTTAAACATTCTTTTTATATATTTTTATCTTTTATTCTGTCTCGCACTTATGAAAAGATACTGCGTACTTTTTGCACTGTTCCTTTCAGGGATGATCACGGCGATCCCCCAGATCAACCGATATGGTGTTCCCTTTGTAAGGAATATCTCTCCTTCGGAGACGGATGCAGGAGAACAGAACTGGTCGGTAATACAGGACCCGCGGGGGATCATATACATAGCCAACAATGACAACGGCATCCTGGAATACGACGGTACGGAATGGAGAAAGATCCCCGTGCCCAACAATATACCCCTACGTGCTCTGGGGGTGGATGAGCAGGGAAATGTTTATGCCGGCGGGGACAAGGACTTCGGCATGCTTGTGCCTGACAGCAAAGGGGCTCTTCATTACCGGTCGCTGGCTGAAATGCTGGACTCGGCCGACAGGCAGTTCAAGACCATTTTTCATATTTATGCCTGGCAGGGAGATATCATCTTTGACGGGGGACAGGTCATTTTCAGATATTCTCCCTCCCGTAATAGGCTCACACCCTATTATCTGGCAGATGACGGGATGAAACAGAGTAATTTCGGCTATGTATGCTGTGGTAAGTATTTTCATTTTGATGCGGTAGAGGGACTGGTAGAATTCAGCAGGGAGCATTTCCATAAGATCCCGAACGGCAGTTTTTTTTCATACCTGAACCTTCACACGGCGGTCCTGGGCATCCTTCCCTACACCGGGAATACAATGCTGGTTTTTACATACAAAAGCGGCGTTTTCGGATATGATCTGAAAACAGGCGCGATCCGCAGGAACATCTTCCCGGCGACCACCAACGATTTTCTGAAAAAGAACCGTTTCTACCACGGCATCATCCTTCCCGACAGTTCTTATGCCCTGGGCACACTGGACGGAGGGATGATCCTGACAGACCATCACGGTAACATCCGTGAAGTGCTGAACCGCAAAAACGGCCTCGACAATGAGACCATCACCAAGATCTTTGTCAACAGAAAAAAACCGGATGTTTCCCAGATGTGGATCGCCCTGAACATAGGAGCCGCCTGGGCGGAGATCTTCTCCCCGTTCCGGATGTTCAACGAAGACCACGGTTTCAAAGGTACGGTCAATGACATTTTCCTTCAGGGAGATGATCTTTATCTGGCCACCTCGACAGGCGTTTTCTTACGGACCTTTGATGAACAGGGTGTGGCCTATTTCGTGCGTGTCAAGGGCATCAGCGCGCAGACCTGGTCATTTCTTTCGTTCACCCTGCCGGACACTCACAGGCATCTCCTGTGGGCCGGCACCGAGGAAGGGATCTATGAGATCACCGGGATCCAAGCCGTTCCGGTAGAAAAAAAGATCCGGGATCTGCCACGGAAAGATCTGAGATTTTATGTTTTCAGCATGTTTGCCTCACGTTATGATCCGGGAAAGATCCTCATAGGCACCGCCAAAGGGATCAATGTGATCCGCTACAAACGGGGGATCTGGCGCTTCGAAGGTAGTATGGAAAAATACCAGGAAGAGGTTCGCAGCATTACGGAAGATGACAATGGCAATATTTGGTTTTCCCTCTCTTTTTCCGGAATAGCCCGTTTGGTAAAAGGGGATACGTCCTATCAGGCGGTCATTTACGATCCCTCCAAAGGGCTTCCGCATTATACGGGTGCTACGGTCCATTATATTGACCACCGTCTTTTGGTAACAGAAAACAAGCTTTATTCACGGGACAAGGAGCATGATGTCTTTGTGCCCGACACCCTTTTCGGCCGGGAATATACCAGTGGCAGCAGGTCGATACAGAACATCTACCCGGTCAATGATACTCTCTGTTTTTTCAATACGCTTGAGCAGGACGGCTCTTTCCATGTGGAAGAGATGATCCGCAGCAACAAGGGTATCCGGATCATCAGGCGGCCTTTTTACCGTCTTCCTCCCCAATCGGCCTATACCTTTGCTTTTGAGAAAGATCATCTGTGGATCGCCATCTCCAACCGCATCTACTCGTATGATCTTTCATACAAAGCGACAAACGCTTCGCCTTTCCGTACGCTTATCCGCCGGATCACCTATGGAGAAGACTCCGTAATGTTTGCAGGATCTTTCTATACGGAAGACGATAACGGGATAAAGCATATCTCTTTTTCTCAGCCGGCAGAGGGGCAGCCTCAGATCCCCTATGCGGCCAACAACCTGATCTTCCACTGGAGCGCCCCCTATTTTGACGGAGCAGAAGGGATCCGCTACAGTTTCAGGCTGCGCAATTTTGATAAGAGCTGGTCGAAATGGACCACTCATACGGAATATCCCTATACCAACATCCCCACAGGTAGTTTTGTCTTCGAGGTGAAGGCCCGTAATATTTACGGCCGGGAGAGCCAGCCGGACACTTTTGCTTTTACCATCCTGCCGCCGTGGTATCTTACGTTCTGGGCTTTCATGCTGTATATTTTCCTGGCGATCCTGCTGATCGTGATCATCGTCAAGCTGTACACACGCCGTTTGCAGAACGAGAAGATCCGTCTGGAGGCCATCGTCCGGGAACGTACGGCCGAGGTGGTCCGGCAAAAAGAGGAGCTGACGGACAGTATCATGTATGCCAGCCGTATCCAGCGGGCCGTTCTGCCCAGCGAAAAACTGCTCAACGAAAAATTTCCGGACCATTTCATCCTGTTCCTGCCGCGGGATATTGTAAGCGGCGACTTTTACTGGATGTCCCACCGTGACGACAGGGTCTTTGTCACAGCAGCCGACTGTACCGGCCATGGCGTGCCGGGAGCTTTCATGAGCCTGCTGGGCATATCTTTCCTCAACGAGATCATCAACCGCATAGAGGTACTGCAGCCCGACTGGATCCTCAACGAACTGCGTAAAGAGATCAAATCCTCCCTAAAACAACGCGGAGAAGAAGGAGAGGCCAAGGACGGGATGGATATGGCCATGGTAGCCATTGACAAGGAGAAGAAAAAGCTTTATTATTCGGGCGCATATAATCCGCTGTTCTTTGTCCGGCATCTCACCCCTGAGGAAAAAGAGATGATCGCCGCGGGGAAAGATCCGGGGTTTGGAAAAGGCAGTCTCTACAATGAGGAGTATGTGCTGATCTCCTTCGCGGCCGACAAGATGCCTATCGGGATATCCGCCAAGGACGAGACCCCTTTCACCCTGAAAGAGACCCTTTACAACAAAGGCGACCGCATCTACATGTTCTCCGACGGATATATTGATCAGTTCGGTGGGCCGAATGGAAAAAAATTCATGAGCCGGAACTTT
Organism: Bacteroidales bacterium; assembly: GCA_027028505.1. Taxonomy (GTDB): domain Bacteria; phylum Bacteroidota; class Bacteroidia; order Bacteroidales; family VadinHA17; genus DRPN01. The sequence goes on from JALVJE010000209.1 coordinate 43,632, forward strand.
AAGAAAATGATCCTCAGCCTGCAGGATATTGGCATGAAAGAACAGAAAGAGATGTTCTATAAGCGTCTCCGCGAATGGATGGGCGACCTGCCCCAGATCGACGATATCATTGTGATCGGGATACAGTTGTAGGAGTGTGGAGTGTGGAGTGTGGAGTTAGATGAAAAGCATGGAATATTTGTAGAGACAAGGCACCGCCTTGTCTTGAAAATAAACCCAAAATCAGCAATAGAAAAACGCAAGCGCTTTTCATTGCTGATCGATCAAGGATTTCATCGGTTTTGGTTATTACCAAAACCGTGAACCCCTAAATCGGGGTTAACCCCAGCTAACGCATTAGTTCAGCTAATCCTTAGCTTCCTAATGCGTAATCTGGGATAAACATAACAAGGTTCCAGGTTTCATGTTCCAGGTTCCAGGTTTCAGGTTTCAGGTTTTCAGGTTCCAGGTTTTTTGTTTATTTCGACGTTCGACGATCAGCATTCGACCTTCAGCATTCGCCATAAAAAAAGCCGTTCCCCGGGGAACGGCTTTTTTTATTCAGATCAGTAAAGGCCTCTTGTTAATCGAGGACCTTGATCTTGATATTGCGGTACCATACATCATCCCCGTGGTCCTGGAGGCCGATGTATCCCTCCTCGGCCACATTGGCCCAGTTGGGATTGTAGTGCGGGAATTTGCTGTGGGCCACCAGGGTATCCCATTCGGGGGTCCAGAGATGGTATTCCACAACAGTTTCACCGTTCATCTTATGGATGACCGTACCCCGGTAGACGATGATCTCCACATGGTTCCATTCGCCGGCAGGCTTGGCGTTCTGAGGCTTGGCCGGTATCAGGTCGTAGAGGGACCCGGCCTGCCTGTTCCCGTCCTTGCCCAGCTTGGCGTCGGGGTGGCGTTCATTGTCCAGCACCTGCATTTCGGGAGCCGTAGCCCAGATGGGTTTGTCGGTCTCCTGGGCCAGATAGAAGATCCCGGAGTTACCCCCTTTGGAGATCTTCCAGTCCAGTTTCAGGTCGAAGTCCTTGAACTTTTTATCGTAAATGATATCGCCGCCTTCTTTGCTGCCGGCCTCACCGCGGCCGGAGCCTTTGCAATGGAGCGTACCATCGACGACCTCCCAGCCGCTGGGGAAATGATCTTTGCCATATCCCCGCCAGCCTTTGGTTGTCTTGCCGTCAAAGAGCAGCACCCATCCGTCTTTTTTCTCTTCAGGGGTGAGGGTGTTCGGGGGAACACTCTCTTCGCTCTTTTCGGTCACTTCTTCTTTTTGCTCTTCAGATGCCGACTCACTCTTCTCCTCTTTGTTGGTGGCATTTTTACAACCGGCCACAAAGATGAAAGAGAAAAGGGCTGTCATCAAAAAGAGATATTTGTACTTTTTCATTTCTGAAATATTTAAAAGGTTAAACAATTACATTATCCTTTAAGCGGGCATAAGTGGTAATGAGAACCCGTTATGATAAGTGTGTTTTATATACTCTTCCGCAGCCGCCTTGGCATTCAACGTAGTGTACTGGGTGTTGAACTTGGGATCGCCGTCCACCACCTTGAAGCTGTCGGTGGTGACCACCCGGATCCTGTCAGAGTCGGAGATATTTGTAAACCGCATGTTCTCGCCATCCCATTCGAGCCAGCGGTTGAGGTCCTGCAGACGTACAACCACAACCCCCATGACGACCATCTCATTGAGTGGTCCGGCATAATTGAAGTTGGAAGAAGGCTGCACACGGTTTTCAGGGCTTTCCTTGCAGGCGCGTATCCAGTCCTGTTCATGAGCTCCATCGCTCCATTTCAGACCGGTCTCCTCTTCGGGACGGCGCAGGGTTTTCGGCGGAGGCGTGAAATCCTTCATCCTGCTGTAAGGCAACAGAGTAGGATTTTTACCATAGCAACCGGTCATGATCTTGCCTTTTTCACCAATAAAGAGACATCCGCCGTTCCTGTCGCGGCCCATGATCTCGCCGTCGGGGAGTTCTTCGGGACGGGGCGGCAGGAGACCGCCGTCGTACCAGCTTACCTCTACTTCGGGATCATCACCCCGGGCGGGGAAGACATAATGCACGACCTCGGCATGCGGCGGAGACTCAGTATTGACCTGGGTTGAACTGGCTGTCACCTTCGTGGGATACTTCAGGTTAAGGGCCTTGAAAATGGGATCCATGATGTGGTTGGCCATATCGCCGAGGGCTCCTGTTCCGAAGTCCCACCAACCCCTCCAGTTCCATGGGGTATAAATGGGATTATAGGGACGTTTGGGTGCGGGACCTATGAAAAGATCCCATTTGAGTGTCTCGGGCACGGGATATACATCTTTGGGACGCTCCAGACCCTGAGGCCAGATAGGCCGGTTGGTCCAGGCATAAGCTTTTTTCACCTTACCGATGACCCCGGCCTGGATCCATTCGGTAACCTGCCGGATGCCTTCGCCGGAGTTTCCCTGGTTACCCATCTGGGTAGCAACTTTGTATTTGTTGGCCAGCTTGGTCAGCAATCGCGACTCATACACGCTATGTGTCAGAGGTTTCTGCACATAGACATGTTTACCCATGGTGATGGCGTGGGCCGCTGTCACAGCGTGAGTATGGTCGGGTGTAGCAATGATCACCGCATCGATCGACTTACCCATTTTGTCAAACATCTCCCGCCAGTCGTAAAAAACCTTGGCTTTCGGATAATCTTTGAAAGTCTTGGCAGCATACTTGTGGTCGACATCAGCCAGCGCCACAATATTCTCTGTAGAGGCATGCCGCAGGTTGGTACGGCCCATACCTCCCACACCAATACCGGCAATGTTAAGCTTATCAGACGGTGCCTTGTGCCCCAGTCCGCTGACAACCGTACTGGGAACAATGGTGAATGCCGCCGTAGCAGCTGCGGTCTTGCCAAGAAAATCTCTCCTGGTCAATCCGCGCGGTTTCTTTTTTTCTTTCATTTTTTAATTCGTTTAAGATTACAAGGAACAGTTTCGAAAATGGCTAATAAAATTACTTAAATTCTTAGAAATATAAAATTTCCGGCACTATTTTTTAAATTTACGCTCCTTTATGAACTGCTCAGACCATGGAGAACAAACTGAAATACGGAATGATCGGCGGGGGTACCGGATCATTTATCGGGCCTGTACACCGCATGGCTGCCGAATTGGACAGCATGGCACAACTGGTATGCGGAGCATTCAGCAGCGACCCCGGACGTTCGGCCGCTTCCGGCAAAGAACTGGGGCTGGATCCTGCCAGGGTCTACCCCGATTTCCGGGCCATGATAACCTCGGAACGGGAGTTGCCCGAAGAGAGCCGGATGGATTTCGTCGTCATCGTCACGCCCAATCACCTGCATTACGAGCCGGCACGGATGGCCCTGGAGAACGGCTTTCATGTGGTATGTGACAAGCCGCTCACCCGCACCCTGCAGAAGGCGGAAGCATTGGGAGAAGCAGTGAAAAAAAGCGGCCTGCTGTTTGCGCTCACCCATACCTACACCGGTTATCCCATGGTAAAAAAAGCCCGTGAGCTGGTACGCAGCGGCGCCCTGGGCAGGATACACAAGGTAATGGTCACCTACCTGCAAGGCTGGCTCTCCTCCTACCCCGAAGGCAGCGGCCAGAAACAGGCTCTCTGGCGCACCGATCCCCGCTACACCGGCAAAACCAGCACCATGGGAGACATCGGCACACATGCGGAGAACCTTATCTCCTATGTATCGGGACTGAAGATACAGGAGATCTCAGCCCAACTCAATACCCTCATCAAAGAACGCAAAATGGATGACGATGGCAGTGTCATGCTCCGGTATGAGGAGGGAGTGGCAGGAGCCATCCTGGTCAGCCAGGTGGCCACCGGCGAAGAGAACAATGTGACCCTGCGCGTCTACGGGGAGAAAGGAGGCCTCGAATGGAACCAGATGGAACCCAACTCCCTCATCGTCCGTTGGGAAGAGGGGCCCATCCAGGTATACCGCACCGGCGTAAGCGTGACAGGCATCACCGGTGGCTATGACCCGGGAAACCGCCTGCCCTCAGGACATCCCGAAGGATTCATCGAAGCCTTTGCCAATATCTATAAACAATTCGAACAAGCCCTCCTCGACAGAAAAGCAGGGAAAGCTCCTCCCCCCCACGGCTATGATTTTCCCACCGTCGAGGATGGCATCCGGGGCATGAAGTTTCTCGAGAAAGTGGTGGAATCCTCCCTGTCAGAGAAAAAATGGATCCCCTTTACATAACAGAACCTAAGATCATTCGTTTATCATAAAAAATAATAAGGAATAGACATGACTGAAAAAAACAAGAACAGAAACAGGAATTTTCATGATCTGGAAGGTCAGTACGGCCTGGATTATCTGGAGTTAAAGAACCTGAACCACGTCTACTGGAATCCGGTGACTGCGGTATTGTACGAACACGTCATCCAGCGACGGGAAGGGCTTCTCTCCCACCTGGGGCCTATGGTGGTGCGTACGGGGACTTACACGGGCCGTTCGCCCAACGACAAGTTCATTGTGAAAGAAAAGAGCACACAGGACCTTATTGCCTGGGGGGATGTGAACCGGCCGTTCAGGCCCGAGCAGTTCGACTGCCTGTGGAAACGCATGCAGGCCTACCTGCAGGGAAAAGATATTTTTGTCCAGGACAGCTACATAGGCTCCGATCCCGAGCACCGCGTACCGTTGCGCGTGATCACCGAATATGCCTGGCAGTCCCTCTTCGCCAGGAACATGTTCAACCGCATCCTGGACACGGAAGAGCTGCGGCATTTCATCCCCGAATATACCATTGTGGCGCTGCCGGGCTTTAAGGCGATCCCCGAGATCGACGGCACCAACTCCGAGGCATTCATCATCCTGAACCTGGCAAAAAAGATGGTGATCATCGGCGGCACCAGCTATGCCGGAGAGATCAAGAAATCGGCCTTCACGCTGATGAACTTCCTCCTGCCGCAAAAAGAGGTGATGCCTATGCACTGCAGCGCGAATGTCGGGGCCGAAGGTGATACGGCCTTGTTCTTCGGCCTGTCGGGCACCGGCAAGACAACACTCTCGGCTGATCCCTCACGGCACCTGATCGGGGATGACGAGCACGGCTGGACCGACAAAGGGGTTTTCAACTTTGAAGGAGGTTGTTATGCCAAAGTGATCCGGCTCTCCGAGGAGGCCGAACCTGAGATCTACGCCACCACCCGCCGTTTCGGCACCATCCTGGAGAATGTGGCCATTGACACGGTGACGCGCCGTATTGATCTGGACGATGCCTCGCTGACCGAGAACACGCGGGCTTCCTATCCCCTGACCCATCTGGAGAATATCGTCCCGGAAGCCATGGGCGGCCATCCCCGCAACATCATTTTCCTGACGGCAGATGCTTTCGGGGTATTGCCACCCATCTCACGGCTCACTCCGGAGCAGGCCATGTACCAGTTCTTGCTGGGTTATACCGCCAAGGTAGCAGGCACCGAGCGGGGCATCACCGAGCCACAGGCCACTTTCAGCAGTTGCTTCGGTGAGCCTTTCATGCCGATGTCCCCCACGGTCTATGCCAGGCTGCTGGGCCGCAAGATAGAAGAACAGGGAGCCCACACCTGGCTGGTCAACACCGGATGGATCGGAGGACCTTACGGAACCGGTGAGCGTATCTCCATCAAGTACACACGCGCTCTGCTCAATGCTGCCCTGGAAGGCAAACTGGACGATGTGGAATACAGCACGGACCCGGTGTTCGGCCTTTCCGTACCGCTCAGCTGCCCCGGCGTGCCTTCGGAGATCCTTCTGCCGAGAAACACATGGAAAGACAAAAATGCTTATGATGAGCAGGCCGGGAAGCTGGCGGCCCTTTTCCGGGAGAACTTCAAAAAATATGAATCCGAGGTGGAGGACGATGTGATCGCGGCCGGTCCCAAAGGATGATCCGGCAAAAGGCGGGGTACTTCTCCGAGGAAGGTACGACACAAAAAAAAGGGCTGCAAGCTTGCAGCCCTTTTTTTTATCCCAGATACTCAATGGGTTTTAGGTTGGTCTCCTGTAATTTCTCAGGTATAGGTTTCAGATCAACGATCTGCTCCTTGTCATAGTCCCATTCGACACGTTTGCCTTCACGCATGGCGATCACCCCCATCAGGTTGGTAATGGCCTCCTCAAAGCCCCGGTCAATGTTACAGCTGGGTTGTGTCTTCTTACGGATGGCTTCGAGCCAGTTTTTGATGTGCAGGTGGGTGGTGTTGACACGCTTCCCGCCACGATAGGTATAGAGCAGCCCGCGGCCAGCGAAATACTGCTCGGTGGCCGTGGTGATAGCATCGGGGTTCTTACGTCCCGGCACATAGGAATAGATCGGCACGTCAGGCTTGATATCGCCGTTCTCGATCAGTTTTTTGTAACGGTCGGAGCGTCTGTCAGCATAAACGTTCAAGGTACTTCCCAACTCCATATAACCGTCATGGCCCATGAGCACCTTGCCACGGTTCTTACTGCTGGCGAGGGTAGCGCTGTAAAGCAGGGTCATATCCCGGTCGGGATATTCGAAGATCTCCTGCTGCACATCATAGACCGTACGGCCATCCTGGAAATAGTAGATACCACCCGATCCGGAGGCATACTGCGGGATACCCATCTCCAGGATCTGGTTGATGGCATCAAATTCGTGGGTGAAGAGATCGCCGGAGAGGCCCGTACTGTAATCCCACCAGCAACGCCAGCGAAAGAAACGCTTGAGATCAAAGTCATGCCAGGGAGCCTGGCCAATGAACTGTTTCCAGTCGATATTCTTCGGTGAGGCTTTCGGGTGGATAGGGTATACCCATGCTCCGTTGGGATCATTACGGTTGGTGGTCACCTCGATCAGGTTGATCTTACCCAGGAGATTTTTTTCTACCGCTTCCTTCGCCTTGATATAGCTCTCGGTCTCACGTCCCTGATGTCCCAGCTGGAAGGCGATGCCGGCCTTTTTCACCTCACGGCGTACGGCATAAGCCTCGGGGAGGGTCCAGGTCATAGGTTTCTCACAATAGACATGCTTGCCATGACGGGCTGCCTCGATGGTGATAGGAGCATGCCAGTGGTCAGGAGCGGCAATGATCACGGCATCGATATCATCGGCAGCCATCATCTCCTGGTAGGTACGGTATCTTTTCACATTGTCCGGAAGTTTGGCATCGGTGCCCTGCCGCTTAACATTGGCGGCCGTCTCCATGGCTTCCTGCGCATGGATGTCAAAGACATCACACACTCCGTTGAACACAATGTTCAGGTCTTCCTGCTTCATAAACTCCTGATAGCGTTTGTCGCGCGGGTTCTTCTCAGCGGCTTCCCTCAGCTTGTCGACCTTCGCGGGATGGAGAAATCCGGCAGCCTCCATGAGCTGTGGCCCTCGGATACCAAATCCCACAATCCCCAGACGCAACTGTTTCCCCGATACGGGTGTCGAAGACATCACCGGCGGGGCATACTCCATGCCCACCTCATCCCGAATCACTTTCTTGATTATCTGATCATAACGACGCTTCTTGTAATAACCCCAGGCAAAAACCCCCAATACAGGGACGGTAGCGAGGCTCTTCAGGATGTCACGACGTTTCATCTGTTTCCCGGACAAGGTTTCTTTCTCTTTGCCGGTTTCCTTGTTTTCCTGACCTTCTCCGGCCGGATTCTTCTGATCTTTTTCTTCCATTGTATTTGCTGTTAACGCTGAGATTTTTTCTTAAAAAGAGGGGCAAGAAGGGCATCCAGCCCGATGCGGGTGGGAAAGACATACAGGACCAACAGAGCTGACAGCTCTATGAGGGTCTTGTTCACGATCATATAGCTTCCCTCGGCAGGCACGGAAAATACCAGACCGGGGAAAGGAGGATGCGAGAGATAGTAAAGGGCCAGAAGGACGATGCCTGAAAAGACAGAGATACGCGTAAAAAGCCCCAGGATCAGACCCAGTCCGATAAGCACAAGGCCCCATTTATTCAGGAAATCCACCGTATGGAGGAGCGAAGGCTTATAGGTCAGAGAGTGGAAAAAACCGCTCATAACCCCTTTCGAGTCGAGCAGATAGGCCGCCGACGACCAGTCGGGGTTGGCCAGCTTGGCAAGGCCTTCATACAGGAAATGCCACCCGATAAGGGTCCTCAGGGTCACCAGAAATGTAGTCTGGCCCAACGTGTAGTCACATGATCGTTTCATATGTAAAAATTTTGTCAAAGTTAAGAAATCCGGAACAACGGATTTGTTTTATTTTAACCGGTAAAATTAAATCTTTCTGTTGTTTACTGTTATTGCGGGGTATATTGTCCCATCAGGATGGCATTGAACAGCAACTTGAAGGTTGCAGGCGTGGAGACACGGAACTGGGGGTTGAACCCCATCAGGATCATCTGTCCTTTTCCTTTCCGTATCCAGACGATAGCAGATTTTCCGCCCATCAACTCAGGGTGTTCGGCATAACCGCTCATCAGTATATTTTCTTCGGGATAGGTTCCCATGACACGGCGGTCGCTGTCAAAAGGAGGCAAAGAGGTTGCAAAAACAGGACGGCCACGGGAGAAAACACCTACGGAAGAAAGCATCCCCTCTGATACCGGCATACCGGGATTGAGCTCCACCCGGACCAGCGACCCCGGTACGTACAGGCCTTTCTCGGCCAGAGAAGAGGAGATATCATGGAAAGGCAGCGTAAAGTTCTCCTTGGTAGTGGTCTTACCGTTCTTGCGCGTGACAGTCTGTTTCCCTTCGAAGAGGGCCGTGGAGCTACCCCAGGATATGATCTTCCCACCGTCCTCGAACCATTTCATCAGTTTCTGAAGGCCATCCTTGCCCATGCCTTTGGTATATTCAGGTGCATAATAAGACATATAATAACTGCCGGCACCGGCTGTGCCGCCCAGCAAAGCAGATTTGGATGACGAGGGGAAGATGATCATATCATAAGCGGAAAGATCGGCAGAAGGGATATCTCCGGGATGAAGTACTTTGAAAGGAATATGGTAGGTATCGAAAAGATAGCGGGTCCAGCCGGCATCCATATCATGGTAATAGGTTTCCACCAGAGCAATGCGTGGTATAGCAAACGGTTCTTCAGAGAGAGTGGTTCCCTCACCGACAGACACCGGTGTGAAGGTAAACATTTTGTTCAGGAGATCCCACCCCTCTTTGTCTTTGTCCGATCGGGAAACAACGAAACTGCCTGCTGCATATTTTTTGCCGTTGATCACCACATCTTCTTTCAGGCGCTTTACTGTCATTCCGTTTTGGGCAGCCAGGAAAGCAGCTTTGAAACTCTCATTGTAATCCACGGGGAGGATTACCGTTTTCACTGCCGGGGCCAGGGGCTGTTCGAGGAGCGTGAAGGTCTCCCTGAGTGGCTCCAGGGCGGCACCCACCTCCGGGGCAGGCTCCGTGACCGTCACCGTTTCTATCTGCCGCTGTAATGGCAACGACCAGGTGGTAATATCATAAGGTTTGATGATCTTCCCGCCCGGGGTATAATGACGCACCGGGAATTCCTGTTTTTCCATCACCTCCTTGATGAAGGCCCGGAAGGGCTGGGCCAGGGGCACCACCAGGTCGCCCGTATGGAAAAGACGGTCGTTGAGCATCACGTCTTTTTTCAACGTATAGACATTCACCCCCTGTTCGCGCAGAAGATTGACCAGACCTACCAGTTCGCTCACGTCATGCTGCTCGCGGGGCATGATATAATAATAAGGAGGCTGTGTCTTTCCCAGCTCCACCTCTTTTTTACACAGATCGTTCCTGAACTTCAGGATCTTGTCATGATAAAGAGCAGCCGTTTTAATGATGGAGCGCACCGAGACCTGCTCGTATTCCACGATATCCCCCAGGCGCCACCAACCCCCTTCCCAGGGCATAGGCATATTGATGCTCTTTTTATACTCGGACAATCCTTTTCCCCCCACCCTCAGTTCGTTCGGCTCCACATAGATGGGTGTTGCATAACGAGCACTGGCGCATTCGGTAAGGAAAGCAATGACATTCTGCCAGATACAGGTCTCTGTCGAACCGGGCCAGTAATTATCAAAGGCATAATGCTGCGATACACCGGCCAGTCCCGCATGGGTCATATCGTTGATGAGATTCTGCCCGAAGATCCCCGTCCAGGTCCACATGTTGGCATCAATGTTAAGGGCGATAGGATCGGAATTGGGCGGGACATAGTAACGTGGACCTGTCGTGCCCATCTGGTGTTTTTCGACCATCACCTGGGGAAACCAGGTCTGCGTGAAGATACGCTGGATGTTACGCGTGTCTTCCTGGCTCAGAATAACAAAGTCGCGGTTGTTGTCATGTCCGACATACTTATGGTAAACACCGGGAAGAGAAGCCCCCTCGTATTTTGTTCCCTTGTATTTTCTGTAGTTCTTCACCACCAGGTCCATGCCGTCGGGATTGTGACAGGGAACCATCATATAAACCACCTTATCAAGCCATGCAGTTTTTTCAGGATCGTTGGTGGTCGTAAGTTCATAGGCCTCCAGCGGAGCTGCCTGCGAAGGTCCCACCTCATCACTGTGCATGGAGAGGGTCGCCGCCACAAAAACCCGGCCTTCCCTGATCAGCTTTTGCTGCTCCGCATCACTGAGCGTGGCATCTAGGGCCAGCTTGCGGTTGATCTCCTGCAGACGGCTGAGATTGTTGATATTCTCTTCGGAAGAGAAAAAAGCAATGTACATCGGCCGGCCCATGGGACTCTTACCTATCGTGATCATCTTCATCCGGGGAGAAGCTTCATCCACTTTCTGAAGATAGGCGATCAACTGCTCGTAATCGATCAGGTTCCTGTCACTACCCGGAACGAAACCGAAAAAAGACTCCGGCACTGGCACATCAGCCGCACACGTTAAGGGTGGCGGTAGTACAAACAGAAAAAAAGAGGCAAAGAAAAAAATCAGGGAGATCAATTTTTGGGACATAGCTGGGAAATTTTGGGTTTAAGGCACAAAAATAGAAAAGTATCGGTATCATTATACCTGAAACAAAAGAAAAAGAGGCCGGCGGCCTCTGTATTTTGCTTCAGAAAAAGGATAGAATAATGGAAAGATGGAAAAAATGGATTATTAGGGAATGAATTCTGATTTTTGAATCACTGGTGTCCGAGAACGGAATTGAAAAATAAGTATAAATTTGGATAAAAAAAAAGGGAGCTGATCTTTCCACAGGCAACTCCCTTTTTAAAAAATTAAAAACATGTACGGATACAAAAATAGTAAATCTCCAGGCAACTCGGTTTTCGGACAGCTGATTTCTTTAATACCGAGGGAAAAAGTGAGTAGGGTTATCCAGGAATATAAGAGTGACAGGTATGTGAAAAGGTTCAGGACCTGGGATCATTTGATTGTGATGCTATTTTCAGCTTTGTCAGCAAGCAGTTCATTGCGAGAAATAGAGTCTGGATTAGCTGGATACAATAAAGCATTGCTTCATCTAGGGTTAAAGTCCTTGCCGAGAAGGAGCACCATTTCAGATGCCAATTCCAGGAGGGATGCGAAAGTATTTGAGAGGATATTTAATATCATATATGAGCGTGTGCGACCATTTTTACCGGACAGCTATCCGAAAAATCAGCAATGGATGGAAAAATTATTTCTGGTGGATTCCACTACCATAACGCTGTTCAAAGAGATCATGAAAGCAGCCGGACGTACTCCAGCAAATGGAAAAAGGAAGGGCGGAGTAAAGATCAATGTAGGAATGCACCTTTCAGAGAATGTACCTTCCGTGGTCAGAATAACCAATGCTGCCACACAGGACAGGCTTTTTATGGTAAAATTTATGGATATTGAATCCGGGACTATTTTGGTTTTTGATAAAGCTTATGTAAACTACAAGTTGTACAATCATTGGACAAAAAATAATGTCAGTTTTGTTACCCGCCTTCATAAAAGTAGTGTGGTAAATGTAATCGAAGAGAAGGTCGTATCTATTGAACAACAGAAAGAAGGGGTTTATCGGGAACTTATAGTTGATCTGGGCCATGAAAAACAGGAAGAAAAAGTAAGATGCCGTCTAATATATTACTTTGATATTGAAAAGGGGAAAGTGTTCAAGTTTATTACCAATAACATGGAACTTGCAGCTTCCCAGATAGCACAGATCTACAAGCAGAGATGGCAGGTAGAGATATTGTTTAAGCGTTTAAAACAAAACCTGCAGTTGTCCGATTTTCTGGGAGATAATGAAAATGCTATTAGAATACAGATATGGTGTAATTTGATTACGGATCTGTTATTAACCATCATACGTAAAGGAATAAGGAAGAAAAAAGCCTATTCTATTGTTGCTGCATTAGTCCGACTGCATTTAATGCATTACGTCGCAATATCTGATCTTCTTCTTACTCCTGGCGACCCGTCTATTTTTGCTCAATACCGTCATGATATTCCAACACAAATGGCTATAAAATTTCAAATACCCCCCTAACATTTATTTTTTCTGGAGATTCTCCCATAAATTGGGCATTTTAGGACGTAATTTTGCTATTTTCGATTTTTATCGGACACCAGTGATTTTTGATTTATGATTTATGAATAAGTGTGGAACAGGGTGTTATAGAGG
>JALVJE010000210.1 GCA_027028505.1 Bacteroidales bacterium
ATGATCTTTGAAGCGGCCCGGGAGCATCACCTCGACCTGCAGGCCTCGGTGCTGGTGGGGGATAAGCTCAGCGACATCGAGGCCGGACGGCGGGCCGGCGTAGGACGCCTTTTTCTCGTCCGTACCGGCCATCCCTTCGATGAGGCAGAGGTGCCGCCGGGTTGCGAAGTGGCGGATGACCTGCGGGAGGTAGTTAGAAATTTAGCGATGAGTAATAAGTCGAAAAGTAGAAAAGTCTGAAGAGTATGAAAAGTCAAAGAGTTTTAAAAGTGGAGATTATGACTAACCCGCAGCCCGATACCCGTAACTCGCAACCCGATACTCGATACTCACAACTCGATACTCATAACCACAACTCGATACTCATAACTCGATACTCATAACTATAAACTAACATGCTTCGTTTCCTGATTTGGTTCCTTTTTCTTTTCGGCGGCGCTGCCCTGGGTGTCTGGCTGGACCTGCGGTGGTTTCCGCAGCTTTGGCACAACCTCTGGTTCCATATTGCCACGTTGTTGCCGGGGTTGTTGCTGCTGCGTCTGGTCATGATCATCAGCCGCAACACAGGCCGCTACCTGGCCCGTAAGGGCCGCGAAGGGGAATTGCCACGGATGGAGACCAACCGTCTGGTCACCGACGGCATGTACGGATGCATGCGGCACCCCATGCACCTGGGCCTGCTGCTGTTCCCCTGGTCTTTTGCTCTGATCACAGGATCGCTCTCCTTCATCCTGCTCATCGCCCCGTCGGAGATGCTGTTGATCCTTTTGCTGATCAAATGGGTGGAAGAACCCGAAGCCGAAAAGAAATTCGGCGAGGCCTACCGGAGATACAAGGCTTCCGTACCCGGGTTCTCCCTGCGGAAGGAGTGCCTGAAGATGTTGCTGGGGAAAGGTTGAAAAGTGGAAAAATGGAAAAGAGGAATAATGGAATAATGGAAATATGGAGGAATGATCAGCTACTTAATTTCGCGAGCGTCCGGCCTTCGTCCCGGTAAGCCGGGGCTTCGGCGGACGAAGCAGCGAGCTAATTTCGTGAGCGCCAGCCTTCGTCCCGACTTGTCAGGACTTCGGCAGGCAAAGCAGCGAACCAATGACAATAGAATGACTACTGAATGACAACCGTATGACCACCGAATGACGTGCCGCAGGCACAAATTACACGAGCGAAGCGAGTAAATTTCTAATTAAATTCATTCGTGCAGCGAACTATGAACTCTGAACTCTGAACTATGAACTCTGAACTATGAACTTTTAACTATGAAGGTTCTTATCATCGGACCCGCTTATCCCCTTCGCGGAGGTCTGGCCGTCATTGACGAGGCGATGTGCCGGGCTTTCCTGCATGCCGGTCATGAGGCGGGCATCGTTACCTACAAACTGCAATATCCCTCGTTTCTTTTCCCCGGCAAGACCCAGATGGCCGACGGTCCGCCGCCCGAGGGCCTGGAGATCTATGTCTGGATGAACAGCATCAACCCCTTCAACTGGGTGGCCACGGCCCGGAAGATCAACAAACTCCGTCCCGACCTACTGATCTTCCGCAACTGGATCCCTTTCATGGGGCCTTTGTTCGGCACCATCGTACGTTTCCTCAAAAAGGACATCACCACCCTGGCGGTGGTGGACAACCTCTATCCTCACGAGAAACGTCCCGGCGATCATCTGCTGACCAATTATTTCCTGCGCAAGATCGACGGCTATATCACCTTTTCCCGCACTGTGGAGCGGCAGTTAAAGGAGAACAACTTCCGGAACATCATTTACACCCCCCACCCGTTGGATGACAACCTGGGGGAGGGAGTCCCGAAAGAGGAGGCCTGCCGTCATCTCGGCCTCGATCCGGACCGGAGGTATGTGCTCTTCTTCGGCTTCGTCCGGAAGTACAAAGGGCTGGACCTCCTGCTGGAGTCGTTCGCCAGGCCCGAGGTGCAGCAACTGGACCTCCGGCTGCTGGTGGTGGGCGAGTTCTATGACGACAAGGAGCGCTATCTGGAGATCATCCGGGAGAAAGGGCTGGAGGAGCAGGTGCAGGTGGTGGATGATTTTGTGCCGGTGGAGGAGGTGCGCTACTGGTTCTCGGCCGCCGACCTGGTGGCACAGACCTATCACTCCGCTTCGCAGAGCGGCATCACCCAGATCGCCTACCATTTCGAAAAACCCATGCTGGTGACCGATGTGGGGGGACTGAAAGAGTATGTCCCCCATGACAAGGTCGGTTATGTCGTCGAAAAAGAACCGGCTGCCATCGCCGGCGCCATCGCCGACTTTTTTAACCACGACCGCGGAGCGGAGTTCCGCCCCGCCATCCGTGCGGAAAAGAAAAAATACTCCTGGGAGATCTTTGTCCGGAATGTGCTGGAGCTGTATGAGAAAGTGAGATCTAAAAACTGAACCTGTAACTTATAGAGGGGATGATGGGGAAAAGGCTTTGTTGTTTTATGATGGTTGTGCCTGATCCGGGAATGATCTTTCCCTGCATGTCGTACTTATATTTTGTATCGTAAAAATAAAAATAGGGATTTTGCCGGTTATATACATTGTATATACTGATGTTCCAGGTGCGTTCACCCCATTTTTTCTTTTTGTAGAAATTGACACCTACATCCAAGCGGTGATAAGGCCTCATGCGAAAAGCGTTGCGGTCGCTGTAGATATAAGCTTCGGTATTGTAAACGAAGGGCGGAGGATCATGAGGGTTGTCATTGATAGCGCTGAATTTTCCTTCTGCCAGGGTGAAGGCATTTCCGGTACCGAAAACCCAGGTAGCTGACAGATCTATGTTCT
>JALVJE010000211.1 GCA_027028505.1 Bacteroidales bacterium
GGTCTCGTAGAACTCTTTCTGCACAATGCCGTCGAGAGAATAGGTGGGGTAAGGATAGGTCTGCCCGCGCACGGAGAAGAACTGTTTCACCTTGCGTCCCCGCGTTTCGGTGAGGCCTCCCGGCACGTAGCGGAGGGCATCCATCAGGGTGACCGCCCCCTCCTCTTCGATCTTCTCACGGGATATCGTCGTGATGGCGGGCCTGAGTGAGACGGGCTCGGCAGTAAGGTCCCGGAGGATTTGCTTGTCGGCTTTGTCACCGACCACGCTCACCTCCCCTATCGGTACCACCTCCTTGGCAGTCTGCAGACTAAGCTGCAGATGCTCCCCGGCTTCCAGGGTCAGATGCTTCGTAAGGGTAAGGTAACCTACCCGGGAGATCTTCAATCGGTATTTGCCGGCAGAGAGGTCTCTGAAAAAAAAATGTCCTGCACTGTCCGTATAAGTGCCCCGGTGGCCCGGATCGATCGTCACGGCGACATCCGTCAGGGGACGCCCGCTCTCCTTCTCCGTCACCACGCCGCTGATCACCGACTGGCCCTGCAGGCCGGAGATCATCACAAGGAACAGGAACAGAACTGAAAGACTTTTTTGAACTGTCTTGCACATATCATACACTCCCGGAAAAGAAAAAAGAGGAACATATGTCCCCCTTTTGCCGTTTTTGAGCGGGAAACCCTGACGATCAGCAATGCTGATGTCAGGGCTTTCAGCGGGGATCGAATGCTGACAATCCTACGGGTGTCAGCACCCTGACATCCCGGCGAGCCGGGATCGTTAGAGGCCCGCGACCCTCTTGCCGTTCTTGAGCGGGAAACGGGGATCGAACCCGCGACCCTCAGCTTGGGAAGCTGATGCTCTACCACTGAGCTACTCCCGCAGAATAAGTTCAAAGTTCATGGTTCAAAGTTCAAAGTTTTCTATTCAAACCACTTCGAGCTTCGAGCATCGAGCTTCGAACTTCCCCCGAGCCTCCCATCGGACTTGAACCGACGACCTGCTCATTACGAGTGAGCCGCTCTACCAACTGAGCTAAGGAGGCGAAAACGGATGACAAAAATATAATTAACTGCGTTAATAGACAAGTCCCCGGAAAAATTTTATTCTTTTCCTGCCGTGTCTCTCTCTTTCCGGTACTTTTCCAGGGCTTTGAGGCGTTCGAGCAGGGGCGGATGGGAATAATGGAAAAAGACGTACAGCGGATGGGGCGTCAGGTTGCTCAGGTTTTTCACCGAGAGCCGGATGAGGGCGGAGGCCAGTTTGCTCCCGTCACTGTGTTCCGCCGCAAAAGCATCCGCGGCGAACTCATTTTTCCGGGAGAGCATGCCGGTGGCCAGTCCCAGAAGGGTGGATACGGGTGAAAAGATCAGTACGAAGGCGAGCAGGCCCAGGTGAAAAGAGGGCTGTGAGGCTCCAAGCGCTGCAGAAAGCTGCGGGTTGTCAACGAACAACGAAAGCAACCACAGGATCAGCCCTGTCTCCAGCACAGAGAGGAGCAGCCCCAGCAGGGTGTGTTTCTTCTTGTAATGACCGATCTCGTGGGCCAGCACGGCCACGATCTCTTCCGGCGAGAGATCCTGGATGAGCGTATCGTAAAGGACGATCCTCTTCTTCTTTCCCAGGCCGCTGAAATAGGCATTGGCCTTGGTAGAGCGTTTCGAGCCGTCAATGACATATACGTTCTGCAGCACGAAGCCGGCCCGTTCACACAACTCCCGGATCTTCTCTTTCAGCGGTCCTTCCTCCAGGGGGGTCTGTTTGTTGAAAAGAGGCACGATCAGCGACGAGTAGAACATGGTAAGGAAGAGCGTAAAGAGTGTAAAAAGGGCCCAGGCCCACAGCCAGAAGTATTTTCCCGTGAGCTGGTAGAACCAGACCATCGCCGCCAGCAGCACCCCTCCGAGCAACACTGCCACCAGCCATCCTTTCAGCTTGTCCAGGATAAAAGTCCGGGGGGTTGTCTTGTTAAAACCGAACTTCTCCTCGATCACAAAGGTATCGTACCACTGAAAGGGGATCGTCAGCACATCCCAGGCCAGCCCCAGGATGCCGAAGAAGAGCAGGGCCACGATGATCTCGTTGCTGCTGACCTGCCGGGCTATCTGGTCCACCCAGGCAAACCCACCGGTGAGGATCATGACCCCCATCAGCAGAAAAGTAAAGGAGGAGGAGATCACCCCGAAGCGCAGGTTGGCCAGATAGTACTCCTGTGAGAGGCGGTATTTCTCCGGATCATATATGCCCCTGAGCGCTTCCGGCAGGACAGGGCTCCAGGCTTTGGTGTTCAGATACTCCAGCCATCGTTCCAGCAGGAAATCGAAGAGGAGGATCCCCAGGATCACATAGAAAAAGATATTGTGCATGATGAATGTTTCACGTTTTGCGGAGTGCAAAAGTAAAATTTACCGGCCAAAAAACAAGCTTCAGCTCCCCGAGGTCTTCAGATTCATTTTGTGGTAATCCTCGATACGTCCTTTCAGGATGTCCAGGTAGTTGCGGGTCACAGGGGAATCGTCCATCTCAAGCGAGCGCTGCAGCCACGAGACGGCAATATCCAGTTTGTCGTTGATCTCGCTTACCAGAGCCATGTTGAAAGCCGCTTTGGCAGCCAGCTTCCTGCCAGCCGTTAACGCCAGTTTTTTCCAGATCAGGGCTGCGGCCATCCATTGATTCTTGCTGACATAACGCGCCGCCTCTTTCATCTTCTTCTGGGAACCGGTATAATAGATCCGCGTCACCGGATCCCAGACGGGGAAGATACGATAGGCATTGTGCTGTCCCGCCATGGAGGCCAGGTCATCGATGGCTTTCCGGATATTGGGCAAACGCCCCACAGCATCCCTGTAAGAAAAACCGGCACTGCTGAGATGCAGGGTATCCAGCAAAAGAGTGCTATCCATGGGCAGCGTATCCTCCCGCTGGTACAAATACCAGGAGGTCTGTATGGTCAGGATCACATTGACCACCGTGAACCAGTCCCCACCACCATCTTCTCCGTCGGAGATCATGAACTCCTCTTTTGTATAGATCGAATCCGAAAGCCTCAATCCGGACAGATCCACGCAGGTGGTCGCTTCATTGCGGTCCATGATACGGTCCCGCTCGCTCTTGGGCAAAGGAGGAGGCATGGTCTCCACACTGTCCACGAAAACCGAATCAAAAAGGATATTTTCCGTCCAGGGAGAGTCGGAAGCCACATCAGTAAACCCGTAAATGGTCTTCCAGGAGATCTCATGGTACATCTTGACCGGCACCTTCAGGTCGTGAAAGATCAGAGTGTCGTTCCAGCGTTTCTCCTCCAACATCCTGTTAAGCAGGACAATATTGCGGGGGGTGTTGAAGAAGATCTTTTCCGGAGGATGCAGGACCTGGATACCTACCTCCCGGGTAGTATAGCATCCCTGGAGCAGGAGGACAAAGAGGAAAAGGACCCACCACGACCCCCGTGTTATCCTCTGCCTGCCCTGGTCGTTATTTTTTCCGCGTGCTGATCTCACGTTCAATAATATTTTGATAACCGGTCATTTCTGTGGAAGGAAATAACCTGACAGCCTCGGCGATATATTTCAGTGCATTCGCGTAATCCCCCTCTCTTTCCCTTGCCAGGGCCAGGTTGTAAAGGATCTTTGCCCTTTTCCTTTTTCTCAGGTGATCAAGTACCTCTTTCCATGCTTCCTCCGCCCGGTCCCATTGCCTGAACTTTACATTCCGGGTAGCTTCTTTCAGGATCCCCACGCCCGCGCCATAATATTTTCTCGGCACGGTCCTGTGTGAAGGCAGGATCAATGCTGCAAAGTCCCATCCTGCCACATATCCGGCCCTCTCCACCGACGTCTTCAGGGAAGGGAGCTTCTTTTCCACCTCCTCCTGCGATGTCCCGTCCACCTTGTATGAGACCGAATCCTCCAGGAACCCTTCAAAGATAGTTCGTTTTGTTTTATGATCATAAATACGCCAGCCGTTGCGTACGAACACCTTCATCACCGCCTGCCGGATCCAGCGGGGTTCCACATTATAGAGCCGGGTTTTTGACCATACTTTATTCCGGGCTTCATGCGGCCATTCCTTATAGGAAGAAAAGTTCAGTTCTTTTCTGAGCATTACCGTCTCCAGCGACACCAGGATCCCCGGATGTTCCTGCCCGGCACACAGTCTTGTTATATCTGTACTGTCCAGGGAAGGTGGCATCATACCGGTCTTCCCGTCAACTGAGTCGATCCATTCCACGACACCCGTCACCTCCAGATCGCTCTCTTCAAAGATCTTTTCCGAATATCCCAGCAGCGCTTTTTCTCCTGCTGCCAGCCGGCACGGTATCTCCTCCGCGTCCCTGCAGATGTTCATCTGATGATCTTTCATGGCACCGATGCCTTTGGGCACCCTGATCACCAGCGCCAGGGAGGTTGTCCCCGGTGGCAGGACGATTTCCGGCGGTGAAGTTACCTCCACGGCAATGTTCCTTGACGTAACACACCCTCCCAAGAGCAAGGCCGGCAGGGCTAGGGCCCATATGATCCTTCTGTAATTCATCTCCTCCCCTTTTTTCCCGTGAATGAAGATACGAAAAAAAGAGGGAGAAAAAGCAGACAAAGATCAGGTCAGGTATTCATCCCGCCACATACATTGATCACCTGCCCGCTCACATACGAAGAGAGATCGGAGGCCAGGAAAAGGGCTGTGTTGGCAACATCTTCAGGCAGACCGGCACGGCGCAGGGGGATCTGTTGTGTCCAGGCCTTCCTCACATCTTCCGGCAGCTTTTTGGTCATTTCGGTATCGATGAAGCCCGGCGCGATGGCGTTGCAGCGTATCCCTCTCGATCCCACCTCTTTGGCTACCGACTTGGTGAAGCCGATGATGCCGGCTTTGGAGGCGGAATAGTTGGCCTGGCCGGCGTTGCCACTCACCCCCACCACCGAGCTCATACTGATGATCGAACCGCTGCGCTGCTTGAGCATATAAGGTTGTACGGCCTTGGTAAAATTAAATACGGATTTCAGGTTGACCTTGATCACCAGGTCCCACTGCTCCTCGGTCATACGCATCAGCAGCGTGTCACGCGTGATCCCGGCATTGTTGACGAGAATATCTATGGTCCCGAACTCTTCAATGATCTGTTTCACCACCTTGTCCGTATCCCCGTAGTCGCTGGCATCGGAGGCAAAGGCTTTCGCTTTCACACCATAGGATTCAATGGTGCTGACCGTTTCACGGGCATTGTCGTCGACCGCCAGGTCGGTGATGGCCACGTTGGCCCCCTCCTGAGCAAAACGGATGGCTATGGCCCTTCCTATGCCGCGGGCAGCGCCCGTGACCACTGCGGTCTTTCCTTTGAGTAGATCCATTGTCTTTTGTTTTTTGTTATTGAATTACCGGCAAAATAACAAAGTATTTTCAAAACTGAAAGTTCTTTTTTCAGCCGCCCATCTTTTCCAGCAGTGCCGGCAGCAGCTCGCCTGCTTTTCCCCTGAGAAAGATGTCCGTTATGGAGTGGGTGTAATTGGAAGATTCCGGGTTGATCTCGATGATGGTGGCACCGTTGCTTTTGGCCATCTGCGGGATGAGCGATGCCGGCATGATCTCCCCCGTGGTACCTATTACCAGGAAGACCTCCGCAGCAAAGGCTTCCTGCTCGGAGCGGCGGGCTGCCTCAGGAGGGATAGGCTCGCCGAAGAACACAAAATCAGGCTTCAGCACCTCTCCGTCATGACTGCAACGCGGAGGGAGCTGCCGGAGATCGATCTCTTTGGGTGAGTAGACGGCGCCGCACCGCGGACAGATCAGGCGCTGGGAGTTGCCATGGTATTCGATCACATTGCGGCTGCCGGCTTCCTGGTGCAGGTTGTCGATGTTCTGCGTGATCACAGCGGCCACCTTACCCTGCTTTTCCATCTCTGCCAGGGCATAATGTCCGGCATTGGGACGGGCTTTCCCGAAGTAATCATAAAATATCTCGCGGATCACCTGCCATGCTTCCAGCGGGTGGGCATGAAAATAACTGATGTCAAGCACAATGGGATCGTAACGGCTCCACAGACCTTCCTTCCCACGAAAAGGAGGGATACCACTCTCCACAGAGATACCAGCTCCCGTGAATGCAGTGGTGTGGGAAGATCTTTGAAGTGCCCGGGCGGCTTCCTGCAGAGGATCCATGGCAGATCATCCAAAAGATTATTTCAAAGCGGCGGCGATGGTCTCACCCAGATGGGCCGGCGATTCCACCACATGGATCCCGCATTCGGCCATGATCTTCATCTTGGCAGCAGCCGTATCATCCTTGCCGCCGATGATGGCGCCTGCATGACCCATACGACGTCCTTTGGGGGCGGTCTGCCCGGCGATGAAACCCACGACAGGCTTGGTACCGTGTTCTTTGACCCAGCGGGCTGCATCCGCCTCCATGGGGCCTCCGATCTCACCGATCATGATGATGCCCTCTGTCTCGGGATCCTCCATGAACATCTGGATGGCCTCAAGGGTGGATGTTCCGATAATGGGATCGCCTCCGATGCCGATGGCTGTGGTCTGCCCCAGCCCCACTTTGGTCACCTGGTCCACAGCTTCATAGGTAAGCGTGCCGGAGCGGGAGACAATGCCCACAGGACCTTTCTTGAAAATAAAACCGGGCATGATGCCGATCTTGGTCTCTTCGGCTGTAATAATACCGGGGCAGTTGGGACCGATCAGACGGGATTCTTTCTTGCTGAGATATTCCTTCACCTTCACCATATCGGAGGTGGGGATCCCTTCGGTAATCGTAACGATCACTCCTATACCGGCTTCGGCAGCTTCCATAATAGCATCGGCAGCGAACGGCGGCGGCACGAAGATGACGGACACATCCGCTCCTGTCTCTTTGACGGCGTCACTGACAGTATCGAAAACAGGACGATCGAGATGTTTTTGTCCGCCTTTGCCGGGCGTCACACCTCCTACCACCTGCGTACCGTATTCTATCATCTGCTGTGCATGAAAAGTGCCTTCACTTCCGGTGAAACCCTGCACCAGAACCCTTGAGTCTTTATTGACCAGTATACTCATTTCCTGTCTCTTTTTAAATTACTGAATTTATTGAATCTCCAAAAGTAACCTAATAATGTTTCTTTTCAAAAGAAGAAAACATGTTGTAGGTTATCTTATTTTCTTTTTTTCTTCTTGGGAGGATTGTATCCTTTGGCTTTGGCCGCTTCTTCAAGACGCTGCTGCCATTTCGATTTTTTCACGGGCATTTTCTTTCTCTCGTGCACACGCCGCAGTATCTCATCCTCATTCACAAAGGCTTTGGCTACCATGTTCTGGCCGAAAGTGATCAGGTTGGCCAGGAAGTAATAATAGTTAAGAGCGGCCGAAAAGTTGTTGAGGAAAAGCATGAAAGTGACCGGCATGATGTACATCATCCCTTTCATGCCCGGCATCTGTCCCGTATCGCCCGAAGGACTGTTGATCTTCATCGTAACGATGGTGGAGACCGTCATCAGGATGGTGAAAAGGCTGACGTGGTCACCGTACATAGGAATGGTGAAGGGCAGTTGCAGGATCGAATCGTAAGTGGAAAGGTCATGAGCCCATAAGAAACTCTGTTGCCGCAGCTCGATGGAGGTCGGGAAGAAACGGAACATGGCAAACAGGATCGGCATCTGCAGCAGCATAGGCAGGCACCCGCTCAGCGGGCTTACCCCCGCCTGTTTGTACAACGCCATCTGAGCCTGCTGTTTTTTCATGGCATCCTCTTTCTTCGGATACTTTTTGTTCAGCTCATCCACGAAAGGTTTCAGCACCCGCATTTTGGCCTGCGAGACATAGGACTTGTAGGTCAACGGGAAGAGAGCCATCTTGATGATGATCGTCAGCAACAGGATAATGATCCCGTAGTTGGAGATGTACTTGTTGAGCCAGTTGAAGATAGGTATGATCACAAACTGGTTGATCCACTTGATGATATTACGTCCCAGGTAAACCAGTTCTTCAAGTCCTATGCCGTATTTCTTGAGGGTTCTGAAGTGGTTGGGACCAAAATACATGCGCATGTGATACGAGAGGTCCTCCTGTGGCCGGTAAGGCACGCTCAGGTCGGTCTCACATTCCCTAAAATAGGGAGAGTCCTCCGGCATCTTCAGGGACTTGACCTTGCCGCTCAGGAAAGGTTGTTCACTCGAGATAAGGACCGACGAGAAAAACTGGTCTTTGAAAGCCACCCATTCCACCTTGGTGGGAATATCTTTCTCGAGTACTTCCTTGCTGCTGCGCATGGGCAGACCATCCACCTCGTCCTGATAGTATCTGAACTTGATCGTGGAGTAATTGTCCTCATTGATGCGGCCTTTCTCCTGCTGGGGCATGAAGATTTTCCAGCGCAGGGAGATATCCGTCAGATTACCGGCAATGACCTTATCCATGCCGTGCATGACCACATCAAAACCGATCATGTAATTGTCTCTGGGGATGATGTAACGGAAGTCCATGTACCTTCCCTCACCCACCGTAAGCCGGAATACGACATTGTAACTGCTGTCGGTCACCACTACGTGTCCTGTATCGGAGATGGGGGTAAACACAAGATTCTTGGTATCGAGCAGCTTATTGTTGATGGTGAAAAAACGGAACCCGAACTCGGTGGAGTCACCGCTAAACAGGATCAGCGGTCTCTGGTCCCACGTTTTATATTTTTTCAGCTCGACGGAATAAAGACGGCCACCAAGGGTGGAGAAACGGTATTTCACCAGGTCATTTTCGACGGTAACGAACTGTTTCTTCCCGGTGCTCATCACCACAGCTGTCGTATCCTGTCCCGTAACCGCTTTTTCCGGCAGAGCTACGGGAGTCTTTTCCTCAGCCTGTGACCGGACCTGCCGGGCAGTGTCCGGAGTGCTCAGACGTACAATGGAGTCGATGGAGAGGATCTTTCTCTTGGGATAGTTCTCCGTGGGTTTGAAAGAAAGAGCTCTCAGATAACTCTCCCGGGCCGCTGCATATTTTTTAATATTATAAAGTGAGTCGGCCACTCCCACCTCATAATTATAGGCCTTATCTTTCTGGTGATTATTATAGTAGCTGAAGCCAACGAACAAGAGGCCTATGAGCAATAATCCAATGATCGTGTTCCTATCCATTCTGTGATGCTTTCTCCATTTTATTACTGTTTTTCACGGTCCCTGCGGTTTCCTGGCCTCCCTCTTTCTCCCGTGCATAGCGCAGTGCAGCTTCCACAAAGCTCACAAAGAGCGGATGGGGCTGCAGAACGGTGCTGCGGTACTCGGGATGGAACTGGGTGCCTACATACCAGCGGTGTGACGGGATCTCCATGATCTCTACCAGATTGGTGTCGGGATTGATCCCGGCTGCTCTCATCCCTGCCTTCTTAAAATCTTCCAGGAAAGTGTTGTTGAACTCATATCTGTGACGATGCCGCTCGTTGACCAGTTCCGTGCCATACGCTTTGTACACCCTGCTTTCCTTATTGATCAGGCATGGGTAAGCGCCCAGCCGCATGGTGCCCCCCTTGGCCGTCACACCTTTCTGCTCCTCCATGAGGTCGATAACCGGATAAGGGGTTTTCCGGTTCATCTCGGTCGAGTTGGCATTTTTAAAGCCCAGCACGTTCCGTGCGAACTCGATCACCGAACATTGCATACCCAGACAGATGCCCAGATAAGGGATATTGTGTTCCCTGGCATAACGCGCCGCAATGATCTTCCCCTCGATGCCGCGGCTGCCGAAGCCCGGCGCCACCAGGATCCCGTCGAGATGCTCCAGCTTTTCCGCAACATTTTCGTCGGTCACATACTCTGAATGGATGTACTCCAGCTCCACCTTGCACTCATTGGCAGCTCCGGCATGGGTGAAGGACTCGGAGATCGACTTGTAGGCATCATGCAGTTCCACATACTTGCCCACCAGTCCGATATGTACCACATATCTGGGAGACTTCAGTCTTTTGAGAAAATCTTTCCAGGGCTTAAGTTCGGGTTTCTGTTTCAGCGGCAACTCCAGTTTTTTCAGGACGGTCTCGTCCAGTTTCTCCCCCAGCATCAGCAACGGTACGTCATAGATCGTTTCGGCATCTACCGACTCGATAACGCTGGAGAGCTCCACATTACAGAAAAGAGCCACTTTCTTCCGGATATCGGCGGTGAGTGTCTTCTGGGTCCGCAGCACCAGCACGTCGGGCTGTATACCGGCTTCCTGGAGGAGCTTTACCGAGTGCTGCGTGGGCTTGGTCTTCAGCTCTCCCGAGGTGGGCAGATAAGGCACCAGTGTAAGATGGATCACCAGACAGTTGCTCGCACCCAGATCCCATTTGAGCTGCCTCACCGATTCAATATAAGGGAGCGATTCGATGTCGCCTACGGTACCCCCTATCTCGGTGATCACGATGTCGTAGTTGTACTTTTTCCCTACCAGGCGGATCCGGTTCTTGATCTCGTCGGTGATATGGGGGATCACCTGCACGGTCTTGCCCAGGTAGTCGCCCCGCCGCTCTTTTTCGATCACCGACTGGTAGATACGGCCGGTGGTGACATTGTTCTCCTGCGAGGTGCTGGTATTGAGAAAACGCTCATAATGCCCCAGGTCAAGGTCGGTCTCGGCACCGTCTTCGGTGACATAGCACTCCCCGTGCTCATAGGGATTAAGGGTCCCCGGATCAACATTGATATAAGGATCCAGTTTCTGGATGGTGACGCGGTAACCCCGCGACTGCAGCAGCTTGGCCAGCGAGGAGGAGATGATCCCCTTGCCCAGGGATGATGTAACCCCTCCTGTCACGAAAATATACTTTGTTGTGCTCAAAACGTTACTTTTGAATATTAGGGTCAGTCAATATCCATTTCTTCTATCAGACGCAGCTTTTCCTTTAACAGCGCTATGCTGGCCTTGGCATTCTCGATCTTGGCCGAGACATCCTTGATCAGCGACTCGGCATTCTTGGAGTTGGAGAAAAAGCCGATGTTGTTTTCCCAGATCGTGATGTCACTCTCCAGCTGCTTGATGCGGTTGATGAATTTCTCCTGGTCTTTGCGGATCTTTATTGCAGCTTTGGGCGATCCTGTCAGTTCCTGCAGTTTGGCCTTGTACTTGATCAGGTTGCGTGTATGCTCACTGATATCCAGCCGGTTGAAGAGCTGATCCACGGCGTTCTTGTAAGCTATGGCGATCTCCTCCTTCTTCTCGTAAGGCACATAACCGATCTCTGTCCAGCGGCGCTGAAAATCCTGCAGGGCCGAAAAATCCTTGTTCGTGTCTCCCGACAGCTCATAATTCAGGATCTCTTCGATCAGGGCCTCCTTTTTTTGCAGGTTCTCCTCATAATTCTCTTTGAGGCCTTTGAAGTAATTTGATTTGTTCTCAAAGAACTTGTCGCAAGCTGCCCGGAACCTTTTCCATATCTGGTCTGAATATTTTTTCGGTACAGGACCTATCTCCTTCCATTTTTTCTGAAGATTGATAAGATCCTGGGTCGTTTTTTTCCAGTCGGTACTGTCCTGCAGGGCCTCTGCCTGTATGCACAGGTCGGTCTTCATCTGCAGATTGTTCATCTGCGTCTCTTTGTTGGCCGCATAATATTCCCGTTTCCGGGTGAAGAAAAGATCACAGGCTTTTCTGAAACGTTCGTAGATAGCGTTGTTCTGCTTGCGGGGTGCAAAGCCGATCGTCTTCCAGATCTTCTGCAGTTCCCTGATCTCGTTGGACCGCTCCTCCCAGGCCTTGTGGGTATGCAACTCTTCGGATGCCAGCTCCTCTGCTTTTTCTGCCAGGGATATTTTTTGCTCCAGGTTCTTTTTCTGGATCTCTTTGATCTCCTGAAAATAGGCCTGGTACTTCTTGTTGATCTTACGGGTGCCCTCCCTGAAACGCTCCCACAACTCGTTCTTGTGTTCTTTGGGCACGGGACCTATCTCCCGCCACTGCTCATGGTATTTCTGGAGCGTTTTGAAAGCCCCCACGATGTCCGGCTCCAGCATGAGCTGCTCAACCTGTTCACAGAGACGAAGCTTCATTTCCATGTTCTTTTTCAGGTCGAGATCCCGGAGTTCCCGGTTGAGCTTAATATAGTCGTAAAACTTCTCAACATTGTAATGGTATGTCTCCCACAGGTCGTTGACATACTGTTGGGGCACCAGGCCGGTATTCCGCCATTTTTCCTGCAGTTCCCTGAACTCCTGGAATGTTTTGTGCATGGACTCCTTGCTGGTCGTCAGGTTCTTGATCGCTTCGATGATCCTGTATTTCTCCTCCAGGTTCTTCTGTTTCTGCTCTTCCTGTTCGCGATTGTAAACCGACTTTTTATGACGATACACTTTCAGGAGATCTTTCAGCCGTTCTTCCCGCGGATCGGGGGCCGGCTTGAACTCCAGCGGATCGCCTCCCTCCTCCAGAAAACGCTTTTTCTTCTCTTCTGTTTCCTGATGGATCTTCTTGTAAAAATTAACTTTGATATGCTCCACATCGTCCCGTATCTCCTGCACGGGCCGCTCGCTGACGAGCAACTCCAGCCTTGCGATCAGCTTGTCCGGCGTGAAAGTGGAATAATCCACCTCTTCCACCGTGATCTCCTCTTTCCCGGCAGCTTCAGCATCTTCCTTTTCACTAACGGTCTCGTCCGCTGCGGAACTCTCTTTCACATCCTCCCCGGCTACTGCCGGCTCTGCCTTCTCCTCTTCCTCAGTAGGTTCCTTATCTTCGCCGCTTTTTTCTGTGCCGGCATTATCCGCAGACGGGTTCTCCTCCGGCTCAGGACTTTTTTCCTCTGCAGAGTTAACAGGCTCCTCTTCAGCCTGAGAAGGAGCGTTTCCGGCTTCTTCCACCGGATCATTTCCTGCCTGTCTCTCCCCTTCCTGTACGGGCATTTCTTCTCCCGGATGCTTTTCCTCCAGGCTTTCCTGATCCGTATTTTCCCGGATATCCCGGTCCCTCATTTCATCCATCACATCAGGGTTTAGGTAACATTAACACACCTGTTTTTTTGGTAGCGCCAAAGGTACGAAAATATATATTTCAAATTAAATAAACCCAAAATGAGTCCCGGAAATTCAAAAATGGTTTATGCGTGAAGCGCTCCGGAAGAAAGACAATCATGAAAACAAATCAATAATTCCCTGTTTTTCAGCGCAATTATCCCTTCATACAGCGGCGGGTGATGTCAAACAGACGGGATCATAGCTGCAAATTGCCGGATTTTTTTTAATATCGGGAGATTTTTAAACTTTCCATGATGAGCGAATACCTCGGTGAATTTACAGGGACCATGATCCTGATGGTCTTCGGCTCCGGCGTAGTGGCCGGCAGTGTTTTGAAAGGCAGCAAGGCAGAGAATGCCGGCTGGGGGACAATATGTGTTGCGTGGGGCATGGCAGTGGCCTTTGCTGTCTTTGCCGTGGGCAGTATCAGCGGTGCCCACATCAACCCTGCAGTGACCCTGGGCATGGCTGCCGGCGGCAATTTCCCCTGGGCCAGGGTGCCCGGATATATCCTGGCCCAGTTGGCCGGCGCTTTCACCGGCTCCTCGCTCGTATGGCTGTATTACCGTCCCCACTGGGGCATCTCCGGCGATCCGGCCGCGAAGCTGGCCATATTCAGCACCATCCCTGCCATACGCTCTTATCCCGACAATCTGGTCAGTGAGGTAGTGGGTACGTTCATGCTCCTCTTCGGCCTCTCTTTCATCGGTATCAATAATTTCGCCGACGGCCTGAACCCGTTGGTCATAGGAGCATACATCGCCCTGATCGGCTTCTCCCTGGGAGGGACCACCGGTTTTGCCATCAACCCGGCCCGCGACCTGGGCCCCCGGATCGCTCATTTCCTGCTGCCTATCCCCGGGAAAGGGACTTCCGACTGGGCTTATTCCTGGATACCCGTGGTCGGACCCGTTATCGGAGGTGTCTATGGCGTACTATTTTACAATGCCCTGTTTGAAAAGAAAACACCTCCCCTTTTCTGGATCTTCAGCGGCCTCGTCCTGCTGATCTTCTTCCTTGCCATTGTCCATCCTAAAAAAAGATCCTGACATGAAATACATCGTAGCATTTGACCAGGGCACCACCAGCTCACGTGCCGTTTTGTTCAACCACCTGGGGAACATCGTGGATATCGCCCAGCAGGAGTTCACCCAGTTTTTTCCCAACCCGGGATGGGTGGAACACGACCCCGAAGAGATATGGAACACCCAACTGTCGGTATTCAGACAACTGATCACCGACAATCACATCCATCCGGGCGAGATCGCCGCCATAGGCATCACCAACCAGCGGGAGACCACCGTCGTGTGGGACCGTCTTACGGGAGAGCCGGTAATGCATGCCATAGTGTGGCAGGATAAACGCACCGCCCCTTTATGCGAAAAGATGAAGCAGGAGGGCTGGGAAGATCATGTACGTGAAAGTACCGGACTGGTGATCGACTCCTATTTCTCGGCCACCAAGATCGCCTGGATCCTGGACAATGTGCCCGGAGCCCGCGAAAAAGCGGAAAAAGGAGAACTGATGGCCGGGACGATCGACGCCTGGCTGGTGTGGAAAATGACGGGAGGGAAAGTGCATGCCACAGATTATTCCAACGCTTCCCGCACGATGCTGTATAATATAAAGGAACTGAAGTGGGATGAAAAGCTGTTGGAGGCCTTCGGGATCCCCGCTAACATGATGCCGGAGGTACATCCCTCCTCCTGGCATTACGGTGATTTCCTTTTCGAAGGCACCTCCATCCCCGTCTCGGGGATCGCCGGCGACCAGCAGGCAGCCCTCTTCGGACAGGCCTGTTTCAACCCCGGCGAGGTAAAGAACACGTACGGCACGGGTTGTTTCATGCTCATGAACACCGGCACCGACCTGAAATATTCGCAGAACGGCCTGCTGACAACCATCGCCTGGGGCCTCGACGGGAAGGTGTATTATGCCCTCGAAGGCAGCGTATTCATCGCCGGGGCTGCTATCCAGTGGCTGCGGGACGCCCTGGGGATCATCGATACGGCCGCCGACTCGGAATATTTTGCTACCAAGGCAGAGGGCGACGATGTGTATATGGTGCCGGCCTTTGCCGGACTGGGAGCGCCCTACTGGGACATGTATGCCCGGGGCGCCATCTTTGGCCTCACACGGGATACCGGCAAAGCCCACCTGATCAAGGCCACCCTCCAGTCGCTGGCCTACCAGTCAAAAGACCTGCTGGAGGTGATGGAGAAGGATGCAGGACTCCACCTGAGATCCCTGAAAGTGGACGGAGGCGCCGTGGCTAACAATTACCTGATGCAGTTCCAAGCAGATATCCTGGGCATACCCGTCGAAAGACCGGAGATCATCGAATCCACCGCCCTGGGAGCCGCTTATATGGCCGGCATCGAAAGAGGACTCTGGAAACAGGAGGAGATCCTGAAAAACCGCAGGATAGATAAGGTATTCAGGCCCGCCATAGATGAGGAGAAAAGAAAAAAACTCCTGGCAGGATGGAAAAAAGCCATCGAACGAACAAGAGGATGGCTCAGGGAAGGATGAACGATGAACGATGATCGATGAACTGTGAACTGTGAACTGTGAACTGTGAACTATTAACTGTGAACTATTAACTGTGAACTGATTTCCAATGCCAGACCAGCACAACACACAACATTCAGATTTCTCCTTCTTTCAACGGGACCGTATCCTGGAGCAACTGGCCGCAGAGACATTTGACGTGGTCATCATCGGCGGGGGGATCACCGGTGCCGGCATAGCGCTGGATGCTGCTTCCCGCGGACTGAAGACGGCCCTGATAGAAAAAGGGGACTTCGCCGGGGGGACAAGCAGCCGCTCCACCAAGCTGATCCACGGAGGACTCCGCTACCTGAAGCAGCTGCAGTTCCATGTGGTGGCCGAGACGGGCAGGGAACGCGCCATCGTACACCGCCTGGCGCCCCATCTGGTGGTCCCGGAAAAAATGATGTTGCCGGTGCTGAAAGGCGGCAGCATGGGCAAAGGAATGATCTGGATGGGGCTCACCATGTATGACCTGCTGGCAGGCGTCAGGGGAGATGACCGGAGAAGGATGCTGAGCAAGGCGGAGACCCTGCAGAAAGTGCCGTTGCTCCCCGAAGAAAAGGTGAAAGGAAGCGGTTATTATGCCGAATACATGACCGACGATGCACGCCTGACCATAGAGGTGGTGAAAACGGCCGTGAGACACGGCGCCCGCGTCATCAACTATACGGAGGTGACGGACCTGCTGTATGACGGCAAAGGGAAGATCAGCGGTGTGCACTGTACCGACCGCCTGGGAGGCCGTTCGCTCACCGTACGGGGGCGCTTTGTGGTGAACGCCGCCGGCCCCTGGGTGGACGACCTGCGCAGGAAAGATAACTCCCTGAAAGGTAAGCATCTCTTTATCACCAAGGGCGTCCACCTGGTCTTCAACAAAGAGACCTTCCCCCTCGACAATCCTATTTACTTCGATATCCCCGATGGCCGTATGCTCTTCCTCATCCCGCGTCACGGGATCACCTATGCAGGCACTACCGACACACCCTACACCGGCGACAAGGACCATCCGCCCGTGTTGAAGGAGGATGTGGAGTATATCCTCCATGCCATACGTTACCTCTTCCCCACCCTCTCCCTGGACGAAAAGGATGTCCTCTCCTCCTGGGCCGGTATCCGCCCGCTCATCTATGAAGAAGGCAAATCCGCCTCCGAGATCTCCCGGAGGGATGAGATCTTCATCTCGGAACACGGACTGATCTCCATGGCCGGCGGGAAACTGACAGGCTACCGCAAAATGGCGGAAAAGGTGGTGAATAGGATCGTGCGCAAAGGAGGATGGCCGGGGAAAAGAAAATGCCATACCAAAAACATCCCGCTGACGGAAGCTCCTTTTGCACGGCAGGAAACTGTCAAAGCCTTCCGGGAAGAGATGCGAAAGAGATTTGCTCACTATGGGCATCACGAGGTGGATGAGATGGTGATGAAATACGGCCGGAAAGCAGAAGATATCCTTGCCGGGGCTGAAAATCAAGGAAAAACGCCGGCCTTCGCCGAGGCAGAATACGTGCTGGACCATGAGATGGTCTGCGAACCGCTCGACTTCCTGGAACGGCGCAGCGGTCGCCTCCTTTTCGATATAGCCGGGGTACGCAAAGAGATGGAGGATATCCTCGGCCTCTTTGCCGGCCGTCTGGGATGGGACGCTGAAAAACGCCGCAACGAAGAGCAAAAGGTCAGGGAGAGGATACAGGAGATCACCCCTCCCTTCACCTCTTCCCGGGCATGAATGTTTGTCCCGGATTACACATTAGGAAGCTAAGTATTAGCTGAACTAATGCGTAAGCTGGGGTTACCCCCTTTGCCCCCCCGCTCCCCTGACCACATAGTACTTGGAGTACTTAAAGTACTTGGAGTGTGGATTGTGGATTGATTGCAACAATCAAGCATTCATGCATTAAATCATTCAATCCCACCTTTGTCCCGGTACCGGGACTTCGTCGGGCAAGGCATTTACGCATTATCGCTTCATCGTTGCAAGTATCGAAGGATGGTTCCTGAGTAGCCGAAGGCGTATCGAAGGATGGTTCCTGAGTAGCCGAAGGCGTATCGAAGGATGGTTCCTGAGTAGCCAAAGGCGTATCGAAGGGTGGTTCCTGAGTAGCCAAAGGCGTATCGAAGGGTGCGGCCTCTGCGTGAAGACTTTCATGCAGAAATCAGAATTCCTGCCTGCGGCAGGCAGGCATCATTCCTTGTTATGGGACCGAGGGGGTGCGTGGGGTTAAAGATACATTGGATGCGTCATAATTCGGTTGGGTTTATTCCGGCCCCAAAGGTACGCCGGGTATTAGCTCAGGATCTGTCCCTGAAGATCCGGCTTTGCACGATTTTTGTTATCTTGCTGCGGGAGCAGACCGTCCTGTCGCCGTCCCTGCGGACGGAGGAAAGTCCGGACAACGCAGAGCACCGCACTTCCTAACGGGAAGATGTCCGCGAGGGCATAGTACCGGAACAGAAAATAACCGTCCCGATAGCCGTAGGCGTATCGGGATAAGGGTGAAAAGGTGAGGTAAGAGCTCACCGGTGTCCGGGGTGACCCGGGCAGCCGTCCGGCTTGCGGGTTGTAAGACCATGTATACCGGCGTTTGAGGGTGGCTCGCCCGATGCCGGGGGGTAGGTCGCACGAGGCATATGGCGACATATGTCCCAGATAAATGACAGGAATCCCCGCAACTCTTTCACAGAACCTCGCGGGGAGACAGAATCCGGCTTACAGGTCTGCTCCTTTTTTTTATTACAAAATATCAGATGTTAAGACGCATTTCAGGCACTCCAAGTACTCCAAACTCCACACTCCAACCCCCACACTCCACACTCCAAACTAGTTATTAGGATCCTCTGCATTTGAGGAGCTACTCAAAGAAACGACTGATCTCATTGAGCAGATCACTGATCTGCAGAGGCTTGGCAAGGTACGAATCACAACCGGCAGCCATACACTTGTCTTTCTCCTCGGGATTGGCATAAGCGGTCTGCGCGATCACCGGCACCTTAGAATACGCTTTCTTGATCAGGGCAGTAGCCTCATACCCGTTCATCTCCGGCATCTCAATATCCATGAGCACCAGATCGGCCGCGGGCCCTTCTTTTTCCTTCTTCATGAAACGTACCGCCTCCTTACCCGTCCCTACATGGAAGACATTGAACCCCGCCTGCTCCAGCACAGCACGCAGATAGAGGAAATTGAAAGGATCATCCTCGGCAATGAGGATCTTTTTCCCGGTAAGCTCCTGCCGGATCCGGGACTTAACGCCCCTGACTGCATATGCGTTCGCTCCTGCCTCATCTTCCATGACCTTCAACGGAATGGTGAAATAAAAGACAGACCCTTTGCCTTCTTCCGATTCCACCCAGATCCTCCCACCCAGCAAGTGGGTCAGGCGTTTGGAAATGGCCAGACCCAGTCCTGTCCCGGGATAGAGACGTGTCTTGGAATCATCCAGCTGCTGGAAACGCTGAAAGATGATCTCTTTCTTGTCCTCCGGAATGCCTATGCCGGTATCTTTCACAAAAAAACGGAGCGCTTCCTCCTCAGGCAATATGTCATACCCGAATTCGACATATCCTTCCCGGGTAAACTTGACCGCATTGCTCAGCAGGTTATTCAGGATCTGTCGCAGTCGCAAAGGATCGGTACGGATCTTGAAAGGCAGCTTCTGACCATGCCCTTTCCGCCTCAGCTCGATCATATCGGCATGATAATGAGAGGAAAGCAGATTGAGGAAAGTGGTATATAGTGATTCTATCTGCTCGTCAATATCAACGAATTCTTCGCTCACCTGGATCTGCCCCGATTCGAGCTTGGCCAGATCGAGGATATCATCGATCAGCCGGAGCAGGCTGTCACCGCTGTTCTTGATTATGTTCACATACTCTCTTTTCTGCTCCGCCGTAAGTTGCTCCGTAGACAATAGCTGGGCAAAGCCCAGGATGGCATTCATAGGGGTCCGTATCTCATGGGACATATTGGTCAGGAAAGCCGTTTTCATACGATCCGCCTCTTCGGCTTTCTCCTTGGCGGCCAGCAGCTTCCTCTCCACCTCTTTCTTTCTCCGTATATCCCGGTAGAGGGCATAGATGATCGTTTTGTCACGGCTGATACGGAAAGGTTTGATGAGGAGCGAGACATCGATCTTTTCCCCGTCCTTGCGCATCCTCACGGTCTCGGTCTCGATCACCTCACCCCGGAAAGAGCGGTCGGTGTACGAGGCAGCTTCCTCGCTCAGCTCTTCAGGTATGATCAGGTCGTCCAGACGTTTTCCGATGACCTCTCCCGGCTCAAAACCGAAAAGACGGTTAAATGCCACGTTCGCATCGGTGATCGTACCCGGGTATTCCTGGATTACCATGGCCTCCGGCACATTCTCGAAAAGCTGCTCAAAGTAGGCTTTCTCAATGTTCAGCTCTTCCTCTTTCTGCTTCCGGTCGATCGCCAGACCGATCTGGTAAGAGATAAGCTCCAGGATATCCTTGTCGGCATCGGTGTACATATTCTCATCCTCATAGCTCTGCACACCCACCATGCCGATGATCTTTTCATTCACCCGCAGGGGTACCCCCACCCATACCTTCGAATCGGTACCCACCAGTTTCACCTCTCCCTTATCGACCAGATCATGGAACTCTTTTTCCCGTACCAGCAGAGACTTGTTGGTCTTGATGACATAGCGTGAAAGCGTATTGGCGGCAGGGACCCGCTCGAAATGATCTTTCAGATCACTGAAAAAAGGCATCGTAAAAGTATCATCTTCGGGATGATAGAGCGCAATGTAAAAATTGGTGGTATCCATCAGTTTGCCCAGCTGCTCACGGATAAATGCCGTCAGCTCCCTGATGTCGCCGGTCAATACTGTAGCATTGGATATCTCGAGCAATGTTTGAAGTACGATCTCCTTCTCCGGATCTTTCTGATTCAGCATTTTACCCTTCTAAGATGAGAAAACTGTTTTCACCGACTAAAATTACAACTATTTTTCCAACATTTTCGACCGGATGGGGGTAATAAGGTCAATTTTTAACAGATTTGCTATATTTACGAGCAAACTCCCAAAATATTTTACGGTATGAGCAAAAAATATGTACTGGTGCTCGACTGCGGAGCTACCAACATCCGGACGATCGCCGTGGATGAAAAAGGTGGCATTGCCGCCGTCTCTTCCCTGCCCAACAACACCCGGCCCGACCCTGAAGATCCTGCCTTCAGGATCTGGGACGTACAGGAGTTGTGGGAGAAATTCGGCCGGACAACACGGGAAGTGCTGACACAGATCGATAGGAAGGGTGTCGTTGCCGTGACCGTCACGACCTTCGGTGTGGACGGGGCCCCTTTCACCCGCGACGGCAGGATGCTCTACCCGGTCATCTCCTGGCAGTGCCCCCGCACAGCACCGGTGATGGAGAATATCGACAAATATATCCCGCTGGAAGAGCTCTACCGGATCACAGGGGTGCAGCCCTTCACCTTCAATACGATCAACAAACTCATCTGGCTGAAGGAGAACAGACCCGATATCGTTGAAAAGACAGATGCTTTTCTTTTCATCCCCTCCATCTTCCTCTATTACCTCTCCGGCGAGATGGTCACGGACATGACCATGGCCGGCACCTCCATGCTCACCGACCTGCAGGAGAGGAAATTCTCCGACAGGATACTGCAGAGCATCGGCTATGAGGCATCCCTCTTCCCCCACCTCTGCGAACCGGGCACGGTGGTCGGAAAAACGCAACGGCGGGCGCTTGAAGATCTGGGGATCCCCGAAGGGATCCCGGTGGTGGCGGCCGGCCATGACACGCAGTTCGCTATCTACGGCTCGGGCGCCGGCACCAACGAACCGGTGCTCAGCTCAGGTACCTGGGATATCCTGATGGTGCGCAGCAACAGGATCACCCCCGACGATAAGCTGTTACAGGCCGGGGTGACCACCGAGTTGGATGTGATGCCCGGACTGTTCAACCCGGGCCTGCAATGGATCGCCTCGGGCATGCTCGAATGGATCCGCAAGATGTTCTTCGCACCGGAGAGCCGTCGCGAGGATATCTACGACATCATGATCGGAGAAGCACGGGATACAGCCCCCGGGAGTGACGGGGTACGCATCGACCCTGCCTTCTACTCTTCGGGAGATAAACCGGGTGGCGTGATCTCCGGTCTGACGATGGACACCTCCCGCGGAGCGGTCTATAGGGCCGCGCTCGAAGCCCTCGTATGCAAGACGAGACACAGCCTCTCGATCCTGGAAGGAACGGGCGGCTTCCGCGCCGAAAAGCTGCTGCTCGTGGGAGGAGGCGCCAAAAACAGACTGTGGAACCAGTTGCGTGCCGACATCCTCGGCATACCCGTAAAGGTGGTGAAACAGAAAGAGACGACGGTGCTGGGAGCCGCTCTCTTCGCCCTGGCCGGCGCCGGCATTTACGCCTCGGCCGACGAGGCCCGTGCCCACGTCAACTACGCTACGGAAGACTACCTGCCTTCCCCCGAAACTGGTGACTACGAGGAGCTGTACCGGGATTACCTGAAGATCTTTAATAGCCAATAACCGGAGCCGACACAATTTGAGAATAACGTATCACACGGGTGTGGTTAAACGTAGAGCAGGGACACAAAATTTTGTGCCCCTACTTATGGATCATTCACCAGAAAATAGGTATTTAAATATCTATTTAAATGCCTATTTTAATACCTATTTAAATAGGT
Source organism: Bacteroidales bacterium (assembly GCA_027028505.1). Classification (GTDB taxonomy): domain Bacteria; phylum Bacteroidota; class Bacteroidia; order Bacteroidales; family VadinHA17; genus DRPN01. Next base: position 22,201 of record JALVJE010000211.1, read on the forward strand.
AGATTTGGGAGGAAAGTTAAAAGTTGGTGACTCTTCGCGAAACTTGGCGAATTTTTTGTGCAACTTTGCGTAATAGCAAGAATACCACTTGGTTAAGCTATTACGCAAAGGTTCGCAAAGATGCACGCGAAGGTACGCAGAGGGGAGGGTTGGGGTTTCAGGTTCCAGGTTTCAGGTTCCAGGTTCCAGGTTGAAGGCAGCAGTTTGAGGTTTGGGGTTTGATGCTCGCTGCGCGAGCGTTTGAGGCAGCTTGACGGCTGCGTTTGGAGTTTGTGCCCGCCCGCCCGCCTGCCCGCCCGGATGACCTGGTCGGACGGGGACAAACGTCCGTTCGGACGGGGACGAATGTCCCTGCCTACCGTCAGGCAGGCATTCGGACGGAGAGCTTCCTTTTGCCTTTCTTCGTCCGCCGTAGTCCCTGGTCCCTGAGTAGCCGCAGGCGTACCGAAGGGCGGGACGGCGGCGGATGCCTTTATACTTCTTTTGTCCTTTTCACGCCCAGGGCAATGGAATAAAGCTTGGTTCTGGCAGAATCCCCGCGTGAGGAGAGGA
>JALVJE010000212.1 GCA_027028505.1 Bacteroidales bacterium
AGAAAAAGCCGGACAAGCCCACGGCCGAAGAACTGAAAAAGAAAAAACAGGAAGAGGAAGCCAGAAAGAAAGCCCGGGAAGAAGCCGAGCGGAAGAGAAAAGCTGAAGAAGAGGCCAAACGCAAGGCAGAGGAGGAACGCAAACGTCTGGAGGAAGAACGGAAAAGGCGGGAAGCCGAAGAACGAAAAAAACAACAGACCCAGCAACTGGTCAAGAACGCTTTCTCCCAGGGGAAGGGCACCGCAGCCACCACCTCCGAGGGAGAGACGGGCGGCAAAGGCAACCAGGGCATAAAAGAAGGCTCGCCCGAGGCAGGCGCCCACAGCGGCACGCCGGGTATCGGTGGCAACGGCATCTCATACAGTCTGGCCGGACGCAAGCCCATGAGCCTCCCCAAACCGGAATACAATGGCAAGGAGGAAGGCAAGGTGGTCGTCGAAGTGACCGTCGACAGGAATGGCAAGGTCACCAAAGCCATCCCGGGCGTGAAAGGATCCACAACCCTCAATGAATACCTGCTGAACGTGGCCAAAAAAGCGGCCCTGGCCTCCAGGTTCGACCGCAAGCCCAACGCCCCGGCCTACCAGAAAGGCACCATCACCTACATCTTTATCCAGAATTAAGAGGCGGGGCATCCGTCTGAAAGGATAATATTTTACCATAGTAATTCCAGACCTATGAAAAAGATCCTGTTACTTTCTGTTGTCCTGCTCATGGCGGGTCCTCTGCTCCGTGCCCAGGACCGCATCACGGGCCGCACTTTCGCCACCCGCTCCGAGGTGATCGCGCAGCACGGCATGGCCTGCACCAGCCAGCCACTGGTGACCCAGGTGGCGCTGGACATCCTGAAGAAAGGAGGCACCGCCGTGGATGCCGCCATCGCCGCCGACGCCCTCCTGGGGCTGGTGGAGCCCACCGGCAGCGGTATGGGTGGCGACCTCTTTGCCATCGTCTGGGACGCCAACACTAAAAAGCTCTACGGTCTCAACGGCAGCGGCCGGTCACCGAAGGGCCTTACCCTGGATTATTTCAAAAGAAGAGGATACACCCACATCCCTCCCCACGGACCCTTGCCGGTGACCGTGCCGGGATGTGTCGACGGCTGGTTCGAGTTGCACAAAAAATTCGGCAAGCTCCCCATGGAGGAGATCCTGCAGCCGGCCATCACCTATGCCCGCGAAGGGTTTCCGGTGACGGAGCTGATCGCCTACTACTGGCAGGGCAACGCCCGCATCCTGAAAAAGTATGAGAACTTCAGCAAGATCTTCATGCCCGGCGGTCATGCCCCAAAAAAGGGCAAGGTGTTCAAAAACCCTTACCTGGCCAACACCCTGGAGAAAGTGGCACGGGGGGGACGCGATGCTTTCTACAAAGGCGATATCGCCCGCACCATTGCCGCCTACATGAAACGCAACGGCGGCTTCCTCAGCTATGACGACCTGGCCTCCCACCACTCCGAATGGGTGGAGCCCGTCTCCGTCAATTACCGTGGCTATGACGTGTGGGAGCTGCCACCCAACGGCCAGGGTATCGCCGCCCTGCAGATGCTGAACATCCTGGAAGGATATGATCTGGCCTCCATGGGCTTCGGCAGCGCCGACTATATCCACCTGTTCGTCGAGGCCAAGAAGCTGGCCTTCGCCGACCGTGCCAAATACTACGCCGATCCTGCCTTCAACGAGATCCCTGTGGAGCAGCTCATCTCAAAAGACTATGCGGCACAGCGCCGCCGGCTCATCAACATGCACCGTGCTGCACGGAGCGTGGAGGCCGGCAAGCTGGAGCAGGGCGAGACGGTCTATCTCACGGTGGCCGACCAGTGGGGCAACATGGTCTCCCTCATCCAGAGCAACTACCGCGGCATGGGCTCGGGCATGACCCCCGACGGGCTGGGCTTTGTGCTGCAGGACCGCGGCGAGCTCTTCAACCTCAAAGAGGGTGAGATGAACAGCTATGCTCCCGGCAAACGGCCTTTCCACACCATCATCCCGGCCTTTATCACCAAAGACGGCCAGCCATGGATCAGCTTCGGCGTCATGGGCGGGGCCATGCAGCCGCAGGGGCATGTGCAGATCGTCGTCAACCTGATCGATTTCGGCATGAACCTGCAGGAGGCTGGCGATGCACCGCGCATACGCCATAGCGGCTCGTCACAACCCACCGGCGAGGTCATGAACGACGGCGGCACCGTATACCTGGAAAGCGGCTTTTCCTACCAGACCATCCGCGACCTGATGCAACGGGGTCATCACATCTCCTATACCGTCGGCGGCTATGGCGGCTACCAGGCCATCATGTGGGACCCGGTGAACAAGGTATATTACGGCGCCTCCGAATCCCGCAAGGACGGCCAGGCCGCCGGCTACTGATCTGACAAAACCCATAACAGGAAACCATTGACACAGGCACCGCTCCGGCAGAATGTATCCCTCCGGCCCTACAACACCTTCGGCGTGGAGGCAAAAGCGTCTTATCTCCTGGAGATAACGGACGAGGAGGTGTTGCACACACTCCGCTCCTCCCCCCTCTTGCAGGAGCAGCGCCGCCTCATCCTGGGCAGCGGCAGCAATCTGCTTTTCACCCGTGACTATGAAGGGCTGATACTGCTTAACCGCCTCAAAGGTATTGAGATACCGGAGGAAGATGACAACCAGGTGACGGTACGGGCCGCCTCGGGAGAGATCTGGGACGACCTGGTGCGCTATGCTGTCGACCACGGCTGGCATGGGGCGGAGAACCTCTCCCTGATCCCCGGCACGGTGGGAGCTGCGGCCGTACAGAATATCGGGGCCTACGGCGCCGAGGCAGACACCCTGATACAGGAGGTGCGGGGTATCAGCCTGCCGGATGGCAGAGAAAAGATCTTCTCCAACCGGCAATGCCTTTTCGGATACAGGGATAGCATTTTTAAAAGCTTCGGTCCCGGCACTTTTTTCATCACCTCGGTAACCTTCCGCTTTACCAAAGCAGGATCTCCCAACCTGAGCTATCCTGCGCTGGCAGAGGAATTGCAAAAAGAACCTTATCCTTCTCCCGCGATGGTCCGGGAGGCCGTGATACGCATCCGCCGCAGCAAACTGCCGGACCCTGCAGAAACCGGAAATGCAGGGAGCTTCTTCAAGAATCCTGTCCTCACAAAAGAGGATCTAGAAACAATACGAAAAAAATACCCGGACATACCCTCGCACAAAACAGAAGCAGGTCATTTTAAGGTTCCGGCAGCATGGCTGATCGAGCAGTGCGGGTGGAAAGGGATCCGGGAAAGCGATTACGGCACCTGGCCCCGCCAGCCTCTGGTGATCGTCAACTATGGCAATGCCACTGGCAGGGAGATCGACACCTTTGCTGAAAGGATCGCCGCCAGCGTAAAAGAAAGATTCGGAATATCCCTGGTCAGGGAAGTCCTGACGATGTAAGCCACATCTGTGTGCGCAGAAAATTTCCTTCAGGAGATCCGCAGAATGGTCTGTCTGTCTTCTTCCCCACGCGCCCCCTCGGTCCCCTGTCACCTTCATCCCGGTTACCGGGACTCCGGTGCCCGAAGAAAGGGGATGTCAGCCCGCTATTCAGTATTTATTATGGTGCGTTAGGGTTCCCCCTTTAGGGGGTCAGGGGGGCGGGAAGGCCTGTCAGTAATTTCCCCACGCCTCCGGTCTTTCTCATTTCTCCTTCAGCACACCGGCCAGGGTCTCATAGGCGGCCTTGAAGATATTCTCCATGCGCTCCCTGTCTTTTCCTTCGGCATAGAGACGCAGCACCTGCTCGGTGCCGGAGGGCCGGATCATCAGCCACTCCTGGTCGTTGAAAAAATATTTATAGCCGTCGAACTCGAGGGTGTGGGTCACCCGGAACGGTCCGAAGTTCTCAAAATACCCTTCACGGCAACGCTTCATGATCGCGCGTATCTCCTCCTGCGACATGGGGAAATCGACCCGTTCACAGGCGAAGGGTCCTGTCAGTTTCTCGGCCTCATCGAGGAGCTCCCGTATGCTTTTCCCCGTATCATGCATGTACTGCAGGATGGTCAGGGCCACCCAAATGCCATCCCGCTCGGGGATGTGGGTAGCCAGGGCGATGCTGCCGCTCTCCTCGCCACCCATCAGCACGTCATCCTGACGTATCACGGAGGAGATCGCCTTAAAGCCCGCAGGTACCCGCTGCACCTCCAGACCATAATGCTGACACAGTTTATCCAGCATGACCGTGGTCGAAAAGCCGGTAACCACTTTGCCTTTCATCTTTTTCCTGCCGGCCAGGTAGTTGACCAGGAGAAGGAGGATATGATGGGCGTCGATAAAATTCCCTTCCGGATCGAGCAGGGCCAGCCGGTCGGCATCGCCGTCGAGGGCAATGCCCAGGTCGTACGGGCCCTGGCGCTGCATGATCTCGCTGAAATCGATCAGCCGGTAAGGCACCGGCTCCGGAGGCATGTTGTGGAAAGTGGGGTTTTCCTCACAATGGAAACAGTCGGCGCCGGGGAAAAGACGGGGGATGATCCTGCCGGCAGCACCGTACATCACATCAAAGGCCAGACGCGGCACATCCTCGCTCCTGCCTGCCAGATCCGGGAAGCGGGAGGTGACATATTCGAAATAGAGCTGTTCCAGGTCGGTGTAGATGATCTGATCTGCTGACAGCCGCACATCCCATCGTATGCTCTCGAGGCTCACCTCGTTGACCTCGGGGACGAGACTTGCGATCACCTTCGTCTCGGCACTGTCCAGCGGACCGCCCAGGGGGCCTTTCAGCCGGATGCCGTTGTACTGCGGAGGATAATACCCTCCCGTGATCATCACCCCGCCGTACGCTTTCAGCGCTTTCACACCGTACGAGACCATCGGCGTGGTGACATGGTCGGGAGAGAGGTAGACCTTCACGTTCTTCAGCGACAACACCTTGGCCACGGTCTCGGCGAACATCTTTCCGCCGAAACGGGTGTCATACCCTACCACCACGGCCGGATCAGGCCCCTTGCTCAGGGCCCACTGGGCCACAGCCCACGCCACACGCGCCACATTGTCCACCGTAAAACCGGCAGCAATGATGTCACGCCATCCATCCGTTCCGAAATGTATATTGGCCATAGTAGGAAGTTTGGAGTGTCTAGAGTTTGGAGTGCCTAAAGTTAAAAGTTATTAGTTCATAGTTCACAGTTCATAGTTCACAGTTCACAGTTCACAGTTCACAGTTCATAGTTCAGAGTTCAGAGTTCATAGTTCAGAGTTCAGAGTTAACATGGTTTCAAGCATTTCCTCCCAGCACCCAGTTTACCCGCCGTAGTTGGTTCCTGAGTAGCCGCAGGTGTATCGAAGGATAACGAAGACGGGCAACCAGCAACCAGCACCTAAAAATAATCTTTTTCCTCTTTATTTCATGGCAGAAAAATCCCGTTTCGCCAAAAAGAGGGAGTTGCGAGTATCGGGTTGGGAGTTGCGAGTTAAGAGTATCGGGTTTCGAGCTTCGAGCTTCAAGCATCCCCGTCCGACCGGACGGTCGTCCGGGCGGGGAGCTTCCTTTTGCCTTCTGCCTTTATTCGTCCGACGTAGTCCCGGTACACCGGGACGAAGTCGGATTACTTATTACTTAATCACCGATATATTCTTTTCTTATTCAGCGCTCTCCGGTAGAGCCGTGCATTGCGGTTGTGTTCGGAGAGGGTGCGGGCGAAGTTATGATAGCCCGAAAAATCATTTTTGGCACAGAAGTAAAGGTAGTGATGTTTTTCCGCGTTCAGCACGGCATCGATGGCCGCTTTGGAGGGCATGCGGATGGGTCCCGGCGGCAGACCGGCATACCGGTATGTGTTGTAGGGTGAGTCGATGTGCAGGTCTTTCTTCAAAACCCTTCTTCTGCCTTCCTGGTTCACCGCGAACATCACCGTAGGATCGGCCTGCAGCCGCATCCCTTTCTTCAGGCGGTTCAGGTAGACCCCCGCCACGCGGGGCATCTCATCGTCGTGGAGCACCTCATCCTGCACGATGGAGGCCAGGATGGAGACCTCCAGGGGGGTGAGTCCCAACGCTTCGGCCTTGTGCTGCCGGTCGTCATTCCAGAACCGTTTGTATTCGCGGTACATCTTCTTCACAAACCGGCGGGGCGAGGTGTTCCAGTAAAACTCATACGTGTCCGGCAGGAAGAGGGCAATGACCGTGGCCGTATCAAAACCGTACTGCGCAATAAAAGCAGAGTCTTTCAGGACAGCAATAAAAGAGGCCGAGTCGGGTTCGAGCTGATCTCCCAGCACCCCTGCCAGCTGCTGCAACGTTCGGATGTTGTGGAAGGTGACCCGCACAGCATCCTGAAAACCTCCCCGCAGCATGATGATCAGGCTGTTGTTGTTCATGCCGCTGCGGATCACATAATGCCCGGGATTGACATGCGTAGGGAGATGCTTGCGGCGGGCCAGAAAGAGGAAGGTAGCCGGATGACAGAGGACGGAGTCTTTCTCCAGGATCACCAGCAACGAATCAAAATCCGTCCCCGTGGGTACGAAGAGCTCTTTCTGCGCCCCCTCCTCCACACACACATTGGGCATACGCACCACAACATACCATGCCGCAAGAGCCAGAACGATCAGAAAAGCAAAGACAAGAATGATCTTTTTCAACACAGGACCCTTTTCTCAGTAAAACAGGCAAAGTTAAAATATATTTTTTTTCACCCTCTTTTTTTGTAACTTGCTTAACCTTAGAAAAGGGGATTATCCCGTCTACCAACACTGTTTTTACATGAACGAATTCCTTGAGATCCTGAAGTATACGTTACCGTCGCTGATCGTTTTCCTGGCCGTCTATTTTGTTTTGCGCGACCTGATCCGGTCGCAGCAGGAGCAGCGCAGAATGGAACAGGTCCTGGAAAACCAGCGGCTCATCACCCCGGTGCGTCTGCAGGCTTACGAGCGGCTGGTCCTTTTCCTCGAGCGTATCTCGCCCGAGTCGCTGGTCATGCGCCTCAACCGGCAGGGACTAACGGTGCAACAATTGCACCAGGAGATGCTCACGGCCATCCGCAATGAATACGAGCACAATCTCTCCCAGCAGCTTTATGTCTCTGCTGCAGCCTGGGAGGTGGTGCGCAACGCCCGCGGCCAGATCCTCAAGCTCATCAACACCACCTTTGAAGAGTTCAAGCCCGACGATCCGGCGCTGGATTTCAGCAAGCGGATCTTTGAAAAACTGGTGGACATCGAGAAGGTACCTACCCAGACGGCCATCGACTACCTCAAGAACGAGGTGAGCCGTCTCTTCTGATAAAAAAAAATGCCCGGCGTACCGGGCATTTTCCTTACAGCAGGTCTATGCTTCTTTTCACGAAGGTGTTCAGCTTCTCACCCCGCAGCATGTTGTTGGACAGCAGGGCCAGGTCGATGAGCTGACGCACCAGCTTGCTCTTCTCCGCATAGCTGTCGAGGATCTCTTTCCTCTTCTTCTCCAGCTCCTCGATCTTCTTCTCCAGCTCGGCGATGCGGTCCTTGTCAGCCTGCGGGATCTCCTCCTCTTTCTTCTCCTTGTTGGCAGCCTCCAACTCCTCTTTGGTCTTCTTCAGCGGCGCCATCTTCTCCTTGATCTTGGATATGCGGGCTTCCGTTTTCTTCTTCATCTCCTCGATCACCTTGCCCACCAGCGGGTGGTTGGTGTCCACCACCAGGTTATAGCTCTCGGGGAGGGTGCCGAACATACCGGCCTCACCGCTGAGCTCCGACATGTCCTTCATGCGGCGCATGAACTCCGACTGGGTGATCTGCAGGGGCAGGTCGCTGCCCAGATGTTCAAAGACCACCATGAACTTGTCCCGGTCGTGGATGGCATGCAGGAACACCTCTTTCAGGTCCTCTTTCTGATCTTCTGTCAGTTTCGACTCGCTGAGATCTTCCTTCTCGATCAGCCGTTCCACCACATCCGAGTCGACCCGCACGAAACGGCTCTCCTTGAACTTGGTCTCCAGGTGGTTGAGGAAGTGCACATCCAACTGGC
>JALVJE010000213.1 GCA_027028505.1 Bacteroidales bacterium
TCAAAAACGGCGTGAACCCCGAAATGCGTAAATATGTAAAACAGCAGATCGTGGCAGCGGTGACGGAGGCTGTAAAGCACTTGCGGCCCGCTTATTTTGTTCTGGCGCAGGATCCTGCCGGCGCTGCGCCCCTGCACATGGACACCCGCGACCCCATAGTCATGGACTCGGGCCTGCGTATCATGCGTGCCGTGGATGCCCGGGCAGATACCACCCTGGGCACAATCCTCTCGTGGGGCAACCATGCCGAGACCCTCTGGTCGGACAACCTGCTGATCACCTCCGATTTTCCTCACTACTGGCGTAAGTACGTGGAAGAAGGCGTATATGACGGCGATACACTGGTGCGTAAAGGTATCGGAGGCACGGCTCTCTTTATCCCCGGTGCAGTGGGCGGGCTCATGACCACCCGCGGCAGCGAGCCGGTAAAAGATCCTTTTCTGGATACGGTATGGGTGAAGCCCACATTTGAGAAAGCCCGTGCCGAGGGACAGACCCTGGCTCTGCTGACCCTTGACGCCCTGGCACAGGGAGATACGGTGAAAAAAGCATCCCTCTCCCTGGTGGCACAAACCATCAAACTGCCGGTGGACAACAAACTGTTCCGCCTGGGAGCCGCCCTGGGCGTGCTGGATATCGGCATGGCAGGCTGGTTCAAAAAACGCTCGGAGGTGGCAGCCTTCACCCTGGGACCTGCCACCTTCCTGGCAGTGCCGGGAGAGATCTATCCCGAGATCGTCAACGGGGGCGTGGAGGCGCCGCAGGGACAGGACTTTGACATTAAACCCATAGAAACGCCGCCGCTGCGGGAGTTGATGCCCGGGAAATACAAGTTCGTCATGGGCCTGGCCAACGATGAGATCGGATACATTATCCCCAAAAGCCAGTGGGACGAAAAAGCCCCCTACACCTATGGCAGAAAAAAAGCCCCGTATGGTGAAGAAAACTCTCTGGGCCCCGAAACCGCTCCACAATTATACAACGCCTTTACCGGGATCCTGAAAAAACTGAAGGAACGATGAATGGCGATCGTCGAACGACGAACATATAAACATCTTCCCCGTTCATCGATCCCCGGCAGCGCCGTCGGCTCCTTTAGGTACGCCTACGGCTACTCAGGAACCGCCTATGGCGGCCGATGGTAAACCGAGACTTCCGCTGACGCTCCAGCATCGTTAATCGATCATCGATCATCGATCATCCTTCCCCGGCAAGCCGGGACTTCCGCTATCACTTCAGCATCGTTCGTCGATCATCGTTCATCGTTCATCCTTCATCGTTCCCCTGATCCATTCCTCGGTGATGCGTGCATAGCGGATCGTCTCATGGGGTTCGTCCCGCCGGTCGTTGCGGGAGTAGCTGTAGGTGACATGGATGATGCCGTTCTTCCCTTCGATGATGGCCGGATAGGCGGCGGAGGTGGCAATGTTGGGATCGCGGTCGTCGCGCTCGAGGTGCCGTATCCAGGGCCAGCTGCGTCCCTCGTCGGTGGAGAGGGCTATAGCGAGGCTGTGACGCCCTTCTTCGGTGTCGTTATAGGCCAGCACCCAATGTCCGTTGTGCAGGGTGACGATGTCAGCGCCTGACCCCGGGTTGGGAACCTGCGAGTCACGTACCAGCGACCAGGTGAGGCCGCTGTCGGACGACTCGCTGTACATGAGACGCTGCGGCGGGGGGCCGTTGTCGCGCATCCACGCAGCCAGCGTACCGTCTTTCCTGATGGCAATGGCCGGCTGTATGTTGCCGGGCGCTACCAGGGGCGTGGAGAATTTCCAGTGTTGGCCGTAGTCGTCGGTGATCGCGATGAGGGAAAAATCAAAGCCGTCGGAGTATAGGGGCAGGAGGATGCGGCCGCCGGCAAGCTGGACGGCCTTGTTCTTGGTCTGCCAGCCCATGCGCCGGAAACGGGGATACCCGAGCAGGGTATCTATACGCTCCCCGCGTGACGTGATGTAATAACCCTTGCGGATCATATCCTCGCCTTTGGCTTTGTACAAAAGGTCTTTCTTCCATGCCTTCCACATTTGGTACATTTGCGAGTCCTCGCCACGGTTCTCTTTGATCATCCGGCCATAGGCATCCACCTGTTCCTCTACGGAGCGCACAAAACGGTCGCCGGGGACGATGCCTCGTTCGGTCTTGTCGCCCGGCTTAACGAAAAGGGTCTGCTGCCACTCCCAGCGGGGAGGTCCTTCCTGTTGCATGTAATCCGTGCTGATGCGGTAGGCAGGGAGGGAGGTGCTCCACTGGTTGGCCAGCACCGTGTACCAGAACAGCCACAGACGCTGCTGATCGTCAAGGAAAAGGGCCGGGTTGATATCCGGAAAATCCGGTACATCGGCCATCAGGAAAGGGGCCGTCCAGGAGGTATCTCCGGGGTGCAGGCGGGCACCCATGATCCGCACATCATCGGCCCAGCGCTCGCCGGAGCCCTGGAACCACGCAGCCAACAAAGAGCCATCCGGCAGCTCGACCACGGTGGAGCCGTGGGTATGGTCCCTGGAGTAAGGGAAAATATTAACCTGCAGAAAACCGGCAGGAACTTGCTCTGGCCGGTTGCAGGCAGATATCAAGATGGACAATAAAACCAGGGGAAAGAGGATCTTTTTCATAATAAGCGTGTTTGCAACCAAGATAGTAAATATGACTGAATTTACGGCGAAAGGAAAGTGAAAAAATAAGGGTCTGCCGGCCGGGACCGGGCAAAAAAAAAGCCGCACAAGGCGGCTTTTTTTTTGTTTCGTAAGATCTTAATCGGCAGCAGGAACGTAAGTCATTCTAACTACGTGAGAAGGATAGTTCAATTTACTGCCTGTTGTGGCAGAGATGAAGGCTCCAACTTGCATTGAATTGGCAGTAATATCAAAAACAATGTATTTTCGAGTAAAATCAAGAATTCCGAAGAATTCATTTTCTTCGTCGGTGTTTTTGATCTCAAATACATCCACACCGCTCCAGGTCACTGACCAGGTGCTGTCGGGATAGTCGTCACTTGTAACATCAAGCGTAAGATCTACATCTTCATCGAATGTGAAAGTTGCATTGCTACCGGGGGTAAAGGGGGACTCACCAACGGCTTCTTCACCAGGAGCAGGACGGAAATCGATCTGATTTATGGTAGCATAGATGGCATTAGCAATTACACTGTCATTGACCACGGCATGAGTATATTTTCCATTTTTGTGAAAAATGAATTGGTCCTGATACTCTGTCGTATCCAAGCCTATTAAACCTAGCATCCCACTGGGGATAGGCTGATCGACGGTGAAGCCTGCATCGGCTTTAATAACAGCATCACCTTCGCCTGCCTGTTTGCTGAAATTCCAAGCCTTTCCATCAGTATTTGAACCTCCGGCTAACATTTCTAATTTATTACCAGCAACCCAAAAACTAACCGAAGCTGTTGTAGATCCTCCTGCGTTAGATGCTTCCAATGTTACAGTGTAATAGCCTCCTTCTTTATAGGTATGGGTAGGTTGCTTTTCCGTGCTCGTTTCTCCATCACCAAAATCCCAATTATAGGAAGTAGCATTGTTCACAAGAGGTGTGAAGGTAACTGACAGCATATTTGCGCTATAAAAAATTTGGGCATTCTCAGGTGGATTTGGAGTTTCCTCTTTACCACAGGAAACTGCCATAATGCCAATTACAGCCAAAACAGCAAGTCCTGAAAAATAAAACTTCATTTTTTTCATAATACTAAGGGTTTTAATTATAAAACATAAAAACTACTAATCTTCGTATCAACAAAAGTAATCTTTTTTTTTGATATATAAATAGTGCTATATTGATTTATTGTTATGGAATTTTAACAGGACTTCTTCCAGGGGAGGGTTTTAAAGCTTTCTTGTGCACTGAAAATAAGTTAATTGAAAAATGGCGGTAAGTGCTATGTTCCTTTAATTGTCATTATTTTGCAGGTTGCAGATATTTTTGAAAGAAGGCATCCATATACCAGGAGCAGTAGTCAAACACTTTACGTGCCACATCCATAGCATGGGGCCATCCTTTCAGCCGGTGGTATTCATTGGGCACGCCGGCCCGGTCGAGCCAGGTATGTAGCGAGTCGGACTGGCTGACAGGCACCAGGTTGTCGATGGTGCCCTGGAAGATGAGTGTGGGCGAATGGACCAGCCCCCGCCATGGATGAAAAGAATTACGGGAGCGGCTGTGCCCAGGTCCTTTTTCTCATAGATATCCAGCTTCAGATGAGCGGTATCGGCATCCGAATAAACGATCCCCCGGTAAGCGGTCAGATCGTCCGGTACCGGAGGATGTGTGTCGATAAGCTTCAGCATGCCCAGGGCGTAGGCTGCCTTAAGCAGGGCCTCATTGGGATAGCCGCGGGGCGCAGAGGGGGCACCGGCAGGCTCCTGTGAACAGGCCGGCAGCAGAGTGATGGAGAGCAATAGGCTGATCAATAGGTTGTTACGATGTGTGTGGGTCGTACTTTTTGTAAAGTAGTGTAAAAGTACTTGTTTTTAAATATTGTAAACTACAGAATAATAATTATATAGCAGGTATTAACTACGTAGTTGACTACGTAGCCAGCTACGTAGTTCAGGATTTTTCTGAGTTCCCGGACTAGTCGGAGAGATCCCGGTAATAGAGGTCTTTGGCTTCGATGCGCATGCCTTTGTTGTGGCACTGGATAGCGAAGTGACCTTTTTTGTATTCGTCATCCTTATATGTCATTACCAGTCTGTTCTTTACCCAGATCTTTATGGAGTCGCCCACGGCCCATACCCGCATGGGGAACCATTCGCCGTCTTTGGTGAGAAGGGTATCTGCCGGTCCGGTGGGTTTGCCGGGTTTCCAGAGCCAGCCGGTAAAAGCTTTCTGGTTGTTGCAGATCTGTGCTTCGTAGCCCCGGGGGAATCCGTCGGGATTGTCGGCCGGAGGGTTGGCGCGGAAATAGAGCCCGCTGTTGGCCCCGCCCCCCAGGTTGACCAGCCGGAACATGCCTTTGACCTCCAGATCACCGGCCACGGCATCGCTGTAGATATGCCCCTGGCCACCCTGGGTCTCTCCGGTCAGCACTCCGTTCACCACCTTCCATTTGGCATCGCCGCAGACAAACCAACCGTCGAGGTTCTGCCCGTTGAAGAGAGATATCCAGCCTGACGGGTCTGCACCGGTCTTGTTTTGAGCTGTCTTACGGGACTTGCTGAACCGCTCCATAATCTCTATCCAGTTGGTGAAGATGATTCCCTGGTCCTTGAAGAACTGTATCATCTCCGGATCGGAGAACATCTTGTATTCCCATACGCGTTGCTGCCACGAGTTGGTGATGGTCTTGAGGTTTTCCGACTCTACGGAAGGATGGAAGATGATCTCGGTAAGTCCCGGTGTCAGCGACCGGACCAGTTGCATGAAGTTTTGTTTCTTTTCTTCGTAGGTATTGCCATGGGGAGCGCTGGTGAAGAAATCCAGTTTGGGCAGGGTGTAATGCTCCAGCAGGCTGATCATTTTATTGTTGATGGGATAACCCTCTTTCCTGAACAGGGCTGCAACCACAGAATCGGACAGGTCAATGGCATTGGCCGGGATCCGGTAATCCATCGCTACTTTCAGAAATCTTTGGGCAAATGCAGGGGTGGCATACAAGGTTCCCATATGGGTGTCTATGTGGGTAGGCCGGTGGCCGAGCGTGATGGCCTTATCGATCTGTGCCCGTATCTCGCGTTCCACTTCGTCGGGGGTGGCATGTTGCACCACGCCGGGGACCTCATGCCACAGCTTGCCCTCGGGGTCGATGAGCCCCGGTACGCTGTCGGGATCGCTCACAGGTCCCCAGCGCCAGGTCTTCCACTCTGAAGTGAGCGTAAGATGCATGCCAATATCCTTGTCAGGATGAGCGATCGCCCACTTGAGCATCTCATTTGCATAGGGGCAGGGAGCCATCACCGAGGTGGACTGGATGAAGTTGTTTTCCAGAAGATATTGTACCGCTTCATTGGCTTCCTTACACATGCCCGCATCATCGGCATGGAGGATGATCACTTTTTTCCCGGCCGGGAAACCCAGCAGCTCCGCCTGAGTCCGGGCGGTTGCTTTCTGCTCCTCTGCTTTCTTCTCCGTGCCTGGCTGGCAGGAAGAGAGGGAGAGCAGGGGGATAAGAGCAATGAGCAATGAGAAGGGGAGGAAATGTTTTGTCTTCATAGGTCTGCTATATTTAGTGTTCGAAATTCTACTGGTAGCGGGATGAACGGGATCAGCTATGGGACGCAATAATTGCGTCCGTACGTTATTTGTTCCATGTTCCATGTTTCAGGTTCCAGGTTGATAATTAGATGTTCATCGATCATCGATTCCCGGTAAACCGGGACTTCGGCTATCGCTCCAGCATCGATCCTTCTTCATCCTTCAAAGTTATAAAGTATTTGCCAGAATTGTATCGTCGCGTTTTGATGATGAGTTTTTGTTTTGTGGCGTCGTACCGGCAGCGGTCGCTGATGTCCTGACCGTCGAGCAGGATCTTTTCCGGTTTAGCCGGCAGGTGTATGCGCAGGATATGCGGCCTTTTTTCGCCGGTGAGGGAGAGGGTCAGAGAGGAGCCCTCCTGTTTCATCTGCAGGGAGGTCTTCTTTTTCCCGCCTTCGCTGAAAACATCGAACCGGCCTGTGCCGGCGGGCCATACCAGGAAGGTGAGATAACCGGCCGAAGCGGTGTCTCCCAGACCCGTGTATCCCCTGCTGACATTTACGGGGATGATCGCACCCTGCCGGACATATACCGGAAATTCATCGAGGGGATACTCCCGGGTGAAGGTGACGGGTCCCCGGATCGTTTTCGTGTCATCGAACCAGTATCTCCAGGTTCCTGCGGGCAGGGTGACCTCCCGTGACAGCTTGTCGACATAAATGGGAGCCACGAGGAGGTTATCTCCGAAGAGGTATTGATGATCTCCTTTGACCGGGCGCATCAGCAGACCTTCGCCCCGGTGGCCGGTGACCACATAATGGTACATATAAGGTACCAACTCGGTATGTAGCCAGGAGAACTTCCGTATGATCTCCAGCTCCTGCGGGCTTCTTTTCCAGAGGGCCCGTTCGCCGTGGCCGCCGTTGAGGAAGAGGCCGCAGAAGGTAGAAAACTGGGCCCACCGTATGTACAGCCGCGGTGGTATATGCCGGCCCGAGAAGCCCGCCACGTCGGAGCCGATGATGTTGTACCCTTTTTTTGCGCTGTGCAGAATGTTGCGGATGGCCGACTCAAAGCCCCGGATGCCTTTGAGGGCGATATCTTTCTGCTGCCCCTGGTATTTTTTGTCGATCTGCTCGTCCGACACCCAGTAATGCTCCTGGTCGCCCACCCAATTGACGGGGGAGGCGTCAATGGGGGCGAACCCCTCGGGGTGATACCACCGGTCCATGGCACGGGAGAGGGTAACGAACTGCGGGTTGCGCGTGAGCCCATAGAAATACTCATCCCGGTAATAATGGTCCATGTATTGCCGGGCGGTCATCAGTCCCTTATGGGTTTTCTGGTAGAACAGGGGAACAGGGCCCAGCGAGGAGGAGAAATTGGTGGCGGTGCCGTCCAGTTTCCAGCCGTCGATGCCCAGGTCGAATACCTGCTGCTGGAGGCCATGCCACCAGTGCATAGCGGCCGGGTTGGTATAGTCGATGAACCCGCCCCGGCCTTTCCACCAGGAGTACTGATGACCGTTGCCGCAGAGAAAGCCGCTGTCGCGGGCCATATTGTACCAGTCTTCCGAATGCTGTATCCGCGTGTCTTTGCTGTAGCTGTTGACCATGGAGGTGGTCCACAGCACTACGCGGTAACCGCTGTCCTGCAATGCCGGGAACCACTGTTCCGGATGAGGATAACGGACCGTGTCCACCTCATAGTCGTTGTAACGCAGGCTCCAGGGACTATCGATAAGGATGGTGCGCACGGGGATATCATGTTCTTTATATCCCCGGAGCAGTTCATCCACGCGGGCTGCTGTGTTCTCATCATCTTCCCACAGCCAGCACTCCAGCGCCCACGAAGGTGTCAGCGGCGGCCGGCCGTGGCGTTGCCCGTTGAACGGGACCCCCCACACAGGGAGAAGGATGTAAAAGTAGGCCAGGATCAGCAAGACGGCTAATGTGATCCCAAAGATCTTAAGGAATTTGATCATGGAGAAGGATTAATGGTTTGAGGTTTGAGGTTCGTAGTTTGTGGTTAGCTGCGTGGATTGTACGAAATATGTTCCAGGTTTCAGGTTCCATGTTTGATAATTAAGTGTTCATCGATAATCCTTCATCGATCATCATTCCTCAGATATTTATCAAGCCATTTGATCCCTGCCGGGTACGTTTTGTCGATGGGGAGGGTGTGGTGTTTGGCGGGATACCAGATGATCTTCTTGGGTTTTTTGGCTTTCCGGTAAAGCAGCTTGCTGGTAACGGGAGGTATCACATCATCGTGGCTGGCATTGATCATCAGCAGGGGCCGGGGGGAGATCATCCGGACGAAATTGATCGGATCGATGACGCTGAGAAAGTCTTTGGTCTTTTGGGAGAGGGCTTTCTCGCCGAACATCAGATTGAGTTGTCCCCCGGCCAGGATGATGACGGGCACCTTCACGCGGGGATCCACCCCGCAAAAGATGGTGCCGGTGATACCGCCCAGACTGATCCCCATAAAACCCACTTTATCTGCATCCAGCTCCGGCCGGGTTTCGATGAAGTCGATGGCCCGCCGCAGGTCAAAGACCGTCTGGGCCACCATATCACGTGTCCAGTAACGGAGTCCGTCGGTCAGGTCAAAATCGTAATCGTATACTTTCCGGTCACCGTGATTGCAGATGTCGATGCGCATCACGGCATAACCGGCGTCCAGGAGATACTTGTTGCCTGCTTCTATGTAGTCGACCGTTTTTCGGTCGCCCAGTCCGTGCAGCAGGAGGACCACCGGGACCGGTCTGCTGACCTGTTCCGGGAGCGAGAGCAGAGCGGTAACCCGCCGGTCGTGTACGCTGCGGTAGGTAACATAATACAGATCGTATGCGGTGGTGTCCGGGATCTGCCTTACCGAATCGAGCAGTGGCAGATCATGGTCATACTGGTAATATTCGGATACCGGCAGCTTGACCTCACCAATACCGGCAAGGTTCTGCCAGGCGATGAAGCCGGCCAATAACAGACACAGGATAATGCAGATGATCTTTTTCATAATATAAGGTTAGTTGTATTGAGTTGAGACGCAATGAATTGTGGCTGTACTGAATTGTTCCATGTTTCAGGTTCCATGTTTCAGGTTCCATGTTTCAGGTTCCATGTTCCAGGTTCGAACTTCATTTCACTCCCGCCTCTTGCAAAATATCATCCAGTGAGATATGCACATAATCCTGTTTGGAGGCATCTTCCATACCGTTGGCATAAGCGATCCACATCTCCATGGTGGTGGCGTCATACACGACATCCATCAGATTGCCGTCTTCGTCGGCCACGGCCCGGGAGAGAGCGATCATCTTCTCAGCATCGAATTTACCGTAATTCTCTTTAAGCATTTTGAAGGCTACCGGGTTGTTCATGGTATTATACACCACATAGGGCAGCACATTGGGTGCATCGATATCGGTGGAGTCGTTGTCTCTCCAGATGTGGTATTTGACAGAGTCGGGGGTTGAGACCAGCACTTTGACGCCTCCCATAGATGCCGGGCGGCCGTCGCTGAAAAAGAGGAAATACCGTTTGATGAGCGGTGTGGTCTCGATCGTATGGATGATATCATCCAGGCTGTTAGCGTCATACATCATCTTGCGGAAGAGGAAGCTGAAATGAGCTCCTTTGAGGTCATAAGGGAACTCCGACTGCGGTGATTCGCCGATCTCACCGAAGACAAGATGGTTGGCATTCATGCCGGTATGGGAGGCTATGTAGCCGGCAAAGGAGACGTTCACCTGGGTAGCCCCCTTGTCAGGGATATATACCACGACCATCGGATGGTCCTGCAGGCCGGCATCTTTGGAGAAATCGAGGTTCCTGATCTGGTAGGCGTGACCGGTGGCAGTGGCTTTCCCCCATACCACCACGCCGCTGCAGGAATAGGTGCCTACCACAGGAGCCATGTGGGCACGGCGGATATCCCGGATATCTAGACCCGTAGCATCGGAAAGCCCTTGCATCTCCTCTTTGATGCGATCATCGATAAAAGGAGCATTGATCTCCCAAGCCTTGTCGAGAGCAGCATTACTGAAGACCTCGGGTGCCTCATGCTGGGCTGCTGCAAGAAAAGTGGACAAAGACTCTTTGATCTCGTCCTTCAGGAGTGTGCCCTGCTGGTATCCCATTTCATAGGGGGTGCCTTTGACCACGACCACCTTGAACTGGTCGGTGCCGCTGCCTGCCGTGGTAAGGTATCCGGAAAACTTTTTTCCTCCGTTGCAGGAGGTCAGAACCAGTGCGAAAACGATCACAAATGATATCCTGAGGGTCCTGTACAATGCTTTTTTCTGTGTCATAGTATTTATTTTTATGTGTAACTTCAGAAAGTTGTAATAAGACGTAAAAGAAGGGCTTTTTATATATGGTATTTTGATATTGTTTCATGGAATATTATCATTGTTAGAAAAAAAACGTCTTTCCCTTGGGAAAAAGGTTAAATATTCATATAAATTTAAAAAAAATTACCGGAAATTTATAATTTTAAAACGGGAATGGAGAGTTCCTGTTAACCTTATATTAGCCTGAAATCTTTTGTTCTTTAACCTAAACTTAACTGCTTTGTTATGAAACACAGATCTTTTTTAATTAAAAAGTATCTTCTGCCGGTGGTTTTGGGTATTGTTCTGATGTTGCAACCGGTACTTCCGGCTTTTGCAGTCAGGGGCGATGCTCTCTCTCTTTTGCAGCAGGGGATAGAAGTATCCGGGCAGGTGACCTCGGAAGATGGTCAGGGATTGCCCGGAGTGACTGTGTTGGTCAAGGGAAGCCAGCATGGTACGATCACCAGTGCGGACGGCAGGTATAAGCTCACCGTACCTGATGCCAGTGCCACCCTGGTTTTTTCCTTTGTCGGTTTTGAGACCCGGGAGGTGACAGTAGGTAGCAGGCGAGTCATCAATGTGGTGATGAAAGAGAGCGTGAAGAAACTGGATGAGGTAGTGGTCACAGCCCTGGGCATAACCCGTCAGGAGAAGTCCCTGGGTTTTGCCGTAGGAAAAGTGAAGGGAGATGAGCTGGACAAGGTGGTACAGGAGAACGTGGTCAATGCCCTGGCTGGCAAGGTGGCGGGGGTGACCATTAACTCCACCGGCGGAACCGGCTCCTCCGTGAGCGTGGTGATCCGCGGAGCCACTTCCCTGAGCAGTGACAACCAGCCTCTTTTTGTGGTGGATGGCGTGCCGATGATCAACGGGCTGAACAATACCAGCCAGATCGGCGACCGCAATATCGTGGACTATGGGAATGCCATTTCCGACCTGAACCCCGATGATATAGAAAGCGTGTCCATCCTCAAAGGCCCCAGCGCCGCAGCTCTGTATGGTTCACGTGCCGGTAACGGTGTGGTGCTGATCACCACAAAAAAGGGAAGGAAAAGCAAGGGTGTAACGGTGAATGTAAGCACCAACACCGTCTTTGACATGCCTTACAAGTATTTTGACACGCAGAAACATTTTGCTTCGGGGTATTTCCCTTTCACTCCAGATGTCCTAGGTGGTAAAATCCTGATTATCGATCCGGCCCAGGCCGCCGGCGCCGGTCCGGAGTGTGACAAAGGGTACTTCGCCATACAATGGCACAGTCCGCTGGATGCCAACGGTAACAAGGTGCCCATTCCGTTGGTCTCGTATCCCAACAATGTGGCTGAATTTGTGCAGACGGGCATTACCTCGACCAATGGTGTCTCGATCATGAACCGTACGGAGATGGCCAACTACCGTATCTCGGTGACCAATATGACCAACCGGGGGATCGTGCCGGGGTCGGATCTGCACCGCAACAACCTCACGATCGGTTCCGATATCAGGGCTACGAAAAAGTTGACTTTTACCACGAATGTCGGTGTGGTGAACACCTGGGCCAACAACCGGCCTTCCAGCAACCGGGGTACCAACCCCCTGGAATGGGCCTACAAGGTGCCACTGAATATCCCCATCACCTTGCTGAAGGATTACTGGGAGCCGGGACAGGAAGGCCTGCAGCAACGCACTCCTGCCAACGGGCTGTATAACAATCCCTATTTTCTGGCTTATGAGGTGGACAACGGATTTAACCGCAACCGTATCTTCGGAAACCTTATTCTGGAGTGGCAGGTGCTCCCCGAGTTGAGCCTGCGCGGCCGTTACTCCATCGACCGTTACGGCGAGCGGCGTGAAACCAAGATACCTCCCAGCTATACCAAAGAGCCCAACAACGGAGCTTACGGGATCATCAACATACAGAACTATGAACGCAATGCCGACTTCCTGGCCACCTTTAACAAAACTTTCGGTAAGTTGGGGGTGACGGTATCGGCCGGGGGGAATGCGCTTTACCGCAAAGGCACCTCCGCCGGCAATGCTTCCAAATCGGGCGCCGGCCTTATCGTGCCGAATGTTTACAATGTGCGGAACATCAAAAGCGGTTCGCTCAATTACTGGAGCGGGCTGAGCCAGAAAGCGATCTACAGTGTTTATGGTACGGCCAATCTCTCCTATAACAGTATGATCTATGTTGATCTTACTGCCCGCAACGACTGGTCGAGCACGTTGCCTCCCGAGAGCAGGTCTTACTTTTATCCTTCGGTTTCCCTGAGCATGCTCCTGGATAAGATGTTCCACATGGGGGACAATGTGGATATGTTGAAACTCCGGGGTGGATGGGCCACTGTAGGGAATGATGCCGCTCCTTATCAGCTCTATCTTACTTACGGATTTTTGGAGCAATGGGGGAATGTTACCCGCCTGGCCAAACCGGGAACGATCCTGACCCCCAACCTGAAACCCGAAGAGGCTACCTCCTGGGAGGTGGGCGGCGAAGTGCGGCTCTTCGGCGACCGGGTGCATTTCGAAGGTACCTATTATAATATTGATAATACGAACCAGATCATACGTAATGTCCCTATAGCCACCTCTTCGGGTTATAGTGGTGTGAATGTTAACGCAGGTCTTATCGAGAGCCGGGGATGGGAGTTCATCGCCGGCGGGGTGCCGCTGAAAACACGGGATATCACCTGGGACGTGTCGGTAAACTTCTCCCGCAACAGAACACGCCTGACAAAGATCGCTCCCGGAGTCGATCTGATCAAGTTCTGGAGCGATGCCAAAGGTGGAGCCTGGGCGTATGAAGGAGATGATATAGGAGACCTGTATGATGCCGAGATCCTGAAAGTGACCGATCCCGATTCTCCCTATTACGGATATCCCATCATCGGAGGCAGTGATATGGAATGGCAGGAGATCAAAGTGGCCGATGTGAGGAACAAGATCGGCAACTACAACCCGGATTTCCTGTTCGGAGCACAGACATCTCTTTCTTATAAAGGTTTTGTTCTGAGTGCTACTTTCGACTGGCGGCACGGCGGACAGTTCGTCTCGCAGACCTACCGTTACATGGCGGAGGATGCCAACTCGGAAGACTGGCTGAGGAAGGCTATCAATCCCGGCGGAAGGACGGGCAAAGAACTGCGTGACTGGTTGGTAGCTCATGAAGATGAATATATTAAAAACGGTTTTCATGTGGTGGGAGGTCCTACCCCTGAGTGGGGTGGGTTCCCGGAAAGTTGGAGTGGATACACCGTGAATGATGGCATCTTTGTCCCAGGCGTAGTACAGAACGAGGATGGTACGTACACGGAAAACCTGGGAGACAACAATCCGATACCTTACACACCCTGGGTGGTTAGTTATCCATGGGGGTTCATGACACCTTCCACGTTCGATGCTGATTTCGTTAAGCTGCGGGAGATTTCCCTGAGCTATCATCTGCCATCCGGTATTGTGGAAAAACTGCATATGCAGGATCTGCTGGTATCGATATACAGCCGGAACATCATGATCTGGACCAAATCCAAGATCGGCATTGATCCGGAAAGGGCTTTCCAGGCGGAGGCTTCCGGCTTTAAGCAGGGTATAGAGCGTTACAATGTGGAACCCTGGGTGATCCCGGTAGGGTTCAAGGTCAATCTTACCTTTTAGTTTTTGTGAACAATAAAATATACGGTCATGTATTCAAATAAAATCAAAAGCATCTTATTATTGATCTTCTTTACACTATCTTTTTGGTCCTGTAAAGATCTGGATGAGCTGAACATCAACCCCAACGGGGTGGATCCTGAGATCGCCCATCCCAACCTGCTGATGAGTACCGTGGTGGCGAGTATGGGACAAACGGTAGTGGGGCTGGGTTTCGGTGATATTGCCGGTGTGATGCAACATACCCAGAAGGATGGCTGGGGGAGTGGTCATAACGCTTACGACTGGAACCCCAGCGGCAGTGACTGGGGTGGCTATTATGGTATCCTCAGGAACACACAGGCGATGCTGGAAAAAGCTGAGGCGATGGACCTGGATTTTCACAGGGGCGTGGCCCTGATCATGCGGGCCTATGCTTTCGGAATGATCGCCGACCTGTGGGGAGATGCTCCCTACAAGGATGCTTTGCTTGGTGAGGATGGCGCTGAAGAGCATATCCGGCCTCCTTATGATCCGCAGCAGGATATCTACCACGGTATTCTGGCCGATCTGGATACGGCCAACGCGTTGCTCTCCGGCAAGCCGGGCAGCTATGATGGTATTGACGGGGTACAGGATGTCCTGTATCAGGGAGATGTGACGAAATGGCAAAAATTCGCCAACTCACTTGCATTGCGTTACTATATGCGTCTTTCCTACAAAGAACCGGATTTTGCACGGGCCGGTATCGAGAAGATCGTCGATGATCCCGACACGTATCCGCTGATCCTGAGAGCGTCTGAGGATGCCAACCTCCCTTATCCGGGTACCAACTCCTCCGATTCATGGCCCTCCAATACGGTGTTCCAGCAGGAGAAACAGGGAGCCTATATGCGGCTGAAGATGTGTTCCACCCTGGTGGATACCCTGGAATATTTCAACGATCCGCGCTTGCACGTATGGGCCCGCAAGATCGATGTACCCCTCCAGATAGATTATTCTGATCATTTCAGGGATGAGATCGTGAACGGCATTCGTTATGTGGGTGATTCCATCGCTGCCGATTACGAGAGAAAATACGGTTATCCGCTGGATCTGGATCCCGAATATGTAGGTATGCCGCCGGCCTGGTCGATCGTTCCGCAGGCCTATAATCTCTGTCCCGATCTGAATCAGGCGCCTCACAACCCCCATGTATCCCATCTGGCCGAGATGTACAAGCAGGCTTCGGGAGAATATCTCGTGTCGCGCATGATGAGCGCTGCCGAAGTACACTTTATCATTGCCGAGGCCGCCCTGAAAGGATGGACCGGCGAGGATGCTCAGACCCACTATGAGGAAGGGGTGAGGTCTTCCCTGACGGCCTGGGGCCTGGCTGGTGATTATGGCACTTATATCCAGCAACCCGGCGTGGTTTTTGACGGTACCCTGGGGCAGATCATGGAACAGAAATGGATCGCCAGCTGGACCGCCGCTACCGAATCCTGGTTCGACTGGAGAAGGACCGGCTATCCGCAACTGAAACCCGGCAAAGAGGTCAAAAGGGATGCCATCCCGCTGCGGTTCTACTATTCAGTGAAAGAGCAGGACCTCAACGGGGACAACTGTCAGGCAGCCATAGATAAGCTGGAAGAGACATCCTTTTCTACCGGTGACGGGAAAAACAGTGCCTGGTCGAAGACGTGGTTGCTGCAGGGAACGGGAGAACCTTACAAGTAAGTTAAAAGTTCAGAGTTAAAAGTTAAAAGTTATTGAGATAATAAGAAACCCGGAGAAGCTTCTCCGGGTTTCTTATTATGTATCCTATGAACTACGAACTATGAACTTATTTTATATATTCCTCATAATCCTTGTTCAGCTCTCCGGCAGTGACTTTCCCTGATTTGATCATGACCCGGTATCTGAAGGTGACGGACTGTCCCGGGGCGAGAGTGAGGTTAAGGACCTCTTTCCCTTTGCTGAAGGTTTTCTGTCCCAGCGGGTTAACGGAGAAGAGGCCGTAACCACGGGCATGCCAGTAGGAGGGATGACCGGGATTGTCCGGGTGATCGAAGATGGTGATGCTCTCTTCGGTACCTTTCACCTTGCCGTGCAGGCACACCCAGTCGGCTCTTTTTCCCCAGGCTTCCAGGCCGGTGACGCCGGTGCTGGTAAGGTAGTTGCCGTTGGCAATGGTATCGTGGGATCCTTCCACGACGGTCTTGTTGCCGTGGGCATCACTGAGAGTGATAGGTTTATTGGTAGGTAGTTCCAGTGCATGGGTCACCCGGATGGCCATCATGCCCTCTTTGGTATCGTAGAAAACGATGGTATCCTTTTGTGCGGTCAGGGTGGTGACCCGGTCGATGATGCGGGTGTTGTTGCCGTCGCTGAACGTGAAGGTAGTATGTTCCTTCAGCATCACCTTGCCAAAGGCATCCAGCCAGTCGGCCGTGAACTCCAGGATCCCTTTATCTTTACCGCTTTCTGTTTTCAGGATCTTCACGTTGCGTATCCATCCCAGCTTATCGTGCATCTCCGGTGGCATGGCCGGGGAGTTGCCCCAGAAATCGATGTGGTTGACATCACCGTAGGTAAGCCACATACCGATGTGGTGGGGATGGTCGGTACGCTCCCCTGCCACGGGATGGAGCGGGAAGCCGCGGGTGAGCGTATCGCCGGCGGCAGAGATCACCGGCCACAGGACCGGCTTGGTGAGCGCCGCCAGGGTATCGGTGTAGAGGAACGAGGTGAACGGCTTGCCATCCACCAGAACATCCACCCGCATCTCCTGGGCATGCGGGATGACATGGATCTTCTCCCGGCCGCCTTTTTTATCCGTTCCGTTGCCACAGGAACTCACCATGAGTAAGACAGAGGTAAAAATGAGGAATACGGTTTTTATTTTCATAGTATTTGGGTTTTATTTTGTTAGTAAAGGCTTCACGCAGAGAACGCAAAGCGTTTCGCAATGTCCGCAAAGGATCTCTGACTTTTAACTTTAACTTATCGCCGGCACCTCATACCCTTGCCGGTACACCCTGGTCAGCATCTTTTCGGCTTCGGGATCGTCGATGAAGGTTTCCGTGTCCGGGTCGATATGCAGTTCTCTGCCCAGACGGTAGGAGATATTGGCCAGCAGGGGCAGGACGGTAGATTTATACCCGGTTTCCACCTCACAGGTGAGCAGTGTCCGGTCGTTGTTGCGTACGGCATTGATGAAGTTGCCGAAATGTCCGCCGCCACCGCCGCCGGTAAGGTCCATGGGGTTGTAGGAAGTGTCCTTTTCTCCCGAGGTAGGGCCCGGTTCGTTCTTACGCCCGAAGAAAGTCTGCCAGTTGCCTCCGGCATCGATCTGCATCCATCCCTCGGTACCCAGGATGATGGTCCCTATCTTAACGGGAGTGGCTTTGGAGCCTTTGGAGATCTTGCCGTCGTCGGTCAGCTTGATGTCGGGCAGGAGGATACCTTCGGGGTCGGTGTAGAGACCGCGGGTACCGAATTCCAGGATCTTACCGTCACGGTAGTGGAAGAGGGAGGTCTGCACATTGGGGGTTTCCTGCATCGACTTGAATTTATACATGCCACCTACGGAGCTGACACGCTCAGGCATTTCCTCTTCGCCGAGGGCCCAGCGGGCCACGTCGAACTGGTGAGGCCCCTGGTTGCCGGTGTCGCCATTGCCGTAATCCCAGAACCAGTGCCAGTTGTAGTGGAAACGGTTGCGGTTGAAAGGTTTTTTGGGGGCTGGGCCCAGCCACATGTCGTAATGGACTTTCTTGAGATATTCCTCGGTGTATGGAGGTTCATAATGGGAACTCTCGGCATTCAGCTTGAATTTTTCGCCCGGTTTCATAGGTCCGTCGGGATATACGCCGATATCGCCGCGGGGCTTGAAACAAAGGCCCCGGGCCATATATACGTCTCCCAGCTTACCGTCGCGGATGAACTGTATGGCCCGGTTGGTGGTGTCAAAAGAACGATTTTGGAAGCCCACCTGGATCAATACATTGTATCTGCGGGCAGCTTTGACCATCTGCTGTCCTTCCCAGATCTCATGCATAGCCGGTTTCTCGACATATACATGTTTTCCTGCCTGAGCGGCCCACACGGTGGCCAGTGCATGCCAGTGGTTGGGTGTGGCGATGGAGACGGCATCGATGTCCTTGTCCTCAAAGACCTTGCGCATGTCCCATTCGGTTTTGGGACGGTAGCCGGCGATCTCTTTCACTTCGTCGATCCGGCGTTTGTAAAGGTTCTCGTCGATATCAACGATGTACTTCACATGTACGTTCTTCATTTTTGCATAGCTGTGGATGTGTCCGCCACCTCGCCCGCGGATGCCGATCACAGCTACATTGATCCGGTCGTTGGCGCCGATGATGCGGGCGTAGGAGGCCGGGCTGAAAGAGAGCATTGCCGCACTGCCTGCCAGCCCGATACTGCTTTTTTTGATGAAATCCCTTCTGTTTGTCTTTTTCATAGTTGTATGATTTTGATGGATGAAACTTATTGGATCTTCCGGATCTTCAGGTTGCGGAACCATACGTCATCGCTGTGGTCCTGCAGTACGATATGTCCGTACCTTTTTTCAGCAAAATGTGGGTGAATATGATATTTGCTGTGCTGAAAGAGCGAGTCGAACCGGGATGTGCCCAGCTCATAATCCACCACTTTCTTCCCGTTGAGCCAATGTTCCCCGTGGTTGCCTTTCAGGATGATGCGCCCGCTGTTCCATTTTCCGGCAGCTTTGGGTCGGGCGCCCCGTGGCGGGACCAGGGCATACAGGGCTGCTGTCTTCTGCCAGGGTTCCAGCTTTTCCGGATAGCCGGTATCGTCAATGATCTGATATTCGAATCCCAGCGCATGGGTACTACCCCCTGTCGCCGACATCTTCTCAGAGACATTGTACTTGATACCACTGTTGCCGGCGGGAGAGATCTTCCACTCAAAAGAGAGCTCGAAGTTGAGAAAGGTATCGGTGGTCATCAGATCACAGGTAGGAGGCATCGTGCCGTCGGGCAGAGGTCTGACCTTTTTGCGGGCCACTTTATGGATGGTGCCTTCTTCCACACGCCAGTATGCCTGCGGGATACTGTCGAGGCCCAGCGCCTGCCATCCCTTCAATGTCAGGCCGTCAAAAAGAAGTTGCCACCCGGCATCCTTTTCTGCCTGGGTGAGGGTATTTGGAGAGACCCCGGTATCCTGGTCACCATGATAAGTGCCGCATCCAGGTGAAAGGACCCAAACAACAAGGAAGATAATAGATGTCAGTTTCATAACCGCATCGAATTGATCACATAAAGATAGGATTTTCTTCCGTTTCTCTATGTTCAAAAGTTGATGATTTCCTCTGATATTTTTACAGATCACAACAAAAAGAGGTCCGGAAATAAAACATTTCCAGATTCTATTTTTTGGACCCGGATCTATTTTACTGTATGGAACAGCAGGTCCGGCGGGACGGGTTCTTTCATGCCGCCCGGTTCTTTCCAGTCGAGGCCGAGGAAATATCCGCCGCCCAGCTGGAAATATCCGATGCGAAGCCTGTGTCTCCCTGCGGTAAGGGTGATCTGTCCTTCTTTCTCAACGGCGGGGTGTCCCCCGTCATTGTTGATGATCTCCCGGCCGTCGATCCATAGACGGCTGCCGTCGTTGGAAGTTAGATAAAAAGTGTATTTACCACTTTTGGGGATCTCTATCCAGCCCGTCACGAGGAGGGCGAAACGGTCTTTGTTGTATGTGATCTCGTCGAGGTTGATATCATGCAGGATGCCTTGTGCTGTCGGCGTGAGGCGGGAGAAATCAGGCACTCGCTGCCAGAGTCCCTGGTAATATTTGTAATGCAGGCCATTCTTTTTTGGATCGGTAAAATTGTACAGGCGACGGGTCACAGGGCTTGCGGTACCGTCGGGACCGAAAGCCCGGGCCATCAGTTTTGTGCGGTGGGTAAAGGTGACCGGTCCCGTATAACGGGAGGAGGTGTTGTCCGGTATCTTCCCGTCGAGGGTGTAGCGGATCACGGTATTGTCCTGATCGCTGTGCATGGTGACCGTCAGCGAATCTCCCAGGAAAAGAAGGGTGTCCAGGGGGAAGACGGTGGGGGCTGTGAGCAGGGGGTGCTGCAGCAGTGGCGAGATACCGTGGGAGACCAGCTTGTATTTGCCTGCCAGCAGATGGTAGATCGCTTCATGACTGCTGATACTGTCGAAGGTGATGCCCACATCCGGCTGTTGGTATTCGCCTCTGGCGCTCACATCCTTTTCGCTCACCGCCGGCAGATAGACGGTGGCTGTGCTGTTGGGCGGTACCGTCACCTCCAGGGTGAAGGTGCTGCTGTCGGTCTGCCAGGAGGAGGTGACCGGTCCGTAAGGGGAGAGGTAAGTGGCGGAGGCATACGTGAGACCGTATACAGGCCGGGGCCGGATGATGATGTGCCTGAAACCGGGTGCCGAAGGGTCGGGGTTGATGCCGGCGAGAGCGCTGTAGAACCATTCGCAGACACTACCGAACATGGGATGGCTGTGGGAATTGACGCCGTCCCACTGCTCCCACAGGGTGGTCGATCCTTTCAGGATCTCCAGCCCGTAGCCGGGGAAGTCCTTCTGGTTCATGATGGTATAGGCCAGGTCCATGCGGCCGTAACGGGTGAGCACCTGTAACAGCAGGGGAGTGCCCATCATGCCGGTGTCAAAATGCCCGGTGGTGAGGACATGGTCGGTGAGAGTACGGAAAACGGCCGGGATATATTGTGCCGGGACCAGCCCGTATCCCAGGGCAAAGACATTGGCTCCCTGCCGGCCAATGGAGTATGACATCTCCTCTTTGTGGAAATATTTTTCGTTGAATCCTTTTTTTACCACTTGCATCAGCGAGTCGAAGCGCCGCGCATCCTGTTCTTTCTTTAACACGCCTGCCAGGGTGCGCATGATCTGCAGGTCATGATGGAAGTATGCTGTACTGACCAGGTTTTTGGGGATCACCGTGGGATCCGGAGGCACCCACTCCCCCAGGAGCTCTTCATCGACGATCCCCGGAGGGATAAGGCGGCTCTGCAGGTAGCTGATGTATTTCTTCATCCCCTGCCAGTGTTTCCGTACAATGGTTGTATCCCCGTAATACAGGTACATGTACCAGGGCAGGATGATATACGCCGACCCCCAGGGAGTACCGCCCCAGCCGCTCTGGAAGGGGACAGTATAGGGGACGAAACCGTTGATCCTGTTCTGACCGTCGGCGATGTCGCCGATCCATTTGGTATAAAAGGCCGACATGTCGAAGTTGCAGATGGCTGCCGGGGCCGCTATCTGGCCGTCACCGGTGTAGCCGCGCCGTTCGCGGTGGGGACAGTCGCTGGGTACGCCGCCGTGCATGTTGCCCTCCTGCGTGCGGATAAAATTTTCATTGAGCTTGTTGAAGATATCGTTGGAGCAGATGAAAGAGCCTGTCTGCGGTACATCGGTGTTGACCACGACGCCCGTGAGGGCAAGTGTGTCCAGTGGAGCGGTGTGGGTGAGCAACACATAGCGGAAGCCATGCCAGGTGAAGCGGGGTTGCCAGGTCTCTGTCCCTTTTCCTTTGAGGATATAGGTGTCGGTCTGGCCGTACTGGGGGCCCATCTCTTCAATAAAGCGCATGGTGATGCGTGTTCCGGCGGGTCCTTTCACGTGCAGACGGACCCATCCTGAGATCATCTCCCCGAGGTCATAACGCAGGGTAGTGTCGTTGATCACCTTTTGGGAAACCGGCTTCACCTCGCGTATCATGCGGTCGGGCGGGGCGATTTGACCGATGAGACGACCGCGCGGAGCCGTACGTACCACAGCCTGTTGCCAGGCACTGTCATCATAGCCCGGTTTGGCCCACCCTGGTATCTCCTTGCGGGCATCGTAGACCTCCCCGGTATAGATACCGTTGTGCAGTATGGGACCGGTGGAGGTCTTCCAGGTGGTGTCGGTGACCACGGTCAGGTCTTTTTCCCCGGTATCGGCGATCTCAAAGCGGGCCAGGAGACGGGGCAGACCATAAGAATAAACTGTATCCTCATCCCGCTCATGCTGAAAATACCATCCGTTGCCCAGGATCACCCCCAGGGTGTTGGCACCGGCGTGCAGGTAGGGTGTGATGTCAAAGGTCTCGTAATAAACCCGGAAGGACATGTGACGTACCTCTTTGTAATCACCTGTAAACTTTGTGGTATCCCGGTATGTATAGTTGGAATGGTTGGGGGAGAGCACATGATCGCCCACTTTTTGTCCGTTGATATACAGTTCATAGTAACCCAGCCCGCTGATATATACCCGGCCTTTTCCGTGCGAAGCGGGCAGGTCGATCTCTTTCCGGAAATAATAGGCCGGATTGGGTCCGCCGGGTTGTGCTGGTGGCAGGACGGGTGAGCCTATCCACTGTGCCTGCCAGGAATGATACATCAATCCCATCTC
>JALVJE010000214.1 GCA_027028505.1 Bacteroidales bacterium
GGTTGTTGTGTTTGGAAACATATGCTAATATACTTAATCATAGTATATTAGCAAAACAATCATG
The DNA here is from genome assembly GCA_027028505.1 of Bacteroidales bacterium. Classification (GTDB taxonomy): domain Bacteria; phylum Bacteroidota; class Bacteroidia; order Bacteroidales; family VadinHA17; genus DRPN01. The sequence continues at coordinate 65 of JALVJE010000214.1, forward strand.
CTGCTTTTTTCTCTTATATTTTGCTGTTCTTTAACATTTTATGCTTCTGCGAAACTTTAGTAAATAAAGAAAAGATCAGGTATACCGGCATTGAACGAATGAAGAGAAAAATAAATAAATATCAGAGGTACAGGTTCCTGCCCCGTAGCGGGTGGTTGCTGTTCGTGCTCCTTTTTTCTCTTGGGATATTCTGGGGATGTGAGTATGATTTCCCCTCCACGCAGGTGGAGTACGACCCCGGTATGCTGGACCCAACCTCGTTCGTTGCCGTGGGGGATGACTACCTCGCCGGCTTCATGGATGGCGCCCTTTACACAGAAGGCCAGCAGAATTCGGTAGCTGCTATCTTCGCCGGTAGTCTGGCAAAGGCCGGGATGGAGAAGCTTTCCCAGGCAGATATTTTCTCACCCAACGGGTTCAATGTGTATGAACAAAAGAACGGACTGCAGGGAAGGTATGTCCTGAAGTATCCGGATGTGCAGGCCGAAGAGCCGGAGATCGTCACCCTCCCGGGAGAAGCGATCCCTTCTTTCGATGGTGACCGCAATGCCTTGAACGACCTGACGATTCCTTTCCTAAGGAGCTGGCAGGTGGACAACCCTGTCCTGGCCAACAACCCCTATTATGCACGCATGGCTCTGCCTGCTCCGCAGGATCTCCTTCCGGCTCGCATACAGGCGCTGCAACCCACCACTTTCCTGCTGTGGATCGGCATGGCCGATATCATGGGGTATGCGGTCTCCGGAGGCGCCGGCGATACCCTTACGACGGGTCCCGGCGATCCTGCCCCTGAGGACCTCACCTCCGTGACGCTCTTCCGGGAGAAAGTGGATCTCCTGACAGAGACCCTGCTCGCCGTACCGGAAAGCAAAGGAGTGGTCCTCACCCTCCCGGCTTTCGACGACTTCCCTTTCTTTTATTATTATCCGTATGATTTTATCAAGCTGCCGGGCAGTAAGTTGTCCCTGGCGCGGGAAACTTACAGGGAATTCAATGATGCGGTGGCGGCCAACAATATGGACCCGGCCAACCCGAAAAGGCCTTTCATCGATTTTAATGATAACGGATATAATCCCTATCCTCAGCCGGTGGTGGTACATGACAGCACCCTGCCCGATGCCTATTATCCGGACGGTACACCTCTGGAAAAATACCGGCAGTTGACCGAAGATGAGCTGGTCTTCATGAACCTGCCCAAAGACCTGCTGCAATACGGTCTGGGATCGCTCATCCCCCTGCCTGAAAAATACTACCTCAGTGCTACACAGATAGAGACGCTCCGGCATCGTGTGGAGGCTTTCAATGACGTCCTGCGGGAGAAAGTGGAGGAGTATCCCGGCCGCCTGGTCCTGGTGGATGTACACACACCGCTCCATGAGATCGCTGTCACCGGCAAACTGAACGGCTGGGGCAAACCGCAGAGTGAGGAGATCCATCAGGTGGAAGGTGTGCCTCTGCAGGCCCGTCTCGAACTCTACAGCATATACTCCCTCGACGGGTTACACCTCAACCAGCGGGGCAACGCCTGGCTTTCCTCCCTGATCGTAAAAGCCGTGGAAGATAACTTCGGCAGCAAGTTGCCTCCGGTGGATGTGAATAATCATAGGGGGAATGTGCCGATTCAATAGTTCCATGTTTCAGGTTTCAGGTTTCAGGTTTCAGGTCTTTGGTGTCGGGAGGATCTCTTTATCGCATCATCGCATTATCGCGTCATCGCTTCATCAATTCGTTTTCACGCATCCCTTTTCGTTTTTCATTATTTCACCAGGTCGAATAGCTTCGGCAGCCACAGGCTGATCTCCGGGATGTAGGTTACCAGCAGCAGGGTGATCACCATGGCGGCGAACATCGGCAACAGGGGTTTGATCACCCGCTCGATCTTCACGTTCGCCACGCTGCAGCCGATGAACAACACCGATCCGACGGGAGGCGTACAGAGGCCTACGCTCAGGTTGAGTACCATGATGATGCCGAAATGGATGGGATCCAGCCCCAGCTGATGGGTCACCACCGGCAGGAAGATGGGCGTGAAGATCAGGATCGCCGGGGTCATGTCCATGAAGGTTCCCACCAGAAGGAGGATGAGGTTGATGATCAGCAGGATGACGAAAGGACTGTCGCTGATGCTGAGGAGGCCGTGGCTCACGTTCTGCGGGATGTTCTCATAGGCCATGATCCAGGAGAGACCGATGCTGGTGCCCACCAGCAGCAGAACGATGGCCGTGGTTTTCACCGACCGCAGGATGACATCCGGCAGGTCTTTGATCTTCATCTCCCGGTAGATGAGCGCGAGGATCAGGGAGTAGAGGACTGCCACGGCCGATGCTTCGGTGGCGGTGAAGTATCCGGCGATGATGCCTCCCACGACGATGATCAGCAGCAGCAGGCTGGGCAGGGCATCCAGGAAAGCTTTCATGCCGAAGAGAGCCCGCTCCCGGTACTTCACGGTGCGGAAGGTGATGAAAGCGGCAAACAGAACGCCCAGGACGATCCAGGTGGTGTGCAGGACGGCCGGAGGATAATGCTCTGCGATATAAGCAATACCCATGACCGCCGCCATGATCAGGACAAAGACCGCAAAGATCTTCAGCAGCGTCAGGGTAACTCCTTTGAACCCTTTGTTCTTATAGATGAGCATGGACATGGCCGTGAGCATCAGGGCTACACCGGTGAGGATGCCGGGGATATATCCTGCCACAAAAAGAGCAGCGATGGAAGCGCCGCCGCTGGCCAGCGAATAGACGATCAGCACATTGCTCGGGGGGATGGAAAGGCCTGTAGTGGCGGAGGTGATGTTCACCGCAGCACTGAAATGGGGATCGTAGCCCTCCTTGCGCATCTCAGGGTCCATGATGCTGCCAATGGCTGAGGCGGCGGCTGCCGAAGATCCGGAGATGGCGCCGAAAAGCATGTTGGCGAAGATGTTCACGAAGGCCAGACCGCCGGGGATATTACCCACCAGGGCACGGGCCAGATTGATCAGCCGCATCGCTATGCCCCCGCTGTTCATGATGTTACCCGCCAGAATGAAGAAGGGAATGGCCAGCAGCGCAAAGCTGTCAATGCCCGTGGCCATGCGATGGGCAAAGGTGGTGAAGGCTGCCAGAGGAGAGATGCTCACCAGCATGGTGAGGATGCCCGAAATACCGATGCTGAAAGCAATGGGTACCCCCAGTGATAATAATATGATGAAACTGACGACCAGCACGGCAATGCCCCAGATATCCATGACAGGTTATTTTTGACGGATGAACATTTTGATATTATCGATGCCGTAATAGGTGATGATGAGTCCGCTCACCGGCACCACCAGATAAACATATCCCAGCGGCATCTGCAGGTCGGCCGACCGTACGTCCAGCAGAAAACGCGTATAGACCAGCCACGAACCGCCCACCACCATCACAAATATACTGAAGGCGATGATCAGCAGGTTGATCAGGATAAGCAGCCTTTTCCTGCGTCGTGGTGAAGACTTTTGTACCAGCAGGTCGATGGCCAGGTGCTCGTTCTTGCCGGCAACATAACCGGCTCCCAGGATGCCGGTCCAGATCATCAGGTACCCTGCCAGCTCGGTGGTGAAAGAGCTGGGGTTGATCAGCACATAACGGCTTGTCACCTGCCACAACACGTCGATCACCAGCAGGCTCATCAGCACCACCAGAAACCATTCCAGCACCTTGTTCAATCGTTCTCTGAAATGCATGACTTCAGAACTATTTGAGGTTTTGTATTCTTTCTATATAATCCTTGATCACCTTGTTTTTCCTGTATTCATCGTACAGGGGTGCCACTTTTTCACGGAAAAGGTTTTTGTCGGGATAATAGATATCCACCCCTGCTTTTTTTACCGCTTCCAGCGACTCTTTCACACTGGCGGCCCACAGACGGCGCTCCACCTGCACCGACTCACCGGCAGCTTCCTGCAGCCATTGCTGCTCCTGCGGGCTCAGCTTCTTCCATATTTTATAATTGATGATCAGCACGTCGGGCACGGTGGTATGCTCATCCAGTGTGTAATACTTACAAACTTCATAATGGTGCGAGGTGTAGAAGCTGGGCGGGTTGTTCTCGGCACCGTCGACGACACCGCTCTGCAGGGCCGTGTACAGTTCACCCCAGGAGAGCGGTGTGGGAGACCCTCCCATGGCCTTGACCATCTCCAGGGCGGTCTTGCTCTTCATCACCCGGATCTTGAGTCCTTTCAGATCGTCAGGGGTATGGATGGGCTTGGAGACCGTATAAAAACTGCGGCTGCCGGCATCATAAAAACAAAGTCCCCGGAGCCACACTTTTTCAGTGCTGAGGAGGATGTCACGTCCTATCTCTCCGTCCTGGACCTTGAAAGCATGCTCTTTGGACCGGAAGAGATAGGGCAGACCCAACACCTTGTAATCGGTGGAGAAGCTCTCCATCACGGCTGCAGACACCTTCGTCATGGCCAGGCTGCCTATCTGTACCAGCTCGACACACTGCTGCTCCGAGCCCAGCTGACCACTGGGGTAGATCTGCAGCGTAAGACGTCCGCCGGACAGAGAATCCAGCCGGTGTGCCATAAAGACCATTGCTTTGTGGACGGGATGGTCTACCGGCAGACTGTGGGCCAGTTTGAGCACCTTGCGCTGCCGGTGCAGACCGCAGGAGGTCAGGGCCGGCAATGATGCCACTAAAATGATCATGAGGATCATGGTGTGCCTGACAGATTTCCCGGTTCGCTTCATGGCATAGATCGATAGCAGATGTGAAGTGGATCAAAAATAAACCAAAAGAAGTTTACCGACAAACGTTTGTGTGATCTTTTCCGTATTTATTTGTAGATATAAACAGGGGAAGTCCGATCAGGACAGATCCATGGGAGGCAGCCAGATGCGCACGTCCACCACCTGCATGCCGGCACGGCGGGCAGCCTCCAGCCCCCGTTCGGCATCTTCAAAGACCAGACAGTCTTCCGGCCGGATATCCATCCGACGGGCACATTCCAGAAAGGTATCCGGCGCCGGTTTGTGCTCTTTTACATCATCGGAGGTGACCACTACATCGAAATATTTCAGGAGATCCAGGTGCTTCAGGGTCCTGAACGACGAGGTGCGGCGCCGTCCTGTGCCCACGGCAAGGGGCAGACGTCTATGGAAATACTTCACCAGCGAAAGTACCTGCGGCACCGGTGTTACCATATCTTCCACTTTGAGGAATTCTTCTTCCTTCACAGCGGATAGCTCAGCCGGATCAACGATGCCGTTCTTTCCACTCCGCAGCACCAGATCTTCAGCGATCTTCAGGGAAGAGAGACCCGCATAATAGTAAAACTTCTCCCGGGGATATTCCATGCCGAAACGGTGACAGGCCCGTGTCCACGCCTTCAGGTGAGCAGGGTTGGAGTCGGTGAGCGTGCCGTCCATATCAAAAATGAGGGCCTCGACAGCGGTCTCTATATAATTGATGATGCCTTCTTCCGTGAGTGTGCTTTCCATAAAATGATCTTTCTGTATCCCGTAGAATGCAAAGCTAACCGATTTTTAATAAATTTGGGGATCAGAAAACCGGGATGCATGAATAAATTTATCGAACAACTGAAAAAGAAGTCGGTCCTTCTCTCCGACGGGGCCTGGGGGACCATGCTGCAGTCCAAAGGGCTGGGTGCCGGGGAGTGTCCCGAGCGCTGGAACCTTACGCACAGGGATATTGTTTTTTTCGTGGCCAAAGGATATGCCGAGGCAGGTTCCGATATGGTGGAGACCAACAGTTTCGGCGGCAGCAGGATCAAGCTGAAAGAGTGTGGCCTCGACGACCGCACCTTCGAGGTGAACAGGATCGCTGCGGAGATCTCGCGCGAGGCCATCGGTGAGGAAGGGATCGTCATGGGGTCCATGGGGCCTACGGGCAAGATCCTGATGATGGGGGAGGTGACGCCGGAGGAGATGTATGAGGCCTTTGCCGAGCAGGCCCGCGGTCTCGAGGCCGGCGGCGCCGACGTGGCCATGATAGAGACGATGATGGACATCGAAGAGGCAAAAATAGCCCTCAAAGCTGTGCGGGAGAACACCTCCTTGCCGGCGATCTGCTCGTTTACCTTCGATAAGACCGGCATGGGCGAGTACCGCACCATGATGGGGCATGCCCCGGCAGATGTGGTGCGGGCCATGAAGGAGGCCGGTGCCGATATGGTAGGGGCTAACTGCGGCCACGGCATCGAACAGATGGTCCCCATCGCCCGCGAGATGAAAGAGACCGACCCGGAGATGCCCCTTCTCATACAGGCCAACGCCGGCGAACCCCATATCCAGGGCGATACGACCGTCTTTGACGAATCCCCCGAAGTGACCGGTTCCTTCGTGCCGCAACTGCTCGACCTGGGAGTGGAGGTGATCGGCGGTTGCTGCGGCACAACTCCGGACCATATCCGCGAGATAAAAAGACAAATAGAAGCTTTCAACAAATGACGAAAAGAACAGAGATCATCCTCGCCATGGCTGCAGGGGCACTCCTGATCCTGCCCGCCTGCCGGAATACCCGTACAAAAGAGAAGGAAATGAAAAAAAATTATAAAGAAGGTACCCTCGGACATGTGGAAGAGGTGATGAACGGGAGAAAAAGCTATCATCTCCTGAAAGACAAAAGCGGCCGGCGTATGGTGCTCCTCTCCGCCGACCTGCAGGGGAGGGTGATGACCTCCTCTTTTGCCGGCCCGGAAGGGATGAGCATAGGCTGGGTCAACGAGGACTTTATCAAAAAAAATAAGATACAGGAACATTTTAACCCATGGGGCGGTGAAGAACGCCTCTGGCTTGGACCGGAAGGAGGACAGTTCTCACTTTTTTTCAGAAAAGGGGATCCTTTCGATCTCGACCATTGGTACACACCGGCGGCCTTCGATACCGAACCTTTTGAACAGACGGAAGCCTCCGATACCCTGGCCGTATTTAGCCGTTCTCTCTCCTTTGAAAATTATTCCGGTACGGTTTTCAGGATGGAGATCCTGCGTACGGTGCGGTTGCTGGATGAGAAAGATCTTGAAGAAATGACCGGGATGAACCGGCTTGCCGGGATCCGGTGGGTGGGGTATGAGACGGAGAATGTACTGATCAATCGCGGCGACAGCGCGTGGAACGAGCAGACCGGCATGCCTTCGATATGGCTGCTCGGGATGCTCAACCATTCCGACCGCACCACCATCGTTATCCCCTTCAACAATGATCCCGGTATAAAGGAGCGCATCGTCAACGATGAGTATTTCGGCAAGATCCCGCCTGACCGGCTGAAGATCGGCGACGGCGTCCTCTTCTTCCGGGCCGACGGGAAGATGCGGGGAAAGATCGGACTGGGACCCCAGCGCGCCAGAGATGTGCTGGGCAGCTATGATGAAGCACACAACATCCTCACCCTCGTACAGTACAACAAACCGGAGGACGTAACGGAATATGTCAACTCCATGTGGCGTCTTCAGGAGCATCCTTTCTCGGGAGATGTGGTCAACGCATACAACGATGGTCCGTTGAAGGGAGGCGGTCAGCTGGGGCCTTTCTATGAGCTGGAGACCTCCTCGCCGGCAGCCCGGCTGGCGCCCGGAGAGCAGATCACTCACATCAGCCGCACCTGGCACCTCTCCGGCGATAAAGAGACCCTCGACAGCATCGCCCGCAAACTGCTGGGCACGACCCTCGAAGAAATTGAAAAGGCTTTTTGAATGGTAGTAGGGGCACAAAATTTTGTGCCCCTACATTAGATAATCTCATCCTGATATTGTTTTATTGATCTCTGGAAAATACCTATTTAAATAGGTATTTAAATGGGTATTTTAATAGGTAATTAAATAGGTATTTAAATACCTATATAG
>JALVJE010000215.1:0-535 GCA_027028505.1 Bacteroidales bacterium
GCGGCGCACCACACGTGAGACCGACATCACCGTCGAGCTGGCCCTCGACGGCAGCGGCCGCACCGATATACACACCGGTATTGGCTTCTTCGATCACATGCTGGAACAACTGGGCTTCCACGGGGGCTTCGACCTGCGCGTCACGGCGGCCGGCGACCTCCACGTCGACGAGCACCACACCGTAGAGGATACGGCGCTGGCGCTGGGCGAGGCCTTCCGCAGCGCGCTGGGCGACGCCCGCGGCATACAGCGCTACGGCTTTACCGTGCCCATGGACGAGAGCCTCGCCACGGCGGCGGTGGATGTGGCCGGCGGACGTAACTACCTCGTGTGGAAAGCCTCCTTCCGGAGAGAAAAGATCGGGGAGATGCCTACGGAGCTGTTCTATCATTTTTTCAAGTCGTTCACCGACACGGCACGCTGCACCCTCCACCTGGAGGCGACGGGCGACAATGAGCACCACAAGGCCGAGGCCCTCTTCAAGGCGTTCGCCCGCGCGCTGCGGCAGGCCGTGCAGCAGCGCGCGGGCGAACGC
>JALVJE010000215.1:545-22362 GCA_027028505.1 Bacteroidales bacterium
CACCAAAGGAGCAGAGCGATGGGACGGGTAGTGGTGATCGATTACGGGGCGGGCAACACACGGTCGGTGGCGTATGCCCTGCAGCGCCTGGGCGTGGAGGCCGTCGTCACCGACGAGAAAGACCGCATACGGGCGGCGGAGCGCGTTATCTTCCCCGGCGTGGGGCAGGCCGCCAGCGCTATGGAGCGATTGCAGGCCAAAGGCCTCGACACCCTCATCCCCACCCTCACACAACCCGTGCTGGGGGTATGCCTGGGACTGCAGCTCATGTGCCGCCGTACCGAAGAGGGCGATATCGAAGGAATGGGTATCTTTGATGCGGCTGTGCGCCATTTCCGCAGTGCCGGCAGTGCGACGGCCGGCCTGAGGATCCCCCACATGGGCTGGAACAGCGTGGAGGATGCCGGCAGCCGCCTCCTGCGGGGCATCCCCGCCGGCAGCTACTTTTACTTCGTGCACAGCTACTATGCAGAGACGGGAGAAGAGACCCGGGCCACCACCACCTACGGCATCCCTTTCTCGGCTGTCGTGGAGAAAGACAACTTCTTCGCCACCCAGTTCCACCCGGAGAAATCGGGCAAGGTGGGAGAGGAGGTGCTGAGGAACTTTTTGGAAGCTTGAAGCTCCCCGTCCGACCGGACGGTCGTCCGGGCGGGGAAGCTCGATGCTCGAAGTCGGAGCGAAGCGGAGATCCCGGCTTGCCGGGGCTCGAAGAACCACGAACTACGAACCACGAACCACGAACCACAAACCACCAACCATGAACCTCTTCCCTGCCATAGACCTCCTTTCCGGCCGTGTTGTACGGCTGCGGGAGGGCCGTTTTGATGAAAAAAAGTTTTATGACGTCACCCCGCTGGAGCTGGCGAAACGTTACGAGGCGGAGGGCTTCCGTCACCTGCATCTTGTCGATCTCGACGGGGCGCGTGCCGGAGTGCCGCAGAACCTGGAGGTCCTGGAGGAGATCACTTCCGCCACGACCCTGCACGTGGATTTCGGCGGCGGCCTGCGCTCGCCGGAGGCGGTGGAGCAGGCTTTCTTCGCCGGCGCCTGGAAGATGAACGTCGGCAGTGTGGCGGTGCGTGAACCGGAACTGTTGCGCCGCTGGATGATGCACCTGGGTGAGGAGCGTTTCATCGCCGCCGTGGATGTGCGTGACGGGCGCCCGGCGGTGGCGGGATGGCAGGAGGACACCGACCTCTCCTGGGAGCAGGTGATCAGTAACCTCACAGAGCTGGGGGTGCAGTATATCTCGGTCACCGCCATACGGCGCGATGGTAACATGCAGGGCGCCGACCTGGAGCTTTACAGGGAGATACGCCGGGCCTTTCCGGAGACTCAACTCATCGCCAGCGGCGGCGTGGCCTCGGTGGAGGAGATAGAAGAGCTGGAGGGGATGGGCGTCTGGGGCGTGATCCTGGGCAAAGCCCTCCTCGAAGGACAGATAAAGACGGAACAACTGAAAAAATACATGTGATATGCTGACATTCCGCATTATCCCCTGTCTCGACGTCAGGGACGGCCGCACCGTCAAGGGGGTCAACTTTGTCGATCTGGCCGACGCCGGCGACCCCGTCGAGCTGGGAGCCTTCTATGCTGCCCAGGGCGCCGACGAGCTGGTCTACCTCGATATCACCGCCACCCATGAGAAACGCAAAACGTTGGTGGCACTGGTGGAGAAGGTGGCGGCCACGCTCAACATCCCCTTCACCGTGGGGGGTGGCATCGGCAGCGCGGAGGATGTGGAGGCGCTGCTGCGTGCCGGCGCCGACAAGATCTCGGTCAACTCGTCGGCGGTGTATAACCCCGCCCTCATCGATGAGCTGGCCTGGCGCTTCGGCAGTCAGTGCGTCGTGCTGGCCGTGGATGCCCGGCAGGAGAAGGACGGCACCTGGCGCGTCTATACCCACGGGGGCAGGAAAGCCACGGACAAAGAACTCTTCTCATGGGTGCGCGAAGGCGTGGACCGGGGCGCCGGCGAGATCCTCTTCACCTCCATGGACCACGACGGCACCCGGCAGGGATATGCCCTGGAAGCCCTCCGCAGGATCACCGAGAGCGTCGACGTTCCGGTGATCGCCTCGGGAGGTGCCGGCAAACCCGAGGACTTCCTCGACGCCCGCGAAAAAGGCCATGCCGCCGCAGCCCTCGCCGCCGGGTTGTTCCATTATAAGGAATTATCTATTCCTGAATTGAAGGAATATCTGGCGGCTAAAGGAGTGCCGGTGAGGAGGGGGATGATGAAGCGATGAAGCGATGAAGTGATGAAGTGATGAAGTGAAAAATTACGAAACCCGAAACTCAAAACTCAAAACCCAAAACTCGATACTCCCAACTCGATACTCTCAACTCGATACTCGCAACTCGATACTCGATACTCAAAACCCGATACTCTGAAACCATGAACATCAACGAACTTGACTTTGACAAACAGGACGGCCTTCTTCCGGCCGTCGTGCAGGATGCCCGCACACGGCAGGTGCTGATGCTGGGCTACATGAACCGGGAAGCGCTGGAGAAGACGCTGGAGACGAAGCTGGTCACCTTCTACAGCCGTTCGCGGCAGGAGCTGTGGACCAAAGGGGAGACCAGCGGTAATTACCTCCATCTGACGGAGATCAAAGAGGACTGTGACAAGGACACCCTCCTGGTGCGGGCGCTGCCCGACGGCCCGGTGTGTCACCTGGGCACCGACACCTGCTGGGGTGAGGAGAACAGGTACGATCCTGCCATCTTCCTGGAGGAGCTGGAGACCCTGCTGCGCGAACGCAAAGAAAAAAGGCCCGAAGGATCCTATACCGTACGCCTCTTTGATGCCGGTATCCGCAAGATCGCCCAGAAAGTGGGGGAGGAGGCCGTGGAAACTATCCTCGAGGCCGAGAACGGCACTACCGAAGATTTCCTCTATGAGTCGGCCGACCTGCTCTACCACCTGCTCACCCTCCTCGTCGCCAAAGACCTCAGCCTGGCCGATGTGGTGAGGGAGCTGGAGAGAAGGAGGAAGTAAAGTATAAAGGCAAAAGTATAAAGGCAAAAGGCAAAAGGTCGAAGAGTCGAAGAGTCGAAGAGTCCAAAAAGTCGGAAAAGTGGGAAGAGTGGAAAGAGTGGGAAAAGTCAGCAATGAGCAGTGAGCGATGAGCGATGAGAAAAAGCCCCGAAGGGGCATAAGCAACCAGGATCGGGCGCAGCCCGATCATCATGGGTACAATAATTCCATAGCCCTGCCTCGCCTTCGTCCCGATTAATCGGGACTACGGCGGAGCAAGGTAAGGGCGAAAGCAAAAGATGAGAGTGCCGACCCCAGCGGGGTCGAAGTCAGGTAGCCGCAGTTACGCCTGCGGTACAAGGTACGCCCACAACACACACAACCCCACGGGGTTGAAGAAAGAAGCAGGTCGAATGGTCAAAAGTCCAAGGGTCGAAGAGTGGAAAAAGTATGAAAAGTGGGAAGAGTGGAAAGAGTCAGCAATGAGCAGTGAGCGATGAGCGATGAGAAAAAGCCCCGGAGGGGCGTAAGCAACCAGGGTCGGGCGCAGCCCGATCATCGTGAGAAAAATATAATTCCATAGCCCTGAAAGGGCGAAAGCAAAAGATGAGAGAGCGACCCCGCCTCGCCTTCGTCCCGCTAATCGGGACTATGGCGGACGAGGGAAGAGTGGGAAGAGAGCGTACGGCATAGAGCATAGAGCAGATCCACCCAGTAACTAGCACCTAGCACCCCCGCCCGCCCGCCTGACCGAGTCATTCGGGCAGGGCTTACGCCAGTCGGACGGGCAGCACCCAGCACCCAGCACCCCGATACTCCCACCCCGATACTCCCAACTCGATACTCCCAACTCGATACTCAATACTCTCAACTTTTCTTATCTTTACAAAAAAATCTTTTTGTTATGCGAGTGAGAACGATCTTTGGTACGGTCCTTGTCCTGATGCTGATGATGCAAGGGGTGAAAGGACAAAAAAGTTATCTGGACCTGCGTCTGGGCATGGGCATCCCGCGGGGTGACTTTGCGGAGATGGAGGGAGACAGCGTAGGCTTTGCTACATCAGGCTTCCTCATGTCCTTCGAAGGCAACTATTTTTTTGCCGGAGGACTGGGTGTTGTGGGGAGTCTTACCTACGGCATGAATGGTATGGACGAGATAGCCTTGCAGGACCATCTGAAAAAAAGGATGCAGGAACTTTACCCGGGCATTACTTTGCCTCCGGATGCCACTCAGCAGTGGAATGCTGAGCAGTGGAACAACGTCAATCTGCTGGCAGGGCCGGTGTTGTCTTTCCCCATTTCGTCCCTGAAACTGGAATTGCGGGGGATGCTGGGGGTCAGTTTTGTCATGCCTCCCCAGTGGGAGTACTATGTGGCGTGGGAGGATAAACAGTTCCATGTTACCTCCTCAGGCCAGAGTGCACGGTTTGCCTGGCAGCTGGGGGGTGGCCTGACATATATGCATGAGGCCGGATACGGCTTTCGCCTGGGATTTGACTATTTCAGCACCACCACACGTCACAATGTTTACTATACCTACCGGCAGGGCAATGCGGATGAATCGCCCTATAAGGAGATCCCCCAGTTCATGCAGGTAGCCATGTACCAGGCCACCGTGGGGATCCTGTATGCATTTTAATGAATGATCATTTAAAAAGATAAGAAAGATGAAAAAACAGATCATGATACTCTTTATGGCCCTTCTGGTGGCGACGCCGGCCGTGATGGGCCAGAACATGAGTAAGAAAGAGGCCAGGGCAAAAGCCAAAGCCGAGAAAAAAGCAGCCAGGGAAGCTGCCGAAGCAGCCAATGCTGCAAAGATCACAAAACTTATCGAACAACGCCATTTTGTGCTGGAGGCCACTTTCCTGGCCAACAAGGGCGGAGCTCAGATCTCGGTCAGCCCTACCCTGAACTTCATAATGGTGGAGAAAGAGAAGGCCACCTTCCAGTTCGGCGGCGGCAGTCAGGTGGGCTACAATGGCGTGGGGGGCGTGACCATGGACGGCAATGTGCAGAACTATAAATATAGTATCGACAAAAAAGGGACGATCCACCTCGATTTTCAGATCGCCACCTCAATGGGGACTGTCTTTGTTACCATGTCGATCTTACCTGCCACCTCCAATGCCCAGGCGACGGTCTCCAGCATGGGATCGAAAAAGCTTTACTACACGGGCCAGATCGTGGCCCCGGAGGAGAGCAGGGTGTACAAAGGCTCCACGATATACTGACATGCCGGCCGGTCCGGTACGTATTTTGCAGGGGATAAAACGGACCTCTCCACCGCAGGTTTCGGTCCGTGATCTTCTTCCTTCCTGCGGGGAGCATACCGGAGCCCCTGCCCACGGGCCGGGCCTGCGGTTGTTCTGATAAAAGAAACGCCGGGAACTTTTCCCGGCGTTCTCTTTCTACTGATACCTCACCCTGCTCTCTTTGTCGGGGTCCATCCCCGCATGCAGCGGTTTGATGAGGTAGCTGTATCCGTATTCCCGGGGAGGGATCATGTACTGCGGATGCGGCCGTGCTCCCCACGAGTTGTCTCCACCTACGCCCATCTGTTTCAGATCGAGGTGTACGTTCACAAAGTCTTCCCTGTGCAGGTCGGTGGGGTGCATGCTGCCGCGGTAGGGCTGTGTGAGATCCTCTTCGGTATAATAAAGGGCCGACCAGCTCAGCAGCGGTTCACCCACAAAGAGAAGGCCCTCGCCGGCATCATCGGTGATGGCGATCCAGCGGGCGTCGGTGCGGGTGCCCGTCTCCTGGGGGCTGATGTAGGAGAAAAAGAGATCGTCCACACTGCTTTCATACACTCCGACAAAGGCGCCGGAGTTACGGTCGCAGTAGTTCTCCTGGGGCCCGCGGCCGAACCATTTTACCTGACTGTATCCCTCCGGCATACGCAGGTCCATGCCGTAACGCGGCAACTCGGGCAGCACCGAATCGCCGGGGAGAAAACGGTTGGTGACCAGCACGGTGCCGTCACCGAAGATGGTATAATCCAGCTTGTAGGTGGAGTAAACATCCGGCAGGCGGTAGGTGGCCCGGATCACCACTCTTTTGTCATCCACCGGCGTCATGTGGATCTCCTGCAACTGGCGGTGGTCGCCGGCATGACGCCATACGGCCAGCTTTTTGTTGAGACGGGCGCCGAAATCATTGTCCGTGGGAGCCCGCCAGAAAGCAGGCACTGGCCCGGAGACCAGCAACTCCTTACCGCCGGACTGCAGCCGGGTGATCACTCCGTTTTTCTGACTAACAGCCAGGGAGAAATCCTTGCCCCGGATGAGATAGGAGCCGTTCTCTTCGCTGACCTTCAGTGCCGGCATGGCAGCGGGATCGGCGGCTGGCGCCGGGGCTGAGATCGTCAGGGGGAACTGGTCGGCGGCCAGCAAAGTGCCGCCGGGCAACAGGGGTTCGGCGTTTTTGGTCACGAAAGAGACATTGAGGAAATACTCTGCTCCGGGCGCCGGCGTGATGACCGGTACGGGCAGGGTATAGCTGCGTGTCTGCCCCGGTGCGATGTTCACATCGTCCACACGCCCGCCGGCGATCTTCCGGCCATCCTGTGTGACCTCCCACTGCAGGGCCAGGTAGTTGGCGTTGCGGAAGAAATTCTCGTTGTACACGCTGATCTTTCCCCTGGCGGCATCCGGGGCCGTGACATGCAGGTTCTGGTATACTTTCTTCACCTCGGCCAGACCGGGATGGGGGGTGCGGTCGGGGTTGACCAGCCCGTTGATGCAAAAGTTATGATCGCTGGGGACATCCTTCGGACCGTAGTCGCCGCCGTAAGCCCAGTATTTCCGTCCGTCGTCCGTCTCTTTGACAAAGCCCTGGTCCACCCAGTCCCAGATGTATCCGCCCTGCAGGTTGTCATAGTGACGGATCACATCCCAGTAATCCTTGAAGTTGCCGGTGCTGTTGCCCATGGCATGGGCATATTCACACATGATCAGCGGCCGGTCGTGATGGGTTTGGGCATATTTCTCGATGTAACGGATGCCCGGGTACATGGGGCAGTAGACGTCGGTGTTGTAGTCGAGCAGCGCCCGCTCATACTGCACGGGCCGGCTCTTGTCGCGGTTTTTGATCCATTCGTAGGTGGCATAGAAACACACGCCGTTGCCGGCTTCGTTGCCCAGCGACCAGGTGATCACCGAGGGATGGTTCTTGTCCCGCTCCACCATGCGGCGGGTGCGGTCGAGATGGGCGTCGATCCACTCGGGGCGGTTGCCCAGGGTGCGGTCGGGGCGGTAGCCCATGCCGTGCGATTCGATGTTGGCCTCGTCGATGACATAGATGCCGTAGCGGTCGCACAGCTCATACCATTTGGGGTCGTTGGGATAGTGGCTCGTACGCACCGCGTTGATATTGTTCGCTTTCATCAGACGGATGTCCTCCGTCATCAGTTCCTCGCTCACCACATGCCCCTTGTACTGGTCGTGCTCATGGCGGTCAACCCCCTTGAAGAGCACCGGCTTGCCATTGACCAGCAGAAGACCGTCCTTTACCTCCGTGGTACGGAAGCCCACCCGGCAGCCGGTAGCCTCGGTCACCTTGCCGTCCCGGTCTTTCAGGACGAGGGCCATACGATACAGGTTGGGCACCTCGGCCGACCAGGGTTTAACATTGGGCAGGACCTTTGTGAAGGTGAAGAACTGCTTGCCTTTGCCTTTGATGCTGACCGGCTGCTCCAGCCCGGCCACCTGGTTGCCCCGTTCGTCCGTGAGCACCACCTCCAGCAGCGCCGGCGGAACGGCTTTCCGGTCGTGGGAAGCATAGTTGCGCAGCTCCACCTCCACCTGAAGCTGGCCGTCCTTATAATTGTTGATCAGCGGAGCATGGACGAAGAAGTCGCGGATATGCACCTTCGGCGTGGCAAAGAGGTAAACGTCCCGCTCGATGCCGCTGATGCGCCAGAAATCCTGGCACTCCAGGTAGGAGCCGTCACTCCAGCGGAACACCTGCACGGCCAGCGTGTTCTTGCCCGGCTTTACATACTTGGTGATGTCCCACTCGGCCGGCGTCTTACTGCCCTGGCTGTAACCCACCTTTTTGCCGTTCACCCAAATGAACATGGCCGACTTGACCGCGCCAAAATGGATGAAGATCTCCCGGCCGTCCCACGTGTCGGGGATCTCAAAATCGCGGCGGTAAGAGCCTACCGGATTGTAGTCGTGCGGCACATGCGGCGGGTCGGGATGACGCGTCCACTCGTACGGCTGGTTGACATAGATGGGGATGCCGTAACCCTGCAACTCCCAGTTGGAGGGAACGGGGATGTCGTCCCAGCCGCTCACATCCACCGAGGGATCCTGAAAATCCATGGGGCGGTCTTTGGGACTCTGTACCCACATGAACTTCCACGTGCCGTTCAGCAGCAGGTACCAGGGAGACCGTGCAGGATCGTTCAGCAGGGCATCCTCTGTCGTGGCATAAGGATAGAGGGTGGCGTGCGGCGGGGTCTTGTTGATGTCAAAGACATGCGGGTTCTCCAGCTCGGGCGGAAAAGTGCTGTCACAGGTGGAAGAACAGCCCGCAGCGAGCATCAGCAGGGGCAGGATAAAAAATGCCGTCAGGATCTTATTTTTCATGATGGGATAGGGTTATTTGTTTCAGTGTCACAATATACGATTTTTCACTAAAATACTGATACAGGTATACGTCTTTTGATCCCTGAAGAAATACCTATTTAAATAGGTATTAAAATAGGTAATTAAATAGATATTTAAATACCTATTTCTGTTTTCTGGACTTTTCGCCCAGATAGCCGCCGTGGTGGCGTTTTGCGTAGTCGGCTGCGGTGAAGCCGATCTTTTTCATCATCAGCACCACCAGGGTATCTCCTATGACGGTCATGACAGTGGTGGAGGTGGTGGGGGTGAGGCCCAGGGGGCACACCTCTTCGGGGCTGCCGGTATGGATCACCACGCGGGCCATGCGGGCCAGGGGGCTGCCGGGGTGGCCGGTGATGACGATGAGGGGCAGGCCGGGGTAGAGCGCTTCGGCCAGGTCGACCAGCTCGAGGATCTCCCGGGTCTTGCCCGAGTTGGAGATGAGCAGCAGTACATCGCCGGGCTGGATCACCCCCAGGTCGCCATGCTGGGCTTCGCTGGGATGGAGGAAGACAGCCGGAGTGCCCGTGGAGGAGAAGGTGGTGGCTATGTTGATGCCGATCTGGCCGGCCTTGCCCATGCCGCTGGTGATCACCTTGCCTCCCTGCCTGTGCACCCGTTCATAGATCAGCTCCGTGGCCCGGAGGAAGGAGTCGCCGTCGGGGATGTTCCGGACGGCCTCTGCCTCCCTGTCGAGAATATTTCTGATGAGATCTTCCATATCTTTTATTTTACCGGCCGAAAATATAAATTTCTTTCCGGGCTTTTCTTAAATTAGCAACTTAATTTTTCAAAATGAAAGCTTTTCAACTGACAGGCCTCTGGCAGATGGAGATGCGTGAGGTGCCGGACCCTGTGATCCGCTCCCCCCGCGATGTGCTGATCCGCATGAAAGCGGTGGGGGTATGCGGCTCCGACATCCATTATTATCTCACCGGCCGTATCGGCCGTCAGGTGGTGCAGTATCCCTTCACCACAGGCCATGAGGGAGCCGGCGAGGTGGTGGCTGTAGGGGAGGAGGTGACGCGGGTGAAGCCCGGCGACCGTATCGCCTTTGATCCCGCGATGCCCTGCGGCAAGTGTGACCAGTGTCTCAGCGGACGTCCCCATACCTGCCGCAACCTGAAGTTCCTTGGCAATCCGGGTCAGGCAGAAGGATGCCTCTCCGAGTACATCGTCATGCCCGAAGGGTCCTGCTACCCCCTGGAGGAGGGGATCACATACGACCAGGGGGCTTTCAGTGAGCCACTCTCCATAGGCACCTATGCCGTGCGGCTGGCCGGAGAGGTGAAGGGGAAGACGATCGCCATCCTGGGCAGTGGTCCCATCGGCATGAGCGTGCTGCTGCCGGCGCTGGCCTATGGCGCCGGAGCGGTGTGGGTCACCGACAAGATCGACGAGCGGCTGGCCCTGGCTCGGAAGATGGGGGCTGCCGGCACCGCCAACCCCGACCGGGAGGATGTGGTGGCGGCCGTATTGCAACAGATGCCCCTCGGTGTGGACCTGGTCTTTGAGTGCTGCGGACAGCAGGAGGCCATGGACCAGGCGGTGCAGCTCCTCAAACCCGGCGGGAAGATCATGATCGTCGGCATCCCGGAGCAGGACACCTGGACCTTCTCCGTTGATGAGCTGCGCCACAAGGAGATCGCCATACAGAACGTGCGGCGCCAGAACGACTGCGTGCAGGAAGCGCTCGACCTGATCGGCACGGGACGGGTGAACGTAGATCCCCTGATCACCCACCATTTTCCTTTTGAGGAGACCGACAAGGCCTATGAACTGGTGGCCGGCTACCGCGACGGGGTGATGAAAGCAATGATAAGTTTCGGGTTATGAGTTGGGAGTATCGGGTTATTTAGTTCAAAGTTCAAAGTTCAGAGTTCATAGTTCGTATTCAAAGAGCCAGGGATGCCTTGGCTGAAATATTAAGGTTCTTACGGGTTTTATGAGATGTATCGCATTAAATAGTGATGGATATGCATAATGGTTTGAATATTTCTACGATCGATCTGAGCATCATCGTGGTGTACCTGGCGGGGGTGCTGGCGCTGGGGCTGTGGGTGGTGCGGCATCAGAAGATGACCGCTGGCAACTATTTCCTGGCGGGACGCTCCCTCAACTGGGCTTTTGTGGGGGCGGCGCTCTTTGCTTCCAACATCTCCACCATCCACATGGTAGGACTGGCGGCTGCCGGCTTCTCCGACGGCATCGTGCAGGGCAACTTCGAGTGGCTGGCCCCTTTCCTGCTGATCCTGCTGGGGCTGGTCTTCGCGCCCTTTTATTTTAAGAACCGCATCTCCACACTGCCGGAGTTCCTGGAGCGGCGCTACAATGGTATAGCCCGCTCGCTGCTGGCCTTCCTGGCGCTCCTCGGGGCGCTTTTCATGCACATAGGCATCAGCCTCTACGCCGGGGCGGTGGTCTTTGAGAACTATTTCGGCATCGACATGTGGATCTCCATCCTGCTCATCGCCGGCATCACGGCCCTCTACACCATCCTGGGAGGCCTCAAGTCGGTGGTCTTCACCGAGACGGCCCAGACGGTGATCCTCATCTTCGGCGGACTGGTGCTGGCGGTGATGGCCGTGCTGGCGCTGGGGGATCATGGGATACACTCGCTGTCCGACCTGCGGTCCGCCGTGAAACCCGGTCAGCTGACGCTGCTGCGCAGCTACGAGAGCTCGCCCAAGCTGCCGTGGTACTCCATCCTGCTGGGCTATCCTGTCATCGGCATCTGGTACTGGTGTGCCGACCAGACCATCGTGCAGCGCGTGCTGGGAGCCCGCTCGCTGGAAGATGCCCGCAAAGGACCCATCTTCGCCGGCTTCATCAAGATCCTCACCGTCTTCATGATGGTCATCCCCGGCATCATCGCCTATGCCCTGTTCCGCACCGAGATCAAAGACCCCAACGATACCCTGCCGGTGCTCATCGTACGGCTGCTGCCTGTAGGCTTCATCGGCATTCTCTCGGCGGCCCTTCTCTCAGCATTGATGAGCACCATCGCCGCGGCGCTCAACTCATCGGCCACGCTGGTGTCGGTGGACATCGTCCAGCGTCTGCGGCCGCATACCACCGACCGCCAGCAGGTGCGCATAGGCCGCTGGACCGCCGCCGCCGTTATGCTGCTGGCCATCGCCTGGTCGCCCATGATCGGCCGTTTCATCAGCATCTTCGACGCCATCAACCAGATCCTGGCAGTCCTCTCGCCACCCATCGCGACGGTCTTCCTGCTGGGCGTCTTCTGGCGCCGCGGCAACGCGCAGGGCGCCGTCACGGCCATCGTCGCCGGCTCGCTGCTGGGCATCCTGGCCTTCATGCTCGACTTCCCCGTCTTCGGCCATGAGAAGCTCATCAGCGAAGGACTGCACATCCCTTACATGCTCCAGAGCTTTTACCTCTTTGTCATTTCGAGCATCATCTTTGTGACCGTCTCCCTGGCCACGGCTCCTCCCCCGGAGGAAAAAATTGCCACCACCACCCTCTCCAGCCCGCTGGCCTTCCTCAAAGGCCCTCTCACCGGTGTGGGCGACCCCAGGATCCTGTCGGTGATCCTGGTAGCGATCCTGGTGGGGTTGTATGTGGTTTTTAGGTGAGTGGGGAGTACTTGGAATACTTGGAGTCCCGCAATTCTAACGCGTTAGAATTGCGAGGATGCTCGCAAATCGGAGATTTGCGGCATGTGGAGTACTTAGAGTGTGGAGTTGAAAGTTGGGTTGACTCATCGCTCATCGCTCATCGCTCATCGCTCATCGCTCATCGCTCATCGCTCACCGCTCACCGCTGACTTTTCCCACTTTTCATACTTTTCCCACTTTTCGACCTTTAGACTTTCGACTCTTCGACCTTTCCCGGCAAGCCATCGGCCGCCAAAGGAGGTTCCTGAGCTCGTCGAAGGGAGCCGACGGCGCTGCCGGGATCTTCGCTACGCTCCGACATCGATCATCATTCTTCTTTCCTCTTACTCGATCGCATAATCCTGGATCAGGACATCCGGGGGGATATGTAACGCTCTGCTTAGTTTGCGGATCATCGTGAGGGTGAGTTTGCGTTTTTTATTCAGAATCTCGCTTACCCGGCTTTTGTATCCGACAACTCTGGCGAGGTCTTTTTGCTGCAGACCCATCTGGTCCATCCTGAACTTGATCGCCTCTACGGGGTCGGGTGTATCGATGGGGAAATGTTCACGTTCATATTGATCTATGAGGATGGAGAGGATCTCCAGTTCGTCACCCGCTTCGGTCCCTTTTTCGGAATCAAAGATCCGTTCCAGACGTTCAAGCGCCTCGAGATAATCCTGTTCAGTTTTTATAGGTTTGATCGTCATGGTTATAAATTGTTTATATCCAGTTTGTCATATTCGGCATGGGTTCCGATGAACAGGATCCATGTGATCCCAAAATCAAAGTTCATTTTTACGACCAGCCGGTATTTGTTCCCTTTAATATTAAAAATTACTTTTTTCCCTTTCAGGATGCTTGCCGACGGATAATCTGCTTTCAGTTCGTTGAAACTTATCCAGGATGCTTTTTCCGTTTCATGGAACCAGGCTTTCAGCGGTTCTTCACTATCGGGATGCTTTTCCCAGAATTCACGCAGGGTCCGTCTGGCAATTACTCTCACTTTGAGATCTTTTTCGGACAAAGATAATAAAAAGTTACCAAAATGGGAATTATCTTTTTGATGTTTTCTCTTTTTTTGACAACTCTGGACCGGGAAGCTCGATGCTCGATGCTTGAAGGGGTGCTGGGTGGGAAATGCTTGAATGCTTCCCGCCCGGACGAACGTCCGTTCGGACGGGGAATGCTTGAATGCTTGAATGCGTGAATGCTTTGCCCGACGTAGTCACCGGTCCCTGAGTGATTGCGTAGCAATCGTACCGAAGGGCGCTCCCTGAGTAGCCGAAGGCGTACCGAAGGGCGGGACGTAGGCGGGGTCGCTCTCTCATCTTTTGCTTTCGCCCTTTCAGGGCTATGGAATTATATTTTTCTCACGATGATCGGGCTGCGCCCGACCCTGGTTGCTTACGCCCCTCCGGGGCTTTTTCTCATCGCTCATAGCTCATGGCTCATTGCTGACTCTTTCCACTCTTCCCACTCTTCATACTTTTCCC
The DNA here is from genome assembly GCA_027028505.1 of Bacteroidales bacterium. Lineage (GTDB taxonomy): Bacteria > Bacteroidota > Bacteroidia > Bacteroidales > VadinHA17 > DRPN01. Next base: position 14,263 of record JALVJE010000215.1, read on the forward strand.
ACTTTTCGACCTTTAGACTTTCGACTCTTCGACCCTTAGACTTTTGACCTTCGACGATCATCGTTTCCCGGCATGCCGGGATCTTCGCTATGCTCCGACATCGATCATCGATCATCGTTCATCGATCGAAATACCTCTTATCAATGCTCAATAATTATGGCTTCTCCCGGGAAGGTATTTCTTTTAAAAAATCTTTGATCTCTTTATCAGTGACTGTGGCCGTTTTGGATTTGTCGTAGATGGTCAGGAGATAGACCGTATCATGATGAAAAACCACATGAGTGATCACCCGACCTCCTCCCGAACGACCTCTTTTTTTTCCTGGGAGGGAGAGTCGTATCTTATAACAATCCCGTCCCAGCGGAGTTCCTTGCCGGGGATCTTTTTTCAGGCCGGATATGAGATCTTTGAGGGCCTCTTTGAGGGCAGGGTATTTTTTTGCCAGGCGTTTTGCCTGCTTATCAAAGACCGATATGGTCTTGACTTCAAAGCTCATTCAGAAGGTCTTCAGCATTACGGGCCTTTTTTTCTCCCCGGAGCACTTCTTTCATTTCTTCCACCGCTTCTGCCACTTCGGTGAGCAGGATCTTCTTGTTCCTGAGCCTTTCCAGCTCGCGGAGCGATCTTTTTATCTCCTGCCACTCTTCGATCGGCAGTAAAACAGCGTTTTTTTTGCCCTCTTCATCGGTCAGATATTGTACTTTCATGGATCATCAATTTTATTCTTCTTTCAAAGATACGTTCTTTCTTCCAAAAAATAAACCCAAAATCAGCAATAGAAAATCGCAAGAGCTTTTCATTGCTGATCGATTAAGGATTTCATCGGTTTTGGTTATTCACCAAAATCGTGAAATCCTAGATCGGGGTTAACCCCTGCTAACGCATTAGATCAGCTAATCCTTAGCTTCCAAATGCGTAATCTGGGATAAAAAAGGTATTGGACAGACTTATGCATAACACTGGCTTTGCCCATATCCGGCAAAAGTGGGGTGCAGGGTGGGGAAGCTTCCCGCCCGGACGACCGTCAGGTCGGACGGGGATGCTCGAAGCTCGATGCTCGAAGCTCGAAGCAGGGGAAGCTCGAAGGGTTGAAAAATCAGCAATCAGCAATCAGAAATCAAACTTGTCCGTCCGTAGTCACAACTATTGTGACGAAGGCGGAAATCAGAATTCAAAATTCGGTGTTCGGTATTCGACATTCCTGCCTATCGCAGGTCCTTCTTCAACCCCATCCGGGGTTGTGGATGTAATGGATGCCCCGTGATCCGCAGGCGTAACTGCGGCTACCTGACTTCGACCCCGCTGGGGTCGGCACTCTCATCTTTTGCTTTCGCCCTTACCTTGCTCCGCCGTAGCGGCTACGCGCCGCGCCGTCTGCTAGCCTATGGCGGCCGATGGAAGGCGCAGCGGGGTCAAATGAGTGTGGAGTCCCGCAATTCTAACGTCGTTAGAATTGCGAGGATGCCTACCTGCCGGCAGGCAGGCTCGCAAATCGGAGATTTGCGGCATGTGGAGTACTTAGAGTGTGGAGTTGAGATGAGTTAAAAGTTAAAAGTGCGCTAAGGTTGAAAGTTGGGTTGACTCATCGCTCATCTCTCATCGCTTATTGCTGACTTTTTCCACTTTTTAGACTTTTCGACCCTTCGACATTTCCCGGCAAGCCATCGGCCGCCAAAGGCGGTTCCTGAGCTCGCCCGCCCGGCCGAGGCCGTTCGGACGGGTCGAAGGGAGCCGACGCGCTGCCGGGACTTCCGCTGCGCTCCAGCATCGATCATCGATCATCGTTCATCGTTCATCGTTCATCCTTCTTCTCTCCTCCCTGGTCCTCCGTCCTGTACTCCTCTTTCTCCTTGCTGTCGCGGATCATGTCCTCGACGTTGTCGATCTCCGGACTGTTCTTCACGGCTTTCCAGTTGAAGTTCTCATCGAGGGGGTCGAGGGCTTTCTCGGGGTCGAAGACCCTTTTGTCCACGGGCAGGGCGTTGTAGGGGGTGTAGTCGGGCGTGTCGGAGAAGAGGTCGGCCAGGTCGGTGGCTGTGGCGTCGTACTCGTTCAGGTAAGGTACGTCGAGGATGTTCCAGAAGGTCTTGAAGATGCTCCCGAAACTGTAATGCACATGGCCGGCATAACGTTTTTTAGCGTAGGGTGAGATGACCATCAGCACGCTGCGGTGGGCGTCGATGTGGTCTACGCCGTTCTGGGCATCATCCTCAGTGACGATGATGGCCATGTTCTTCCAGTAGGGGGTGTGGGAGAGGAACTCCACGATGCGCCCCAGGGCCAGGTCGTTGTCGGCCATGTAGCTCTCACGGTAGGGATAACCGTCGTCTGCCCGCTCACCTGCGCCGTGGTCGTTGGGAAGGATGAGGGTGATCACCGACGGCAGGTCGAGACCGTTGTCCATCCATTTGGCCTTGAACTCCTTGATGAACTGGTCCACGCGGAACTGGTCGGGGATGCCCATGTTGAAGGTGGGGTAGGTGCGGGAGGAGTTGTCGAAGAGGGCTTTCGGCAGGGGGTAGTTATAGAGATAGCGCATGCCGGTGTATTTATATTCATTTTCATAGGAGGCCGGCTCGAACATCACTCCCTCCCCGAAATTATAAAAAGGTATGTCATAACGGGCGAGCTGGTCCCACAGCGATCCCGCTTCGTTGTAATCTTCGGGATAGATGGCGCCGGCGGCGCCGTTGAAGGCCAGGTACCCCGGCGACTTCGAGTGTTTGAACTCCCTGTTGCCGCCGTAGCTGGCGGGTGTGCAGGTCTCCACCCACTCGTTGGGGTAGGTGTTGGCCAGCCAGCGGTGGCCGTCGGCCGAGACGTCCGAGTCGACATAGAAATTATCGCCGATGGCAAAACGATGGGCCAGGGCGATGTGGTTGGGCATCACCAGGGAGTGCTCGACGTACATCGTGTGCTTCCGGTTGGCGAAAGAGACATAACGCCCGTAGCGGGCCAGCGTGGAATCGCCCACGGCCCAGGGCACGGCGCCGAAGATCTCGTCGTAGGTGCGGTTCTCCTTGGTGATGAAGACGAGGTATTTGATGGGGGAGACTTTCTCTCCCGGGTAGAGGGGTACAGGGTTGTTCTTGCGCCAGTCGAAGGCCGGGTCGTCGATGCGGCGGAAGCGGAAATTGTTGGCGATGACCTTCTCCGTCATGGCTTTCAGCTCTTTCTTCTCCGGTACGGGGATCACCTCCACGGTGCCTTTCATGAGGTAGCCGATGTAGGTGCCTTCGGGTCCCGGCCAGTAGTTGGCGCCGCCGTTGGGGCCGCTGCCGTAGCCTTTGGCATTGGCCACGACGAGGTGGCGGCCGTCGGGGGTGACCTTCAGCTTGGAGGGGAACCATCCGGCGGGGATGTGGCCCAGCACACGGAAAGAGGGCAGCTCCACCACGCCGATGGCGTTGATGCCTGCCTCGGCGACATAGAGCCTTTTATTATCCGGCGAGAGGGCCAGCCCGAAGGGGATCTTGCCCCGCAGGTGGTCGATGCGGGGATCCAGGTCGAGGTGGATGGTGTGTACGACCGTATCCTCCCGGATGCCTATCACGGAGATATTGTCGTTGTTGCCGTTGCTGACGAAGACATAGTCGTCGGTGGCCACGAGGGAGTTGGGTGAGCTGCCTCCCACGGCGGGGAAGTCCTCCACCATCTGCCCCACAAGGGTGCCGGTCTTGATCTTTGCCGTCACCCGGGGCTGACCGGGGTCGGAGAGGTCCACCTTCCACACCGAGAAGGACTCCGGTACGTTGGGATCGCCCAGGGCGGGGATGTCGAGGGTGTCGGTATGTACACCGTTGCGGGCCTCGGGGGTGCCGAAGGCTACGGGCGGGAAAGCGGGAGCCGTCTCTTTGAGGTTGTTGGGATCGACGCCGCCATAGGGCTTGTATTCGAACATCCCCACGTTGGCGACATAGACGGCTTGCTCGTCGGGCGAGAGGGTGATACCGAAAGGATAGCGTCCCACAGGTACCGAGGCGATCAGTTTCTGTTGCGGCACATCAATGATGACTATGCGGAAGCTCACCTGGTCGACGGCATAGATCCTGTCACCGGCGCGGTTCATCACCATATCTCCGATGTAGCCGTCACTGTAATCGACGCTGTCATCGCGGTAGGCACAGTTGATAGATCCTATGCTTTTCCCTGTCTCGGTGTCGAACATATAGATCTTGTTTTCCTGGCCGCCGGCCACATAGAGGGTTCGGTTGTCGGGCGAGAGGGCCAGTCCCATGAACACCGAGGCGAGCACACCCTCATCAGTCTTCGCCCCCGGCGGTATCTGCAGGATGTCGGGATGGTCCGTATCGATGTCTTTGAGGATGCTTACGGAGAGGGGCCGCACGCCCGAGTTGGCGGTGACGGCCATGCTGCCGTCGCGGCTGAGGATGAGTCCGAAAGGATGGGGAGCCACGCGGTACGACCTTCCTGCCGGCGTGATCAGGCGTCCGTTGGGGATCACCGTGACGCCGGCCGTATCGATACGGGTGAAGAGGGTGTCGGCAGGCGCTTCGGCCACCCATTTGCCTTTTTTGTTGTGATCGGAGGAACAGGAGGCGGCCGCCAGCCATAGAGCCAGGCCGGTCGTGCTCATCAACAGAAAATTACGGAGAAGATCTTTGCGGAACATATCTTTTTCTTTTACAGATTAGAATCTCTCAAAATTACTACTTTTGCACGGTTTTATCACCAAACACATGGCATTATCCGAAAAAGAGCAGCGGGAGATGGATGCCGGGAAGATCCTTCCCCTGGTGGAGCAGTTCTACACCCTCCAGGGCGAGGGGTACCACACCGGCAAAGCGGCGTATTTCATCCGTCTGGGAGGATGTGATATAGGCTGCCACTGGTGTGATACGAAGCTCTCCTGGAACCCCGACCTTTTCCCTCCTGTGGCGGCGGAGGCGATCGTGGAGAAAGCCCGCGGGGCCGGTGTGAAAGATATCGTCATCACCGGCGGTGAGCCGTTGATGTACAACCTGACCCTGCTGACCTCCCTGCTGAAAGAGGAGGGATTCACCATCTACCTGGAGACCTCGGGGGCACATCCCCTGCGGGGTGTCTTCGACTGGATCTGTCTCTCCCCCAAGCAGGACAAGCCGCCTCTGCCGGCGATCTACGGAAAGGCCGATGAGCTGAAGGTGATCGTTGAGACGGCAGAGGATCTGGTCTGGGCCGAAGAGAATGCCGGGAAAGTGGAGCCGGGATGCCATCTTTTTCTGCAGCCGGAGTGGAGCCGCCGACGTGAGATCCTGCCCGTGATCATCGAATATATCAAAAAGCATCCTGTGTGGCGTATCTCCCTGCAGACCCATAAATACATGGGAATACCCTGATTTTGCGATAGTAAGGAAAATTTATTTATTTTTAGGGATAAATTTTCAGAGATGCGTTTCCGGCCGGCCCATATTTTTTTATTCCTTTTCCTCTGGCATCTTGTCGGGATGGTTCCTGCCGGCGCCCAGGCGCTCCACACCACATCGGGTAAGGCGGTGAAATATTTCAACGATGCGCGGGAGACCTATTTTCTGATGAAATATCAGCTGGCGGCGGAGAGCATCGACAAGGCGGTGGCCCTGGATCCCAATTTCCTGGAGGCCCAGTTGCTGCGGGCAGAGATCTATTCCGATATTAAAGAGCGGGACAAGGCCATTGAATCGTACAAGGCTGTCTTGCGCATCGACTCCACCTTTTTTCCCAATGCCATGTACAACCTGGGGCGACTGGAGTTCCGTCTGGGCAGGTATGAGGAGGCACTGAAGCACCTGGAGGCTTTTCTGGAATACAAGAACAAAGACCAGCGTGTGGTCAAGAAGGCGGACCGGGACATACGCAACTGCCGTTTTGCCATCAGGGGCATACAACATCCGGTGCCTTTTGATCCCGTCAACCTGGGACCTTCCATCAACTCGCCCCTGGATGAGTACTGGCCTTCGCTCACGGCCGACGAGCAGACGATCGTCTTCACCGTGCTGGTGCCGGGGCGCTATCTGCGCATGCGGGATTTTGAGCAGCAGGACTATCAGGAAGATTTTTATATCTCCCACATGACCGATACGGGATGGGTCAGGCGGCAGCCTCTGGGAGAGCCTATCAACTCGCGTCTGAACGAGGGGGCGCAGAGCCTCTCGGCAGATGGCAAGGTGATGTTCTTCACGGCCTGTAACCGCCCTGACGGTATGGGGCGTTGTGATATCTACCGTTCCGACAAGCTGCACAGCGGCTGGTCCAACCCCGCCAATGTGGGACCACCTGTGGACAGCCGTAGCTGGGAGGCACAGCCCTCCATATCGGCCGACGGCAAGACCCTCTGGTTCGTGAGCAACCGCCCGGGAGGACAGGGTAATATGGATATCTGGTACAGCCGCTTTGAGAACGGTCGGTGGAGCGTTCCTGTCAATGCCGGCAGTAAGATCAACACCCCCGGCAACGAGATGTCGCCATTTATCCACAATGACGACCAGACCCTTTATTTCTCCTCTGACGGACATCCCGGCTACGGAGGGTTCGATCTTTATATCTCCCGCAAACAGGCTGACAGCACATGGTCGGAGCCGATGAACCTGGGATATCCCATCAATACCTACAATGATGAGATAGGTCTTTTTGTCAATGCCGAAGGGGACAAGGGTTATTTCTCCACCGACAGGGAGGAGGGGCGCGGGAAAGACATCTACTCTTTCATGCTGTATGACAGCATACGACCCCATTTTGTCACTTACATGAAAGGGAAGGTGTATGATGCGGTCAACAAACGGCCGTTGCGGGCCCACATCCTGCTGGTCGATCTGCAGAAAAACGAGGTGGTCATGGATGCCATGTCGGGGAAAGACGGGTATTTCCTGGTGTGTATCCCCACCAACCGCGATTATGCCCTGAACGTCTCACGCGACGGCTATCTCTTTTATTCCGATCATTTCCCGCTGAAAGGGGTTCACCGCATCGAGAAACCTTACATCAAGGATGTGCCTCTGAAGCCGATCCGTGTGGGAGAGGTGATGGTCCTGAAGAATATCTTCTTTGAGTTCGATTCCTATGAGCTGAAACCGGAGAGTATCTCCGAGCTGGAGTACCTGCGTGACCTGCTGGTAAAAAATCCGGGCCTGCGCATCGAGATCGGCGGGCATACAGACAGCAAGGGCAGCAATCAGTATAACATGGAGCTGTCGAAACAGAGGGCCCGCGTGGTGTATCAGTATCTTATCGACCATGGTATCAACAAGAGCAGGCTTACCTATAAAGGATATGGTGAGACGCGGCCTGTCAGCTCCAACGCCACGGAGGAGGGCCGGGCTGCCAACCGCAGGACAGAGATCAGGATCATCGGTATCTGACCGTTCACCCGACAAAATGCCTGTTATTCTTCTTTGGTACGATGATTGCCCTAGATCGACCGGAAAACCAAAATATAAGGAGGATTTATTATGCGTGATCTGTTTAAGAAAGGTATTGAGGCGGGTATAGGACTCGGTCTGCTCACCAAAGAGAAGATCGAGGAGTATGCCAAAAAGGCAGCGGAAGAGGCCAAGCTTACCGGGAAGGATGCCCAGAGGTTCATTGAAGATATGAAGGCCAAAGCGGAAGATATGAAAAACGATCTGCAGAAAAAGATCGACGAGGCTGTGCAAAAAGCTATCGACAGCGCCGGACTGGTGAAAAAAGAAGAGCTGGAGAAGCTGGAGAAACGGCTGGAGAAGCTGGAGAAAGCTTCCAAAACGAAAAAGACAGCCACGAAAAAAACATCTGCCAAAAGCACCACTGCCAAAAAGAAAACTTCCGCCACTAAGGGTGCCAAGAGCACGAAGAAGGCCTGATCATCTGTAGATCAAGTAGATGGAAGGGGGCGTGCCCATTGTACCCCCACCCCATCCCTCCCCTGGGGAGGGAGTGAGGGTTGGATGGATCTTTCCATGGGCCTGGTGACATGTCAACTTAATTATGACGCCTTTTACCCTTCGCGCCCCCTCGGTCCCCTGTTGCCTTCGCCGTGGCTTCGGTGCCCAATGAAAGGGGAAACCCATCGCACACAGGTAAAATTTATCCGGCTCTCCACTTCTTCATTCGGTGTTCGTTATTCTGTGTTCGATATTCATTTAG
>JALVJE010000216.1 GCA_027028505.1 Bacteroidales bacterium
CCATCATATTCTTCAGCAGAGCCATCCCTCCCCACGGAGTGATCTCTTTGTCTATAAAATCAATTTTCAATTCCATCTCTTTTTTGCAACTGTATCTATTTGTATATCACAACATAATGACTCTATTGGCTCTAATGCTACGCATTAGAATATTATATTCATAAAGATATAATAATCAATGCAATACAGTTGCAAGTATGGTTTTTTTTCATGTTTTTCTTACCAATTTAATCCGTTTATATACCGTGATTATCAATGCTTTCCTTTTTTACTCTTATCTTTAATGCGGAATCTGGGTTAAAGAAAGAATTAGTCTATAGCTATGTTGTAGCTGAGATCGTTATAGAGCAACATGTCCTTTTGGTAAAGCAGGACGGTTTATTACATCATGTATTTCCCTTTGCTATGTCTGTTGACTAATAAATCAATATGTCAATGAACTTGTGATATTTTGCTTTGCTTAGAAACGGCGCCTCCCTAAGGGAGGCAAAAATATTATTTTGCGTAATGTATAATCTGATATTTTAGTACTTTGTAAACGAGGTACTGATATTTTACTCAATTAAACAAATGTAAACGATGTCCTGGTATATTACAAATAACCCTTGGTCCTGATTTTGGGGAGTATCATAATTTGCCGGCTCTTTTTTTGTGGGTGGCATATATTTTGTTATACCTTTGTATCCTTCTGAAAAGATCATATACTCAAAAGATATTGTGATGAGAAAGATTATCTGGTTAGGGCTTGTATTGGGTCTGCTTTTCGGTTCGGTTGCCTGTAAAAAAAAGAAGAAAGACGACGGGCCCAAGGATATCATCCCGGTCGTTATCGATTTCCGGGGGCCTCAGGATGTAGCGGCCTCCGGTCTGGAACCTCTGGAGTATAAAGTAGCTTTCCGCGCCGGATCGAAATACCAGTTCACCCCCGTCGGCTGGCCGGCAGATGTGGAGGTTCCAGACCCCGACTATCCCAATGTGGTCATGGTCACCTGGCATCAGTCATCGGTGGATACTGCGGCATGGCTGGTATGTGTGGAGACCTCCACTACGGGACATGTCTCCGAGCCCGACTCGCTGCATATCACCCTTCATAAGTTCTGTCCCTGGCAACTCAGCGACTTTGTAGGTACCTGGAGCGGCTCGGAAACCGGCGACAGTGATACTTCACTGGTGCTGAACATTGAGATCGATACCCTGCATACCGGTAATGTGCTTCGTGTGAAGGCTGTCTCCCAGCCCAACGACTCGGGGGGGGTATATGAACCGCCTTTCCTTAAGCAGGTATTCAATGCCTGGGGAGAAAGGTTCGTGAAGGATGAAGGCAACGAAGGTGATGTGCTGTTGTATATCAACCTGTTGAGGGGTAAGGTGTTGATCGAGAACGACTACCAGGGAGAGACGATGCCCGGGAAGAACCATTACTGGACCGGCGGTGAGGGTACTTGGTGCGGTTGTAACGACTCCCTGGTCATCAATTATGAGTTGTACTGGTCAACTGATTTCTCCAAACCCAACGAAAGCTGCACCATCCGTCTGAAGAAGAATTGACCTTTTATCCCCCGGTGATACCCGTCCTCATGAGCGTGAGGGATATTTTTATTTTTCTATTGCAGAATTTGGGTTAATTTTGCAACTCAAAATACTTTTCTGCTTATGAACGGGTACCATTTGAATCATCTCCGGGAACTGGAATCCGAGTCTATTTATGTCATCCGCGAAGTGGCGGCGCAGTTTGAGCGGCCGGTGCTTCTTTTTTCCGGCGGTAAAGACTCCATCGTTATGTTCCATCTGGCCCGGAAAGCATTCTGGCCGGCCAAAGTGCCTTTCCCTCTGTTGCATATAGATACGGGGCACAACTTTCCCGAGACCCTGGAGTTCCGCGACAGGCTGATGGAAAAAACGGGAGCCAAATGCATCGTCCGTTACGTCCAGGACACCATCGATGCCGGGAAGGTAGTGGAAGAGACCGGCCCCGGAGCCTCCCGCAATGTGTTGCAGACGGTCACCCTGCTGGATGCCATCGAAGAATTCAAGTTCGATGCCGCCATGGGAGGAGGTCGCCGCGATGAGGAGAAAGCCAGGGCCAAGGAACGTTTCTTCTCACACCGCGATGTCTTCGGTCAATGGGACCCCAAGAACCAGCGCCCTGAGCTGTGGAACCTCTTCAACGGCCGGAAGAAAATGGGCGAGCACTTCCGTGTTTTCCCCCTGAGCAACTGGACCGAGATGGATGTGTGGCAGTATATCTACATGGAAAATATTGAGATCCCGAAACTCTATTTTACGCACGAACGGGAAGTTTTCCTGCGCGATGGTGTTTGGCTGGCCACGGCCCCTTTCATGGAGCTGAAGAAAGGGGAGACCCCCGTGGTGAAAAAGGTGCGCTGCCGTACCATCGGCGACATCACCAATACCGGCCTCACCCTCTCCGAAGCCAATACGGTGCTGGATATCATCAAAGAGGTCGCTGCCACACGCACTACCGAACGGGGAGGCCGCGCCGACGACAAACGCTCCGACGCCGCTATGGAAGACCGGAAGAAAGAAGGATACTTTTAGGAAGGTTGAATGATGAATGACGAACGATGAACAAGGAAAGGGGGAATAATGATGTATGAAATTGATAACTACATGAATGACTATTATACTGTAAGGACAAGGCATTGCCTTGTCTCTACGTAAGGACAAGGCATGCCTTGTCTCTACAATAGATCTGTAACCCGGCACTCTGAACTCAAAACTCGATACTCGCAACTCGATACTACTAACTCTGAACTTTGAACTTTGAACTTTGAACTCTGAACTCTGAACTACTATGTCTGATCTGATCGACGGATATTTGAATATGGAACTGCTCCGGTTCACCACGGCCGGCAGCGTGGACGATGGCAAGAGCACCCTCATCGGCCGGTTGTTGTATGACAGCAAAGCCATCTTTGAGGACCAGATGGAAGCCATTGAACGTGCCAGTGAACGTGCCGGCGCCGAAGAGGTCAACCTGGCGCTCCTCACCGACGGCCTGCGGGCCGAGCGGGAACAGGGCATCACCATCGACGTGGCTTACCGCTATTTCGCCACCCCCAAAAGAAAATTCATCATTGCCGATACTCCCGGTCATGTGCAGTATACCCGCAATATGGTCACAGGCGCCTCCACAGCCAATGTGGCGGTTATCCTGGTGGACGCCCGTCACGGGGTGCTGGAGCAGACCATACGCCATTCTTACATCGCCTCACTCCTGCAGATCCCCCACCTCATTGTGACGGTGAACAAAATGGACCTGGTGGGATATGATGAGAAGGTGTTCGAGGATATCAAAGCCCAGTTCCGCAAGCTGGCCGGCAAGCTGGAGATCAAAGATGTCCGTTTTGTGCCCATCAGCGCCAAATACGGGGATAATGTAGTGGACAGGTCGAAGAATATGCCCTGGTATGAAGGTCCTACATTGCTGTATCTGCTGGAGACCATCCACATCGGCAGCGACTGGAACCATACCATCATGCGTTTCCCCGTGCAGTATGTCATCCGTCCCCAGAGCGATAAATACCATGATTTCCGGGGATATGCCGGCAGGATCGCCAGCGGCGTCTTCAAACCCGGAGACAAAGTACAGGTGCTGCCGTCAGGACTCTCTACCCGTGTTAAGACCATCGAGATGATGGAACAGCAACTTGACAAGGCTTTTGCCCCCATGTCGGTGCTGATCACCCTTGAGGATGACCTGGACATAAGCCGTGGCGACATGATCGTCGGCGAGAACAAGTCCCCGCAGTCGGGGGATGAAGTGGAGACCATGCTCTGCTGGCTCAGTGAAACACCCCTGCGCCTGGGCGGTAAATATTACCTCAAGCATACGACCAATGATCTGCGCTGCATCGTCACCGACGTGGAGTACAAGATCGATATCAATACCCTCGATAAGATATATGATGACAAGTCTTTGGGTCTGAATGAGATCGCCAAGGTTCGGTTGAAGACGACCAAGCCCCTCTTTTATGATTCTTACCGTACCAACCGTATCACCGGCAGCCTGATCCTCATTGACGAGGCCACCAACAATACGGTAGGGGCGGGGATGATCGTTTAGAACGATGAATGACGAATGTCGAACGACGAATGATGAAAAAATAGATCATTTACCGATCGTCGTTCATCGATCATCATTCATCGATTCCAGAGAAACAGGGTCTTCTCGCATTATCTCTTTATCCTTCGTCCGCCGTAGCCGGTTCCTGAGTAGCCGCAGGCGTACCGAAGGACGGTTCCTGAGTAGCCGCAGGCGTACCGAAGGACGGTTCCTGAGTAGCCGCAGGCGTACCGAAGGATAGCGAAGGCGGAGCTCATCGCTCATTTCTCATCGCTCATTTCTCATCTCTCATCTCTCATCTCTCATCTCTCATAGCTCATTGCTGACTCTTCCCACTCTTCCCACTTTTCGACCTTCGACCTTCGTCATTCGTCGATCATCCCCGTCCGACCGGACGGTCGTCCCTGCCCGAATGAATTCGTTCAGGCGGGCGGGCGGGGATCATCGTTCATCCTTCATCGAGCATCCTTCGTCCTTCCCAGTATACTGTTTATGATCTCTTCGTGATCAAAGGCCAGCGGTGGCAGTTTGTCCAGAGGGTGCCAGGCGGCGTGTGAGGCGTCATCGCCGGCATGGGGGTCGCTGCATTCTTCGGTATTGGTTACATAGACCGCTGTGACGGTGCGGCCCCGCGGATCGCGGTCGGGCCGGTCGAAGATCCCGGCAAACTCCATCTTTTCCGCCACGATACCTGTTTCTTCCTGCAACTCCCGGCGGGCCGTCTCCTCCAGTCTTTCGTCCTCTTCCATAAAGCCTCCCGGCAGGGCCCATTTCCCTTTGAAAGGTTCCCGGGCCCGCTGTATGAGCAGCACGTACCATTCCCCCTCCCTGCTGCACAATACGATGGTGTCGGCGGTCATTGCCGGACGGGGATAGCGGTAAGTGTAGCTCATCACAGAAGTCTTTTCTGACGGTGTTGCCTGCGAATACGGTCCAGACGCCGCCGCTGCTGTATGCGCATGAACACATACACCACTACCAGCAGGGAGATGAAAAGCAGGATATATCCCAGAGAGTCGAACACCCCCTTAATATCCTGAATGCTCAGACTGTCGGCGGGATTATTCATGGAAAGGGTCTTTAATGAGTCGCAGGGTATGGGTGTAGATCTTCTCTTCCAGGTTGAAGATGCCTTCCTGGTCCAGTTTATCGATGTGTACATCGCCCGATTCGTGGAGTATGCGACCGTCGCCCAGGACGATGCCCACATGCGTGATCTTGTCTTCCTCGTCGCCGAAGAAAGCCAGATCACCCGGCCGGGCTTCCTCCACAAAAGCTAGATCTTTTCCGGTTTTTGCCTGCTGGGAGGCATCCCGGGGCAGGCGGTATCCGCACACCCGGAAGACGGTCTGCGTGAAGCCCGAACAGTCGAAACCGCACGACGTCGTACCTCCCCACAGATAAGGAACGCCGATGAAACGCTGCGCGTAGCTGACGAGATGGTTGCGTCCCCTTTTTCTCCATACACTCACATCGGTGCCGGGAAGGGTGAAGACCCTCCCGCCCACATGGCAGGTGTGCTGCCGTTCGTCCCACTCCGGCAACCGCGCACCTTCAGGGACCCAGATCGTCTCGGCTTCCGGCCCCGGCGTTACGGCCAGGGTCTTCTTGTCCAGGATATAAAGCGGCGCGGCCTGCAATGCCTTATATCTCTCTTTGGTGATAAAGGTAACATACGGCTCATCCAGCCAGCCCTCGTAGCCGTCCCACCATCCTTTGACCTTGTACCAGTGCATCACCTGGTCGATGACCGTGAAAGTATCCCCAAACACCAACTCGGTGACCATCTCCGACCGGTGGGAAGGCTCCTTCCGTACCGGCACAACACTCATATCTATGATACCGTATTTTTTCATAAACACATTCGTTTAAAGCTCAAAGCACAAAATCCAAAATTCATTAACTATTCTTTCCTTTGCGCTCATTGCGTAGATCTTTGCGTTCTCTGCGTGAAGCCTTTTATTCGAAGCTTGAAGCTTGAAGCTCGATGCTCGAAATTCAGAAATCAGAAATCAAAAATTATCGTTCGTCATTCATCATTCATCGATCGACATTCAAATTTAGCCATTTTTCCCTTTCCTCCGTGCTGATCCCAAAAATATCTTCTCTCCTATATGGATTATTTGTCTAAATTTGCATATTCTATTTTTTCAGTTGTTCATGAAAAAAATACTGGATTACCTACAAAGGAATACCACGGGCATCCTCCGGATCCTGATGTTGCTGGTCACCATTGCTCTGGTGGTCTATATCTTCCCGCGGGAAGGAAAGTTCCGGTATGAGTTCCAGAAGGGGAAACCCTGGCTCCATGAAGACCTGTATGCTCCTTATGATTTTCCGGTATATAAGACGCAGGCTGAGTTGCAGGCCGAGAAAGACAGTATCCTGAAGGATTTCAAACCCTATTTCAGGCTGGACACCACCATTGGCCGGAAGCAGCTCGCAGCTTATGCGAAGGCGTTCGAAAAGAAGTGGAACGATTATATTACCAGGACCTATCATCTGCAGGGAGAGGATTCGCCGGTGCCCTGGAAAGTGAAAAGAGTGCTGCAGCAGAAAGCGCGGATCCTGGCCGGTACGGCCCGTTTGCTAAGGCATCTGTACGACCATGGCATCGTAGAGGTTTCGGATGCTTTCCGGCGTGACAGTAACCCTTCCTCGACCATTGTGGTCATGCGGGGCAATGTGGCGGAGCAGACCGATACGGCTTCCGTATACACCCTGAAAAGCGCATATGAGTACCTGAAGGAGCAGGTACGGCATATCCCTGTGGGCAGTGTGGATACGGCTGCCCTGCGGGGATTCGTTTATTCGCTGGGTCTGAACGATTTTGTGGAGCCGAACCTTACCTATGACCCCGAAACCTCCCGGAAAGTGAAAGAGAGTATGGCCGCCGGGGTCTCCCTGACCCGCGGCATGGTGCAGCATGGCGAGCGGATCATCTCCAGGGGCGAGATCGTCAATGCCCATACCTACCAGATCCTCGAGTCGCTGAAGACAGAGTATGAGAAACGGCTGGGAGCTTCGGCCAACTTCTTCCTTATCCTGGGAGGACAGGTATTACTGATCGCCATCACTTTCCTGATCCTGTTCCTATTTCTGATGTACTACCGGACGTATGTCTTTGCCCGCAACAAGGACATGCTGTTCATCTTTTTCATCATCGTCCTGTTCGTGGCCCTTTCACGCTGGATCCTCTCCAGCAACAGCCTCAGCTATTTCCTGGTGCCGCTGGTGATCGTGCCTATCATTATCCGGACGTTCTACGATGCCCGGCTGGCGCTCTTCATCTATATGATCCTGCTGTTGCTCGTGGGCTTCATGGCTCCCAACTCTTTCGAGTTCCTCTATATGAATTTCATCGCCGGGATCATGGCGATCATCTCCCTAACAAACATATACCGGCGCAACAAGTTCATCATGGCTTCGGTGATGGTCTTCCTCAGCTACGGTATCGTGTATCTGGGTTATACCATGATCCAGGAGGGAAGCCTGAAGAATATCAACTGGGTCAACTACATGTGGTTTGCCGGCAATGCTTTCCTGGTGTTGTTATCTTATCCGCTGATCTATATCTTTGAGAAGACCTTCGGGTTCCTCTCCGATGCCTCCCTGGTGGAGTTGGCCGATACCAACCAGCCGTTGTTGCGCGAACTGGCCGAGAAAGCACCCGGCACCTTCCAGCACAGCCTGCAGGTGGCCAACCTGTCGGAGGAGGCCATACGTGCCATCGGCGGCAATATGTTGCTGATCCGGGCGGGTG
>JALVJE010000217.1 GCA_027028505.1 Bacteroidales bacterium
TGCCCGGGCGGAAAGAAACCCCTGTGGTGACGCAATACGATGTGACTGTAGTGGTCAGGAAAAATTCGAATATTTTAGCGATCGATAAAATATTCATAGATAATGTCCCTTGTGAAGTAAAGGTGCTGGATCCTTCTTCCGGGACCCCGGTGGAGGGTTTTGAGAAGGGGGACACTCTCCTGCTGCGGGCTTCGCGGTATGAAAACGGGGAAAATCCTTCTGCTGCCTCCGCCGGGTTGCCGGAAGCTTATGCGGGGGAGGAGGTGGTCATTGCCTGTGAAGTGCGAAAGAAACCTGTCTGGTTCCCGGTGAAAAATATTCGGAGGATGCCGGGACGAACAGATCTTTGAACCATGTTGAATGCTTAAACGAAATAATAAAATGGAAGAAAAAAGAAAAGTAATGCTGATGATCCTGGACGGATGGGGCGAGGGGGATCATTCGAAAGCGGATGTGATCTGGAACACTCCCACACCCAATATAGACCGGCTAAAGGAAAAATACCCGCATGCCATCCTGTACACTTCGGGGGAGAACGTGGGGCTTCCGGAAGGGCAGATGGGCAACTCGGAGGTGGGGCATCTCAACATCGGTGCCGGCCGCATCGTTTATCAGGATCTGGTAAAGATCAACAAAGCCATCGCCGACGGCAGCATTGAGCAAAACCCGGTGCTGACAGAGGCATTCCGCTATGCCCGCGACAACGATAAGGCGGTGCATTTCCTGGGACTGGTCTCCGACGGCGGTGTCCACTCCCTCGATAAACATCTGTATAAGTTGTGTGACATGACCGGCGATTACGGTCTGCCAAGGGTCTATGTCCATGCTCTCACCGACGGCCGCGACACCGACCCGCGCAGCGGCATCGGCTACATGAAGAATCTGCTGGAACATCTGGAACACTCCAACGGGCAGGTGGCCACCATCACGGGGCGTTATTACACCATGGACCGGGACAAACGGTGGGAACGGGTGAAGGTGGGATACGATGCCATGGTCTATGGCAAAGGCACTCCCGCCACCGACCTGCTGAAAGCCATGCAGGACTCTTACGACGAGGGGGTGACCGACGAGTTCATCAAACCTATCATCCACGTCAATAAAAAAGGAGAGCCCGTGGGGACCATTCAGGAAGGTGATGTGATGGTCTGCTTCAACTTCCGCACCGACAGGCTACGGGAGATCACCATCGCCCTCACGCAGCAGGACATGCCGGAGCACGGCATGCACACGATCCCCTTGCACTACCTTACCATGACGCGGTACGATGACTCTTTCAAAGGGATCCATATCATCTATGATAAGGAGAATGTGCAGAATACGCTGGGTGAACTGGTCTCAAAAGCCGGGATGAAGCAGATCCGTATCGCCGAGACGGAGAAGTATGCCCATGTGACCTTTTTCTTTTCCGGCGGTCGGGAGGAGGAGTTCCCCGGCGAGAAACGTATCCTGATCCCTTCGCCCAAGGTGGCCACCTACGACCTGAAGCCTGAGATGAGCGCCTATGAGGTGAAGGATGCCATCGTGCAGGAGCTGGCAAAGGAGGAGGCCTCGCTGGTGGTGCTCAACTTTGCCAACGGCGATATGGTAGGACATACCGGCGTGTATGAGGCCATCGTGAAAGCGGTGAAAGCGGTGGACGAGTGTGTGGGGGAGGTGGTGGATGCTGCCACGGCCCACGGCTATGAGGTGGTGATCATCGCCGACCACGGCAATGCCGACTATGCAGTCAACCCCGACGGTACGCCCAATACGGCCCACTCGCTCAACCCCGTGCCCATCATCGTGGTCTCCGACCGCGTGAAAAGTGTGGAGAAAGGCATCCTGGCCGATGTGGCCCCCACCCTCCTGAAGCTCATGGGCATGCCCCAGCCGGAGGAGATGACGGGGAAACCGTTGGTGAAGCTCGAAGCTTGAATAACTGAGAACTGAGAACTGAGAACTCTGAACTTTGAACTTTGAACTTTGAACTTTGAACTACTAACTCGATACTCGCAACCCGAAACCCGATACTCATAACTCGATACTCAATACTCCTAACTCGCAACTCATTTTGTTAAAGATCCAGCATACCCTTGTCAGTCTCGATGTGATCGAGAAGCACTTTGTCTGCGATCTGCAGAAGTGCAGGGGGATCTGTTGTGTCCACGGGGATTCCGGTGCTCCTTTGGAGCAGGAGGAGGCAGAGCAGCTGGAGCTGCTGTACGATAAGTACAAGGGTTTTATGCAGGAGGCCGGCCGGCAGGCCGTGGAGGCACAGGGCACCTCGGTGATCGACAGTGACGGCGACCTGGTCACGCCCCTCATCCATGGGAAAGAGTGTGCCTATGCTTTCCGCGACCGGGACGGTATCTACAAATGTGCCATAGAGACGGCGTGGCAAAAGAAAAAGATCCCTTTCCGCAAGCCGGTCTCCTGTCATCTGTTCCCGGTGCGGCTGCGGGAGTATGAGGATTTCACTGCGGTCAATTTCGAGTTCTGGAAAGACTGCCGGCCTGCCCTTGAACTGGGCAGGAAGAAGAACGTGCGGGTATATGAGTTTCTGGAGGAGGCCCTTACCCGGCGTTTTGGCCGGGAATGGTACCGGGAACTGAAAGGGGCGGCCCGGGCCTACCTGCAACAGTTCCACGGTCTGCAAAGCGAAGAGTGAGGAGGGTAAGTAATACATTATATAGCCTGCCCCGCCCCCCTGACCCCCTGAAGGG
>JALVJE010000218.1 GCA_027028505.1 Bacteroidales bacterium
GGAAACCGGAAATGAGGAATATGGAATTTTGATTTATGATTTTTGATTTATGATTTATGAATAAGTGTGGAACAGGGTGTTATAGAGGTGGTGATAATTAGTTTGTAAAAAGTAGAAATTAAGTTTTATTCTTATTCTTCTGTAATATGCAGTATTTCAATTACATAAAAATCTACAACTACGTAGGTAACTACGTAGCTCACTACGTAGATACATTGTAACTGATTATTTATCTGATATTTAAAATACTTTACTGATAGCAGGTTGAATTCAGGATCTTCCAACCCGTAACTCAGAATTCGTAATTCAAAACTTTTTTATGAGCGATCTGGAGCAGGCGATCATCGGTTTTGCAGACTGGATCTGGGGCATGCCTCTGCTGGTATTGCTTCTGGGAGGGGGTTTTTTCTTTCTGCTCTATTCGGGCTTTGTACCTTTCCGGCACATCGGACATGCGATCGAAGTGCTGCGGGGCAAGTATGACGATCCCAACGATCCCGGTCAGATCAGTCATTTTCAGGCCCTCTCAACGGCCCTGGCTGCCACGGTAGGTATGGGCAACATCAGCGGTGTGGCCATCGCCATAGCGCTGGGCGGTCCCGGCGCGATCTTCTGGATGTGGGTCACGGCGGTGGTGGGCATGGCCACCAAGTTCTTCACGGCCACCCTGGCGGTGATGTTCCGCGGCCGCGACCGCAACGGTGAGCTGCAGGGAGGACCCATGTATGTAATCACCGAGGGTCTGGGCAAAAAATGGTGGCCTCTGGCGGTCTTTTTCAGCCTGGCCGGTCTCTTCGGCAGTCTGCCGATCTTCCAGGCCAATCAGCTTACGGCCATCCTCAACGACGTGCTCTTCCCGGCGCAGGCTGCCGCCGGCGGGCATCCTTTTATCAACCGATTCATTACGGGACTGGTGCTCACGGTTCTGGTAGGTATCGTCATCTTCGGCGGCATCCGGCGCATCGCTGCCGTCACCTCGCGGCTGGTGCCTCTGATGGTGGTGCTCTATTTTGTTTCCGTGCTGGCCATCCTGCTGATCCACTACGACCGGGTGCCGGAGTACCTGGGGATGATCTTCACCAATGCTTTTACGGCGGCCAACTACCATGGTCATCCGGCGCTGGGGGGAGCTCTGGGGGGCCTGATCGTCCTGGGAGCACGGCGGGCTGCTTTCTCCAACGAGGCCGGCATCGGCACGGCACCCATGGCCCACGGCGCCGCCAAAACCAATGAGCCCGTGCGCGAAGGACTGGTGGCCATGCTGGGACCCGCCATCGACACGCTGGTGGTCTGTACCCTCACGGCCCTGGCCATCCTGGTGACCGACGTATGGAAGACCGGCGATGAGAACGGTATCTCCCTCACCGTGCGGGCTTTTAATGAAGCCATCCCCGTGGCAGGGAAATACATCCTGATGCTCACGGTGGTCATCTTCGCGCTCTCCACCATGTTCTCTTACGCCTACTACGGTGGCAAATGCTCTGCTTTCCTGGCAGGACCTTCGGCCCACAAGGCCTACACCGTCTTTTATGTGATCACCATCCTCATCGCTGCCATCGCCTCTCTCACCGCCGTGGAGAGCCTCATCTCCGGTTCCTTTGCCCTCATGTCCATACCCACCATGGTCTCAGCCCTGCTGCTGGCACCCCATGTGAAGCGGGCCGTAAAAACCTATTTCGCCGAGGGCAAGGATAAAAAAAGATAGGGGATGCTTCGCGTACTTGTCATACTTTTCGCCTGGATCCTGCTATGCGTTCCTACCGCAGAGGGACAGCCCCCTGCATCGTGGCCGGTGGGAGAGCACCTTTTTTTCGATCTCTCCTACGGATGGATCAAAGGGGGCGAGGGGAGCATGTATTTTACGGAGGACCTGCAGGACAGCACCCTGCTCTATGTGCAGGCGGAAGCACATACCACCGGCATCTTTGCTTTTTTCTCACCTGTTCACGACCGTTATGAGTCGTTCTTTCGCCGCACGGACGGATATCCGGTCAGGACCGTCCGGCATGTGGAGCAGGGGAAGAAAGTATTGCAGGAGACCCTTCTTTTCCTGGATGACAACCGCCGGGTGCGCAGCTCGCGTTCGGGCGATCACCTCTGCCGGCAACGTCTCTTCGATGTGCTGTCGGCTTTTTACCAGGCCCGGCGGCTGCTGCCGGAGGCTCTTACCGGAGAGGGCGGGGGACGGGTCCTGCACCTCCCGCTCTTTTTTGATGGGAAATACTTTGATGTGCGGCTGAAATATGCCGGTCGGGAGACGATCCGGACGCTTTACGGCAAACAGCTCTGTTACCGCTTTGTCCCCGACACCACAGACAACCGTACCTTCACCGATGAGCAGCAACTGCAGATCTGGGTCACGGCCGATGAGCGGCTCCTGCCCGTGAAGGTCACCGCCCGCCTGCCGGTAGGATCGTTGAAATGTGTGCTGAAGAGAGTTCAGAGTTATTAGTATCGAGTATCGAGTTGCGAGTATCGGGTTAATGGATCATAGTTCATAGTTGGTGGTTCGAGCATCGAGCTTCTAAATCACCATCTTCACGCCCAGGGTGAGCAGGAGTCCGGAGAGGGCGATGATCGTTTCCATGACGGTCCAGGAGCGCAGGGTCTGTTTCTCGTCCATGCCGAGGTATTTACCCACCAGCCAGAAGCCGCTGTCGTTGACATG
>JALVJE010000219.1 GCA_027028505.1 Bacteroidales bacterium
CTCTTTTTTCAGTCCTGCCTTTGCCAGTGCCTGCAACAACTCTTCGGTAGAGAAAAATGTGGCCGGCCGGTAAAAAAGGCTTTCCTCTTTCATAGCCTGGTAGATCCTGCCCACAGGGCTCTCCTTGTCCACAAAAGCCAGGATGAACACACCCCCCTTTTTCAGGATGCGGGCGGTCTCCTGCAGCGAACGCTCCACATCATCCACAAAGCAGATGGTCGTCACCATCAGGGCATAGTCGAAAGAAGCATCTTCCAAGGGAAGATCCTCTGCCACACCAGGGATCACACGGATGCCCCGCTCGCGGGCTTTGGCTGCCATGACCTCCGAGGGCTCCACTCCCGTGCCGATCCCCAGCGGGGCAGCGAACAGACCGCTCCCCACACCGATCTCAACCCCTTCTCCCTCCACGGGCAACAGGGCCCGGATCGCTGCCAGCTCCGACTCATACACATAGCGGTTCTGCACGAACCAGTCTTCGTACAGGTCGAGGTGCTTGTCAAAAGGTTCTGTTTTTGGCATGACGGTTCACAGTTCAGAGTTCATAGTTCTCAGTTCATAGTTCCCAGTTCTCAGTTATTCGAGCTTCAACCTTCAAGCTTCTCCGCCCGGACGAACGTCCGTTCGGACGGGGAGCTTCCTTTCCTCGCTGTCAGCAGCCGGGCATAGCGGCCGCCGAACTTCTTCTCCTCAAAAGAGGTAAATCCCGCTCCCCGCAGGATCTCCTTCCAGTCACGGGCGATATAGTCGAATGCATACTTGCACTCGATCTTTTTAAAAGGGATGCGTATATAAAAGGGTGTTTTCTCCAGATCGAACTCACCGTAGTCGAGGATATGAAAAGTGCCCCCTTCTTTCAGGTGATCGAAAGCATTGCGGATCACCACCTCCCGCACCTCCTGCGGAAAGCCGTGCAACACAAAACTGATGAAAACCTTGTCGAATTTCTTTCCCAGATCGAAAGGGATGTCGATGCGTTGCCGTATGAATTCAGCGTCGTGCCGGTCCCTGCATTTTTCCCGGAACTGTTTCTCCATGACCTCCGAGATATCCAGACCGGTCACCGCTCCTTCCGTCAGGTATTCATACATCAGGCAGGCGTTCCGGCCGGTGCCGCATCCCAGGTCGAGGATCTGCTCATCGCCACGGATCTGCATGGCTGCGATCGCCTTCCGGATGAACCTGTGGTAAAAACCCAGTGTCACCACGTTCAGCAGGGTGTCATAATGCTTCGCCAGAAAAGGCGTCAACTCCACTTCTGAATCAGGATAGATCTTTTCCATGATCAGATGCTTTTAAAGATCCTGGCCAGGGAATAGCCCGGTGCCTTCACCTCCAGATCGAGAAAATAGCCGAAAGGGGTCTGCCACACCTCATAACCGGCATTCTTCAGTCGCTCCTCCACCCGATCGAACATCTCCTTGGTAAAATGAGGGTCTGCCTTGCTGTCGGAGAGGTGGGCAAAAGAATGCAACACCACTTTTTTCGTACCGTTCTTGCCGGCCGCCCACTTTATATTTTTCAGAAGCTTTTTCTCCACGGGAGCAGGATTCTCCATATCTTCCGCTTCGGCATGGATGAAAGCCGTCTGTACATCCTGCAGGGAGAGCTCTTCCTCTGTATCCGGAAAATCCGCCAGGGTTTTCGTTACGGGTCGCGTAACGAAATCTTGCATATAGATCAACAGTATCTTCATATTACCTTGTTTTGGGACACAAAGGTAATATTTTCGGCGGTTCTGAGAAGCGCTCAGGAGGGTCAGGCCGGCAGCTCCTTCAGATAAAGATCCACCGCTTCCCGGAGTGTCAGGGGCTGCCGGTCACGGGGCAGCGTAAAGATCTCAACGCCGTTCTGTTGCAGGATATCCCCGGCCTTGGGACCTACATGGTAGGAAAGCACCACATCCACCCCTTCGCGGGACATCAGAGCTCCCGCCTGGATGCCTACACCATGGGCCGCCGCAGCATTCTCTCCGTTCGGGAGAAAACCGAACTGACCCGTTTCCGTATCAAAAACGGCATAATACAACGCCCGGCCGAAATTCTCCCCGACCGTCTCCTTGTCATTGGTCTGAATGGCTATTTTCATGATAAATTCATTTAAGTTTTTTTACAAATATTTTCACTCATTCCCCGTCCGAACGGACGTTCGTCCGGGCGGGAATCATTCACTCATTCAATCATTCCTACATGATCGCTCCTTCGGGACACGCCCGGATGCAGATCCTGCAGTTGCGGCACTCCTCTTTGATGACCACCGCCTTGCCATCCTCCATTTTGATCGCCTCCATGGGACACACCTCCACACAGACACCGCACCCTTCGCAGATCATGGGCTGGATATAGACATATGGCGCCCGCGTCTGCGCATGATATTCCCTTACATCATGTTCCTTTTCCATCTTTCAATATTTTTCTATCCTTATTATTTTTCTTTTATTAAATCAACCTTCGAGCTTCGAGCTTCAAGCTTCCCCGCCCGGACGAACGTCCGTTCGGACGGGGAGCTTCCTCCATACCTCCTTCATCAGTCTTGCCGGTTCCGTTCCTTCCATCTCTGCCACGCTCCTGCCACTGTTGACCGCTTCCACAAAAATATCATCATACGGGAAGGTCCCCAGCAGGGTGATGCCTTTTTCTTCCGCAAATCTCTTCAGCTCCTCTGTGATCTCCGGGTTGATGTCCGCCTTGTTGATGATCATGCCGGCCGGGATCCCGAAATTCTCCACCACCTCCAGCACCCTCTTCATATCATGCATCCCGGAGAGGGTCGGCTCGGTGACCAGCACCACCTGATCGGTCCCGGTGATGGAGGCAGTCACAGGGCATCCTGTTCCCGGCGAGCCGTCGATGATGATAAAGGCTGCCCCCACCTTCTCTGCCTGCAGTCTGGCCTCCTTGCGCACCTCGGCCACCAGCTTGCCCGACATATCCGACCCGATCTTGAGGGCAGCATGGACCATCACATTGTCCATCCGGGTGCGGGAGACGAATATCTCTCCTGCCTTCAGCAGTCTCATCTCTATGGCTTCTACCGGACATACGCGGGGACAATAACCGCAGCCCTCACATTCGAGCGGCAGCACCCGGTACACATCGCCCTCGGGGATGATCGCATCAAAGTGACACACTTCCACACAGTCTCCGCAGCCGGCACAAGCCTCAGGATCGATGACCGCCTCATAACCACTGAAAAAATCCCTTCTCTCCAGCACCTGCGGGGCTGTCACCAGATGCATATCGGCCGCGTCCACATCACAATCGGCCACCACGGCACGGCTGCCGGCCAGGTATGCCAGGGATGCCGAGACCGATGTCTTGCCTGTCCCTCCTTTTCCGGAAATGATGACGATCTGTTTCATGCCGGGCTTGTTTTAAATATCCTCTCTTCCAGAAAACCGGCCACCTCTTCCAGCGCCCGGTCCACCTGCGGCACCTTGCCAAAGAGGAGCGATCCTTTCGAATAATGCCGGGCTGCCTCCGTCAGGTGCGGGATACGGCCCGCTATGGGAACATTTTCCCGGCGACAGTAATCATCTATGATCGTCTCTCCCGCCCTATCCTTGTTGATAACCACCGCAAGATCCTTTCCCAGCACCCGCAGGGTCTCCACGGCCAGCGACAGGTCGTGACGGCCAAAAAGAGTAGGTTCGGCTACCAGCAGGACCAGGTCGGCATGCTTGGCCGCCTCCATCATGGGACAGGAGGTGCCGGGAGGTGCATCAAAAAGGATCATGCGTTCCGGCCCGGCCAGCTCTACCGTATAACCTATCGTCTCTTTGATCATGGGTGTAGCCATTTCCCTGCCAATATCAAGGCGACCCTCGACACGCATAAATTCATTTCCATCTTCCAGCTCCACCCCATAGGCAGTGATCTCCCCTATGCGGTCCTCCACCATGGGCAGGGAGCCCGAAGGACACAGATCGGAGCAGGCATAACAACCGTGACACAGTTCGGGAAAGACCATCACCGAACTGCCGGTGAAGGCGATGGCATTGTACATACATACCGCAGCACATTCTCCCGAGAGGATACAGGTGTCCTTGTTCCATTTGGGGATCCTGCGGAACACCTCCCGGCGGTCCGTGAGCCGGCCCTCCAAAAAGAGACCGCTGTTGGGCTCCTCCACATCCAGGTCGGCCAGCACAACCTCCCGGCCGGCCCGTACCCTGAGCCAGGCAGCCAGGTTGACAGAAAGGGTGGTCTTCCCGGTCCCTCCCTTGCCACTGGCGATCGCTATACGTATACCCCGTTCCATATCCATATAAAAAGTCACCCCTCTTGCAAAAGGGGTGACAAAATTAAACCCAAAAATCAGCAATAAAAAATCGCAAGCGCTTTTCATTGCTGATCGATCAAGGATTTCACCGGCTTTGGCTATTCACCAAAACCGTGAACTCCTAGATCGGGGTTAACCACAGCTAACGCATTAGTTCAGCTCATTAGCTTCCTAATGCGCAACCTGGGTTAAACCCAAAAATCAGAAGCAACAAATCAGTGCACAGGGGCTGCACTATTTTTTCCGGAGATATGTTAATCCCCCCGGCAACACTATGGTTCGTCGTTCGTCGTTCGCCCCCGCCCGGACGAATGTCCGTTCGGACTGGCTTCGTCTTTCAATTCGTCCAGTCTTTTCCGGAGATCCTTCTGCCGCTGCTCCATGTACTTCAGCTCATTCTCCAAAAAAGTCCGCTCATATTCCGGAGATACCGGCCCGGGATACCATCCCCCGCCATAACCGGCACCCCAGCGATAACCATAACCATATCCATATCCACGACCCCAGCCACGACCGTAACCCCGGCCATAGCCGAAGCCTCTTCCGCGCACCGGTACATCATTCATATATCCCGGTACGCCGTAGCCGGCACAGTATCCGGCCCTCCTGCCTGTCATCGGCCCTTCTCCGTATGGACCTGTTCTATCTCCTCCTGGCATAGTCTGATCCTCCTTATTTTAGTTTCGAGTTTTCCCGTCCGACTGGCGCCAGCCGGGCGGAGAGTATCGAGTTCTCCATCATTCAATCATTCCCCGTCCGAACGGACGTTCGTCCGGGCGGGAATCATTCAATCCCGCCTTCGCCGTCCTTCGATACGCCTGGCGGCTACTCAGGAACCGGTTTCGTCGGGCAAAGCATTCAATCATTCCAATATTCCACTGCAAATATAATGAACATATGTTCATTAACCAAAAAAAATTTAATTATTTTTGCAAAAGATTTTAAAACCCATATACAGGAAAAGAGATGATCACAAAAGAACAGGCGATCGAAGCGATCAAAGAGGTAAAACATCCGGCCATTGATCGTACTTTGTTGGATCTTGGTATTGTAAAGCATGTTTCGACAGATGAGGAAAAAGTGTATGTCACCTTTGCTTTTCCTTTTCCGAACATACCCATCGCAGACACCCTCATCAGTTCCGTATCACAACCTTTGCAGGCCATCGGGGCCACAGTGATGGTGGATATGGTCTTGATGACGGAAGAAGAAAAACAAAAATTCCTGCAGATGGAGCAGGAAGCCTGGACAGGACTGGATGAAGGATGAACGGGGAAGGATGATCGATGAAGGATGATTTACGAACTACTAACCTGGAACTTGAAACTTGAAACCTGAAACATTTTTACTATGGCAGATCTGGTATTACTAAGACACGGCGAGTCGGTATGGAACAAGTTGAATGTATTTACCGGCTGGGTAGATGTACCCCTCACGCCCAAAGGCATTGAAGAAGCTACGGAAGCAGGCAAAAAGCTTGCGGATTTCCGTTTCGACGTTATCTATGTCTCCACACTGGTGCGGGCCATGGAGACGGCGATGATCGCCATGGCATACAACAGGAGCGACCGCCTTCCCGTGGTGATCCATGAGGAAGAGGGCAGGGAGCGTGAATGGTCGAAGATCTATGATGCGGAGACGGAAAAAAGCATCATTCCGGTCTATCGTGACTGGCATCTCAACGAGCGCTATTACGGGGAGTTGCAGGGCAAGAACAAAGCCCGCACGGCCGAGCAGTACGGTGCCGAAAAGGTGCATCTGTGGCGCCGCAGCTACGATGTGCCGCCTCCGGGAGGAGAATGTCTGAAAGATACGGCCGCCCGGACCATCCCTTTCTTCCGCGATCATATCCTGCCGCGCCTGAAGAACAACGAGAATGTCTTTGTGGCGGCCCATGGCAACAGCCTCCGCTCTATCGTCATGCACCTCGACAACCTATCCGAAGAGGAGGTATTGCAGCTGGAGATCCCGACGGGACAGCCCATATTGTATCATTTTGACGGAAAAGATCTGACCAAAGAACATCTATGATGCTTTTCCCCCAGATACTCGGCACCTTCAAGGAAGCCTTGACCATCACGGCTTTCGTACTGATGATCCTGCTGATCGTCGAGTACATCCATGTGCAGACCCTTGGCGCCTGGGAGAAAGCGCTGCAGAAAAAGGGAGGGTTGCAGATCTTTCTGGCGGCTTTTCTGGGCGCCACCCCCGGCTGCATAGGAGCCTACACCGTGGTCTCCCTGTACACCCATGGCATCACCGGATTTTCGGCCCTGGTGACCACCATGATCGCCACCTTTGGCGATGAGGCTTTCGTCATGCTGGCCATGATCCCCGACACCGGGCTCCTGCTTATGCTCCTCACCTTCCTCATAGGGGTCGTGGCAGGTTTCGTGATCTACTATTACCGAAAAAAAAGAAAGCTGCCCGAATACAAACCCCGCGCCCACCTGACCCTTCACGAGGAAGAGGCAGAGAAATGCCGCTGTCTCACCCCCGCCACCCTGAAGATGCTTTACTCACCTCCTTCCTTTGCCCGCATGATCCTGCTCACCGGTTTCGGGCTCTTTCTCCTTTTCATGCTCACCGGTGATATCGGCCCGGAGCGATGGAACTGGATCAAGGCAACATTCGTCATCCTCCTGGCCACCACCATCTTCATCATCGCCACCGTGCCGGAACATTTCATCCAGGAACATCTCTGGAAGCATGTCATCCGCAAACACCTGTTGCGCATCTTCCTCTGGACCTGGGGTACCTTCCTGGTGCTGCTTTTCCCGGAACAATTCATCCACATCGACCACTGGATTCATAACAATGCTCCTTATATGATGTTGCTGGCCATCCTCATCGGTATCATCCCCGAGTCGGGTCCCCACATGATTTTCATCACCCTCTTCGCTCAGGGACACATTCCTTTCAGTGTCCTGCTGGCCAGCTCGATCGTGCAGGACGGCCACGGCATGTTGCCCCTGCTGGCCGAATCGCCCCGTGACTTCCTGCGCGTCAAGATCATCAATATGATCGTCGGCGCCCTCATCGGCTACAGCCTCCTGATGCTGGGAGGATAGGGAAGGATGAAGGATGAAGGATGAAGGATGAATGTCGAATGTCGAACAACGAATGATGAATGATAAACTACGGAACTACGAACTACCAACGACGAACCACCAATCCCGAAAAACAGCAAATCTGTGATTTGCGTAGTTTTTCGAGGATCCCCGCCCGGATGACTCCGGTCGGACGGGCTCGCAATTCTAACGAGATCGAAGATCTCGAGAATTGCGGGACTACCAACTCGATACTCATAACTCGATACTCATAACTTTGAACTAATTTGCTATTTTTGACATCTAACTCGCTCCCGCTACGGATTGGTCATGATCACATTTGAGATCGTTCTGGTATTCGTTGTCCTGCTGTTCATCGTCATCTCCCTGTACACGGGGC
>JALVJE010000220.1 GCA_027028505.1 Bacteroidales bacterium
GCTGAAAGCTCCCCGGGCAGTAGCATCGGCGATGGCCAGAGCGATCTGCCGTGTACCTTCGGCGAACTTATCCATCTCGAAGACGCCCATGGGGCCGTTCCAGAGGATAGTCTTTGAGCTCATGATCACCTCCCGGACGATACGGATGGTTTCGGGGCCGGCGTCGAGGCCCATCCATCCGTCGGGGATCTCGTCCACGGGGGTGACCTTTGTGTTGGCGTCGTTGCTGAAAGCGTCGGCGATGACATTGTCCACGGGCAGGTAAACCTTTACGTTCTTCTCTTTGGCCACCTCCAGCAGATGAAGGGCCAGATCGAGTTTATCCTCCTCGACGAGCGAGTTACCGATCTTCCCGCCCTGGGCTTTGACGAAGGTATAGACCATACCGCCGCCGATGACCAGGTTATCAACGCGCTCCAGCAGGTTCTCGATGATCAGGATCTTGTCGGACACTTTGGCGCCGCCCATGATGGCCGTGAAGGGGTGTTCGGGGTTGTGCAGCACCTTGTCCATGTGCTTCAGCTCGTTCTCAATGAGGTATCCGAACATCTTGTCTTCGGGGAAGAACTTGGCCACTATGGTGGTGGAGGCATGGGCGCGGTGGGCCGTGCCGAAAGCATCGTTGACATAGACGTCGGCCAGTTTGGCCAGTCGGCCTGCAAAGGTTTCATCTCCTTTTTTCTCTTCGGCATGGAAGCGCAGGTTTTCCAGCAGGAGCACCTCGCCGGGTTGCAGGGAGGCGGCCATTTTCTCGGCCTCGGGCCCTATGCAGTCGGGGGCGAACTTCACCTCGCGTCCCAGTAGTTCGGAGAGCCGGGGTACGACATGTTTCAGGGAGAATTTTTCTTCGTAAGCATCTTTGGGTCGTCCCAGGTGGGACATGAGGATGGGCATGCCGCCTCCTTCGATGATCCTGTTTATGGTGGGCAGGGCCGCGCGGATGCGGGTATCATCGGTGATCTCATAAGCATCGTTCAGCGGTACGTTGAAGTCGACGCGTACCAGCACTTTTTTTCCGTGGAAATCGTAGGTGTCAATATTTTTCATGGTTGTAATTTTTAAGGATCTTTAAAGTTCAGCACAAAAATAGCAACTTCCCCCGGCCGGGAAAATGATTTTTTCCGGTAAACGGCATTTTTTCTCTATTTTTGTCTGTTCAGGAGGAAAATTTATGCAATTCAGTGAGATACCGGGCAACAGGGAGGTGAAGGAGCGGCTGGTAAAGGCGGCTGACGAAGGGCGTGTGGCCCATGCCTATCTCTTTCACGGCGAGGAAGGGTCGGCGGCGCTGCCGCTGGCCATGGCCTTTGCGCAGTATCTTCTCTGTACCGCTCCGGAGAACGGCGATTCGTGCGGGCGCTGTGCCGCTTGTCAGAAAGTGCAGCGGCTGATCCATCCTGACGTCCTTTACTCTTTCCCTGTGGTGAAGGCCGGCCGTGCCGAGAAAGACCCGCGCAGTGCGGTGTTTCTGGATGAATGGCGCAAGATCATGCTGGAGGATCCGTACATCGGGCCGGCGCAGTGGTACGAACATCTTGGCGTGGAGAACAAGCAGGGGATGATCTATAAGGATGAGAGCGAAGAGATCCTGGCGAAGATGAGCCTTACGCCTTATGAGGCCGACCGTAAGGTGCTGATCCTCTGGTTGCCGGAGAAGATGAACCCCAAGGCGGCCAACAGTCTCCTGAAGCTCATCGAGGAGCCGCCGGGGCCGGTGGTCTTCCTGTTGGTGTCGATCGCTCCTGCACAGGTGCTGCCGACGATCGTATCCCGCTGCCAGGGGGTGCAGGTGCCGCGGACCGATGATGAGAGCATGCGGAGCTGGCTGGCGGAGAAATACGGGTTGAAGGGAGAAGATCTGGAGCGTGCCGTCGTGCGTGCCGGAGGCAACCTGCTGACAGCCCGGGCGATCGTTCGGGAACAGGAGGAAGAGAACCGTTTTTTCGATCTGTTCAGGAGCTGGATGCGGCTCTCCTATGCCCTGGATATCCCCGGCCTGGTGAGATGGGTGGATGAGGTGAGCGAGCTGGGCCGCGAAAAGCAGAAGATGTTCCTCACGTATGTGTTACATGTGCTACGGGAGAACCTGATGCTGAACATTTTCCGGGCGGAAGCGAAAAACCCGCGGCTCACGGGGGAGGAGTATGATTTTTCCCGGAAATTCTCCGAATTCGTGCATCCCGGCAATCTGGAAGATATACGTACGCTGCTGGAGGAAGCCTGGGAGCACATCGCCGGGAACGTATATGGCAAGCTGGTTTTTATGGATGTTTCCCTGAAGCTGAATAAACTGTTAAAAAAATAGTTTATTTTTGTCCTTTCAGGAAGATCACAATATATTTTCACCTGTGGCGCAGTGGCGCCGGAGGTTAAATTTTCAGGGGTTATGGAAGAGATGAAACCGGTGGGCAGAGGATGCATTGTAAATGTTACGGAGAGTCGTGCCTACTATTCAGATATATGCTGCAAGCTTACTTCGTGGGACTGGCTGAAGGATATTCCGGCCGATGTGCTGGTACCGGACCTGGTGGAGGTTCATTTCAAGAACACCCGCAAAGGGATCTATCAGAACGTCAATCATCTGAAGCTGAAAAAAGGAGATATCGTGGCTGTGGAAGCTTCTCCCGGCCATGACATCGGCATCGTCACGCTTACCGGTGAGCTGGTGTTGAAGCGTTTACGCGGTGATCATGTGGATCCGGAGAAAACCGAGTTCAGGAAGGTGTATCGTCTGGCCAAGCCTGCCGATCTGGAGAAATGGAAAGATGCGATCTCCATGGAGCACAAGACGATGCTGCGGGCACGGAAAATAGCGGCCGAGCTGGGGCTGAGCATGAAGATCGGGGACGTGGAGTACCAGGGTGACGGCACCAAGGCTGTCTTCTATTATATTGCCGATGAGCGTGTGGACTTCCGCAACCTGATCAAGGTGCTGGCCGGGGAGTTCCATGTGCGTATTGAGATGCGGCAGATAGGGGCACGCCAGGAGGCCGGCCGTATCGGCGGCATAGGCACCTGCGGCCGTGAGTTGTGCTGTGCTTCGTGGATGAACCGTTTTGTGTCGGTCTCCACCAGTGCGGCCAAGTACCAGGAGCTCTCGCTCAATCCTCTCAAGCTGGCGGGACAGTGCGGCAAGCTCAAATGTTGTCTCAACTATGAGCTGGATGTCTACCTGGATGCCCAGAAGCAGTTCCCGCGCTCAGATGTGGTGCTGGAGACCCTCGAAGGGAATTACTACCACCAGAAAACCGATATCTTCAAACGGGTGATGTGGTACTCCTCGGATCCCCACACACCGGTCAACCTGGTGCCGGTGCCGGTGGAGCGTGTGATGGAGATCCAGGCCATGAACAAACGGGGAGAGAAACCGGACAAGCTGGGGAACGGCTGGCAGATGAGCCAGGAGAAAAAGAAAGAGGAGTCATTCGATTTTGAGAACGTCGTAGGCCAGGACAGCCTGACACGTTTTGATAAAAAAAATCCGAAACGGAGGAAGAAAAGAAGGAACAAGCGCAGGAACAACAAGAGGGAGAAATGATACGAAACGTTTTATTTCTTTTGCTGCTGACCCTTGTAGCGGTAGCGTGTGATCCGGACAAGGTGTTCGAAGAGAACCGGGAGATAGAGGGACACACCTGGAAGATCGGGGAGACCCTCCATTTCAAGGTGCCTGTGGAAGATACCATCACGCCGCAATCCGTTTTCATCAATGTCCGCAATTATTCCGACTATCCTTACAGCAATCTCTATCTGTTCATTCATGTCACCTCGCCGGCGGGTGATGAGGTCACCGATACGGTCAACTTTTTGCTTGCAGACAAGCGGGGCCGGTGGCTGGGCCGCGGCATAGGGGATCTTTATTTTATCCGTTTCCCTTACAAACAGCATATCCTTTTCCCTTACAAAGGTATCTACCGTTTTGACATTGCCCAGGGTATGCGTACGGACCTGGAGGGTATCCGGGATGTGGGGGTGCGTGTCGAACGGATCAAAACCGAAAAGCGTGGGAAAGAATAAGCTGGCACGCTGGGCCGAACTGGAGCAGATGCCGTTCGTGGTGCAGCCTCCTTTTGAGGAGGTGTTCGGGAAAGACCATGCCCTGAAAGGAAAGTGGGGCCCCGGATTTTTCGGCAACGACCATCCCATCATCCTGGAGCTGGGGTGTGGGAAAGGTGAGTACACGGTGGGGCTGGCCCGGAGGATGCCGGAGAAAAATTTCCTGGGTATCGATATCAAAGGGGCCCGTATGTGGCGCGGTGCTGTTACGGCCCGCGACGAGGGCCTGAAAAACGTGGGTTTTCTCCGTACCCGCATCGAGCTGATCGATTCTTTTTTTGCCACCGACGAGATCTCCGGGATATGGATCACATTCCCCGATCCGCAGCCTACCAAACGCCGTGCGTCCAAACGGCTTACCCATCCCCGGTTCCTGGAGAAATACCGGCATATCCTCCGGCCCGACGGGGTGGTCCATCTGAAAACGGACAACCGGCCGCTCTATGAGTACACCCTCAGGGTGGTGCAACTGAACGGTTTTCCCATAGAGGAACATACGGCGGATCTGTATGGAGGGGCTCGCGGAGGTGTGGCCACTGAGATACAGACCTATTATGAACGGCAGTTCCTGGAAGAGGGGAAAAAGATCTGTTATCTTCGTTTCCGTCTCCGGAAAGAGGGGACTGTTTCAGACCTTCCCGATGAAGAACAAAGACTTTTTTAACCGGGTATATGAGGTGGTGCGGCAGATCCCGTACGGGCGGGTGACCAGCTACGGGGCCATCGCCCGTTACCTGGGCAGCACCCGTTCGTCGCGTGCGGTGGGCTGGGCATTGCGGCATGCTTTCAGTGACGGGTCCTTCCTGCCGGCCCATAGGGTGGTCAACCGCCAGGGCCTGCTGACCGGTAAACATTCTTTCGGGTTCCGGGATACCATGCAACAACTTCTTGAGAGCGAAGGCATCGAGGTGAAAAACGACCGGGTGGTCCGTTTCAAAGAATTATTTTGGGATCCCGGTGAAAATTTGGACCCTTCTGCCTGATATCTTTCCAAACTTTTATATATTTGCAGGAATTTTATTTAAATTAAATAAAAATTGCTCTCCGGGGCAGTTTTTTGGGTCATATTAATAATTCATTAAAAAATGGAACTGAATAAAGAGAATGTCCTGCAGGTATTGCAGAAGATCAAGCATCCTGAAGTAGCGGGGGATATCGTATCGAACAACATGGTCGAGAACCTGCGTATTGACGGGCGGCAGGTGATCTTTACCCTCTCCCTTCCCAAGGCGAACGATCCTTTTTTCAATTCGATCAAGAAGCTGGCCGACCGGCAGTTGAAGAAGGAGTTCGGAGAGGATGTGGAGGTACTGGTCACGGCGCCTGTAAAGATCGGTCCGCTGAAGGCCACACCGGAGTACATCCCTGAGGTGAAGAACGTGATCGCCGTAGCTTCCGGCAAGGGAGGCGTAGGGAAATCGATGGTGGCGGTCAATCTGGCTGTGGCCCTGGCCAAAGCAGGCTGGAAGACCGGTTTGCTGGATGCCGATATCTACGGTCCTTCGGCCCCCAAGATGCTGGAGCTGGAAGGGGCGGTGCCGTCGGTGGTCAAAAAGAACGGCATTGATATGATCATCCCTCTTGAGAAATACGGTCTGAAGATATTGTCGATCGGTTTTTTTGTGAGTGAGGATGATGCCCTGGTATGGCGGGGCGCCATGGCCACCAGCGCCATCAAGCAATTGTTACAGCAGGGAGACTGGGGAGCTTTGGATTTCCTGGTCATTGATCTGCCTCCGGGGACGAGTGACATTCATCTGACGATGGTGCAGGAGATCTCGGTGACGGGCTCGGTGATCGTCACCACGCCACAGGATGTGGCGCTGGCGGATGCTATCAAAGGCATTGCCATGTTCCGCAGCGAGAAGATCAATGTGCCGGTGCTGGGGCTGGTGGAGAACATGGCATGGTTCACACCGCCGGAGCTCCCCGACAAAAAATATTATATTTTCGGAGAGGGAGGCGCCAAAAAGCTCTCCGAAAAGTTCAATGTGCCTCTGCTGGCTCAGATACCCATTATCCAGAAGATCCGCGAGAGCGGTGACAGTGGCAAGCCGGTGGCTCTCGATGACGACACCATGCTGGGAAAGATCTTCGGAGATCTGGCTGAAAAAGTGGTGGAGCAGGTAGAGAAACGCAACAAAGAGCTTCCCCCGACCCAGCGGGTAGTCATAACCAGACATTAAACAAATAGAGGGATATCAGGACATGAAAGCGACCAACGACCTCATTCAGCAGAAAGTATTTGGCGTTATCGAACGCATGCGGGATTTTTTACAGGCGGACGGCGGTGACGTGCAGGTCATCGACATCACGGACGAGCGGATCGTCCTGATAGAGCTTCTGGGTGCATGCCGGGATTGTCCTTACCGCCAGCAGACCCTTGCCGGTATTGAGCAGGCTGTGCTCAAAGAGGTGCCGGAAGTGAAAGAGGTCCGGGAGGTCAGGTCCTAAGGCCCCGGAAGTTTACCTCCCCGGCCGGCAGAAAAAGGAAAACCGCCGGGTGCTGTTTTCGGTGCAAAAACAGAGCCGGATAAATACTATTTTCTTAGTTTTACTGTTTCTTTGAGTAAAGCTGCTGACATTGACAAGAAAAGCCCGTTTTTTACTTTTTGCGTTGTTCGTCTGGATGGCGGCAGGGTGTTCCACACAAAAGAACACGGGTGCCAGCCGGGCTTTTCATGACCTGGTCTCACATTACAACATCCTTTTCAATGCCCGTATGGCCTATAAGTCGGGTATACAGCAGGCCTGGAAGCAGTACAAGCCGGATTTCAACAGGACCCTGCCCGTTTTCCCCATTGAAAGCAAGGAGATGGCGGGAGCCATGGCTTCCAGCATGGACCGGGTGGTCAAAAAAACCTCCAAACTGATCACCTACCATTCGATCACGGCCAAGCCCAAGAAACCTTCTCATCCCACCGACAAGGACAAGGCCTTTTACAATCTCCCGGAGTATAACAAATGGGTGGATGACAGTTATCTGCTGATGGGCAAGGCACAATATTTGGAGAATGATCTTGAATCGGCAGCGATCACCTTCAATTACATCCTCAACCGTTTTCCCGATAAGGAGATCGTGACGGCAGCCCGTATCTGGCTGATGAAGACCTATGATCGTCAGAAGAATTTCCGCAATGCCGAAATGGTACTTTCAGAGCTGAAAAAACAGGAGGCAGAGGGTGGCATCCCGAAGGATCTGCTCCAGGAATACCATGCGGCCCTGGGGAACCATTTTATGCTGAAGAACCATCCCGATCTGGCCATCCCCGAGCTGGTGAAAGCCTATGAGGAGAGCAAAAAGAAAAGGGACAGGGCCCATCTGGCTTTTTTGTTGGGGCAGTTGTATGAGGAAGAAGGGAATGAGGCTATGGCCGTAAAGTACTTTAAGGAGGTGCTGCACAATAATCCCGTCTATGATATGCGGTTCACGGCCCAGGTGAGGATCGCCCAGAACTCGGGGCTGGCCGAGGCCGATCTGAAGGAGATCAAAAAGACGTTGCGGAAGTTGCTGCGGGATGACAAGAACAAGGAATACCGCGATCAGATCTATTTTGCCTACGGGAGGGTTTCCCTGCGCGAGGGCAAGGAGGATGAGGCCATCGATTATTTTCTCAGATCGGCCCATGCCTCGGTGTCGAACAATACGCAGAAAGGTCTTTCTTACCTCACCACGGCTGAGCTTTATTTTGCCCGGGATGATTACAAACATGCCCAGATGTATTATGACAGTGCGGTAGCTTTCCTGCCCGGGGATTATCCCGGTTTTACGGCATTCCAGGATACGAGCAAGAGCCTGAACCGGCTGATCCGTTATACCGATGAGGTGGAGTTGCAGGACAGTCTGCAGCGCCTGGCAGCCATGTCCAAAGAGGAGCGGCTGAAGGTCATTGACCGCATCATCAAGCAGGAGGAGGAAAAAGAGCGGAAAGCGGCCGAGGCCAGGATGGTACAACCCTACTCCCAGGGGCAGGCCCTGGAGAACAAACAACGGTACATGGGAGAGATCGGCCGCGGGGGCAAATGGTATTTTTACAATCCCACGGCCCTGGCTTTCGGACGGGAGGAGTTCCGAAAACAGTGGGGTAACCGTAAGCTGGAGGACAACTGGCGACGCAGCAACAGGGAGACCATGTCGTTCAATGCCACCTCTCAGGACTCAGTGGCCCTGGAGACGTCCATGCAACAGACCCAAACGACCAACAAGAAAAGCCGCAGTTATTATCTGCGGCAGATACCGCTCACCGACTCATTGATGGCCGTTTCCCATGAGAAAAGGCAGGAAGGGCTGTTCGAATCGGCGCTGATCTTTGAATCGGACCTGCATGACCATGCGCGTGCCACGGAGAACCTGGAGACCCTCGTGCAGGATTACCCCGACAGTAAATATCTGTTGTCCGCCTTTTACAATTTGTACAGGATCTATTCGGCGACCGGCAAGACAGCCCTGGCATCGAAGTATAAAGCGATGATCATCGGCCGTTTTCCGGAGAGTGAGGAAGCGAAGGTCCTGCAGGACCCCAATTATTACAAAAAGATCAATGAGCAGAGGATGAAGGAAGAAAAACAGTATGAGAAGGTCTTTGCCCTGTTCAATGACGGACAGTATGCGGAGGTGGTCCGCCTGACGGATTCGCTTCTGCAGAAAGGGAGCCTGAACGGCCTGAAGGACAAGTATCTGTTGATGCGCGCCATCGCCATTGGGAAGATCACCACTCCCAAAAAGATGAAGCAGGAACTGCAGGCTGTGGCCGACTCTGCGACAGACCGACAGGTAGTAACCCGTGCCCGGGAGCTGATCTCCCTGCTGACGGAGGAGCATCCCGTACTGAAACAGGAGGAGCTGGAGCAGGTGGCCCGGGTCAATTTCAAGTACCACCCCGAAGAGGATCAGTTCCTGGTGTTGCTGGCACCCAAAGGGAAGGCCGATGTCAATCAGTTGAAGTTCGAGGTTTTCAATTTCAATACCGATAAGTATCCGCAGCAGGACTTTACCGTTACGGTGAACAAAGATGCTTTGAAAGACTTTGATCTGGTGATCGTCAAACCCCTGGGTGATCTGGAGAAAGCCCGGGAATACGAGGTGGCGTTCAATACTTATCCTGCCTTGCTGGATCTTATGAAAACGAGTGGTATTGAGGCCTATCTGTTCACACAGGAGAATTTTGATGAATTTCTCCGGAACAAGTCGGTCGATGCCTATCGTATTTTCTACAAAAAATATTATCTTAGGTAGCTTTTAACAGGGAAGGCCGCCTGAGAGGATGCCTGTTCTCCGTACGGGAAACGGGTGTGTGGTGTTACAGGGCGGCGTGAGCCCAGAAGAAGGGAAAGATATGAAGAATGTAAGGATCTTATGGGTAGATGATGAGATAGACCTGCTGCATGCGCAGATCCTTTTCCTGCGGGAGAA
The DNA here is from genome assembly GCA_027028505.1 of Bacteroidales bacterium. Taxonomy (GTDB): domain Bacteria; phylum Bacteroidota; class Bacteroidia; order Bacteroidales; family VadinHA17; genus DRPN01. The sequence continues at coordinate 9,470 of JALVJE010000220.1, forward strand.
GGGGTATGAGGTGGAGACGGAGACCAACGGGGTGGATGCTTTGGCGCGTGTGAAGGAGGAGGTGTTCGATGTGGTGTTCATCGACGAGCAGATGCCGGGGCTGAGTGGTCTGGAGACGCTTTTGCAGATCAAGGAGATCGCTCCTGCCCTGCCGGTGGTGATGATCACCAAGAGTGAAGAGGAAGACCTGATGGAGCAGGCGATCGGTTCGAAGATCGCCGATTACCTGATCAAACCGGTACGCCCGCAGCAACTGTTGCTGACGCTCAAGAAGCTTACCGAGAAGAACCGTATCCGGGAAGAACATTCGGTATCGCGTTACCAGGACGAGTTCATGGAGCTTTCGCAGCGTATAGCCACGGCCGGCGATTTTGATACGTGGGCGGACATCTACAAGCGGCTGATCTACTGGGATATGGAGTTAAAAGAGTCTGTCGCCGGCGGGATGGCGGAGGTGCTGGAAAACCAGCGGCGCGAGGCGGAGAGCGGTTTCAGCCGGTTTGTGATGCGGCACTATGTTTCCTGGCTCTCCGGGAAGGAGGAGCCTCCTGTATTATCCCCGGCGGTATTTGGCAAATGGGTCTTCCCCCGGGTAAAAAAGGGTGAAAAGATGGTGGTGATCGTCGTGGACAACCTCCGGTATGACCAGTGGCAGGTGCTGTACCATATGATCGGTGATTTCTTTCTCCTGGAACAGGAGGAGATCTTTTCCAGCATCCTGCCCACCGTGACACAATATGCCCGTAACGCTATGTTTGCCGGACTGATGCCTCTGGAGATACACCGGAGGTATCCGCAATACTGGCGTTTTGACGAAGAGGAGGGCAACAAGAACGAGTTTGAGGAGCAGCTGTTCGCCGCACAGGTGCAGCGCCTCGCCCCGGGGATACGCTTTGCCTACCGGAAAATACTGCACCAGCGGGAAGGGAAAAAGATCCTCACAGACCTGAACAATCTCCTGCAGAACGACCTGGTCGTGCTCGTCTACAACTTCATAGACATGCTCTCCCATGCGCGTACGGAGATGGACATCATCCGCGAGCTGGCCCGGGACGAGAAAGCCTTCCGTGCGCTGGCGGGTACCTGGTTCGAGCATTCTTATATGTATTCCCTGATCCGGTTCCTGGCAGACAAAGAGGTCACACTCTGTATCACCACCGACCATGGCAGTATCGATGTGGAGACGCCCGTGAAGATCATCGGCGACAGGGATACCTCCACCAACCTGCGCTATAAGCTGGGACGAAACCTCAACTACAACCCCAAAGAGGTATTTGCTATCCGGCAGCCTGAAGAGGTGCAACTGCCCAAGGACCATATCACTTCCACTTTTGTTTTTGCAAGGGAAAAACAATATCTGGTCTATCCTAAAAACCTGAATTATTACAGCCGCTATTACAAAGGGACTTTCCAGCATGGTGGTATATCGCTGGAGGAGATGATGATCCCCTTTGCCGTTCTACAGCCCAGGAAGAAATGAAAGGAGAGCAAAGTTACCCGGTGGCGGAAGAGCAGGCCCTGGAAGAGGTGGCCCGCGATATCCTGCAGCGTTATGCAGGGAAAAAGATCTTTCTTTTTTACGGGGAACTGGGAGCCGGAAAAACCACCTTTATCAAACGGTTCTGCCATCTGCTGGGAGTGACGGACACGGTGCAGAGCCCGACCTTTTCGATCGTCAATGAATACCGTACGAATGAGGGAGATATGGTGTACCACATGGACCTCTATCGTATGGAGAGCACCCGTGAAATACAGGATATCGGTCTGGAGGAGTATCTTTACAGCGGCCTGTACTGTTTTATAGAATGGCCGGAAAAAATGGGATATGTCCCGGAGGATGCCGTAATCGTCAGGATCCGTGTCCTTGCCGGTGATGAGCGGGAGATCGTCGTGATGACGGGTGAGGGGACGGCTGTTTGAAAATAGCAGGGAAAGCAGTAAATTAGTGATCTGAAAAATGTCAAAAGAAAGTAATTCCGGAGGTCATTATGGAAGAGACCAATAACGGTATTCGTTTTTCACTGAGCAAGGAGAGTCTCCTGCCCAAAGAGGAGGTCCTGGAGACGACACTTAAGAGGAGATCGCTCTCTATCGGTATCCCGCGGGAGGCGGATCCTTATGAGAACAGAGTGTCGCTCACTCCTGAGGCTGTGGAGATCCTGGTCAATGAGGGGCATCAGGTGATCCTGGAGCACAATGCAGGGAAACAGGCCAGTTACAGCGATCATGATTACAGTGAGTGCGGGGCGATGATCGTGGATACGGTGAAAGAGGTGTTGCAGGCCGACCTGGTGCTGAAGGTCTCACCGCTCACATTTGAGGAAGCCTCGATGCTGAAGGGAGGGCAGACGATCATCTCCTCCCTGCATCTTACCAACCATACGGAGAAGTATATCCGGAAGCTGATGCAGAAGAAGGTGACGGCCGTGGCTTTTGAGAACATCCGGGACAAGTTCGAGCATTATCCGGTGGTGCGGTCGATGAGCGAGATCGCGGGGATCGCATCCATTCTCATTGCCGGGGAGTACATGAGCAATGTACACAAAGGCAAGGGGGTGTTGCTGGGAGGGGTTTCCGGCATCACACCGGCGGAGGTGGTGATCCTGGGGGCCGGGACGGCGGCCGAGTATGCGGCCCGGGCGGCACTGGGCCTGGGAGCGGTGGTGAAGGTGTTCGATAATTCGGTTTATAAGCTCAAGCGGCTGCAGACTTACCTGGGGCAGCGCATCCAGACCTCAATCTTTCATCCCCGTGTACTCACCAACGCCCTGCAGTCGGCGGATGTGGTCATCGGCGCCGTGCATCTCACGGGGGCGGAGAAAAAACGTTATCTCATCACTGAAGAGATGGTGAAAAATATGAAGAACGGCGCCGTGATCGTGGATATCAGCATCGATCAGGGAGGATGTGTGGAGACTTCCGAGTGCCGCGACCATGGCAACCCCGTGTACACGCGCCACGGGGTGATCCACTACTGCGTGGCGAACATACCGTCGCGTGTGGCGCGTACCGCCTCCATTGCTCTGAGCAATGTATTCACTCCTATACTCACGGATATCGGCGATGCCGGCGGGATAGAGAACAGGCTGCGGGAAGATCCCGGTCTGCGCAAAGGCGTCTACCTCTTCAAGGGCATCCTGACCAATGCCGTGATCGGCAAGCGGTTCGGCATCCTTTCAAAAGACCTGGACCTGTTGCTGGCAGCTTTTTAATTACCTAACATGTTTAATACATAGCATTGGTGGTTGTATTCTATTCCCTGGCTGTCAGGATGTACGGCCTGTTTATCTGCATAGCTTCCCTGTTCAATTCCAAGGCTGCAGCCTGGTGCCGGGGGCGGAAAGGGCTTTTCCGGCATATAGAGGCCACGTATGAAAAAAAAGGCCGTACCGTATGGTTCCATTGTGCTTCGCTGGGGGAGTTTGAGCAGGGACGCCCGGTGATAGAAGCTTTGAAAGAGCGGGATCCTTCGCTGCAGGTGGTCCTCACTTTTTTTTCCCCTTCGGGATATGAGATACGCAGGGATTATCCGCAGGCGGATCATGTCTATTATCTTCCCCTGGATACGCGGGCCCATGCCCGCAGGTTCCTGGACTTTATCAGGCCCGATCTGGCTGTGTTCGTAAAATACGAGTTTTGGTATTTCTTTCTTACCACATTGAAAGAGCGGGAGATCCCCGTGGTGCTGATCTCGGCCCTCTTCCGGCCGGGCCAGTGGTTTTTCAGGTGGTATGGCCGTCCCTTCCTGAAGGTGATGAAGAGCTTCCGGCGCATTTTCGTGCAGGATGAGACGTCGGAGAGGTTGCTGAAGGAATGCGGAGTGGATGCAGTGGAGGTGTCCGGGGATACGCGTTTCGACCGGGTCATCGCCATTGCTTCGGCACGCAGGGAGATCCCTGTGGCCGGAGCGTTCTGCGGCGACCGTACGGTGGTAGTGGCCGGCAGCACATGGAAGGAGGACGAAACCCTTCTGATGAAGTACATCAACCGGCGGGTGCGTCCTTACAAGTGGATCATTGCGCCGCATGAGACAGATCCTGCCCATGTGCAATGGATCATGGAGCGGCTGCAGGTACCGGCGATGCGGTACAGTGAACGGGAGGAGAAAGATCCTGCGGAGGCGGAGGTGCTGGTGATCGACAACATCGGCATGCTCTCATCGCTGTATGCCTACGGTAAAGTGGCTTATATAGGCGGAGGCTTCGGCAGTGGGATACACAATGTGCCGGAGGCCGCTGTATATGGTATGCCCGTTCTTTTCGGTCCCCGTTACCGCAAGTTCCGGGAGGCTGTGGACCTGGTGCAGCTGGGAGGGGCTTTCCCGGTCACGGATGCCGGGGAGGCGGAACAGTGGCTGAACCGTTTTTATGACGATATCCCGGCGCGGGAAAAGGCGGGGGCTGTGGCCCGGAAATATGTCCTTGCCTCGGCCGGCAGCACGGGAAAGATTGTTAACAATTTGTTAACGTTTTTCTGATACGGGCATGGGGCGATTTTGTATTTTTGTTCCACCTTTATGTAGTATTTTCATTTATTAACCTAAACCAACAATTTCTATGAAAAGAGTAGTGATCAGTTTATTTGTTGCGGTAGTGGCATTTGCCTTTACCGGGACCCTGCTTTTCGGACAGGGGACCACTACTTCCGGTATCAACGGAAGGGTGGTGGATGATAAGGGGGACCCTCTCCCCGGAGCCACGATCGTTGCCGTACATGTTCCTACGGGATCACAGTTTGGCGGGATCACGGATGATAAGGGATATTACCGTATTCCTAATATGAATGTTGGCGGTCCCTACAAGGTGACCATCTCTTATGTGGGTTATCAGCCTTTTGTCAAGGAAGGGATCTATCTTACGCTGGGTCAGACCTTTCGTTTAAATGCCACGCTCAAGACCACGACCACTGAGCTGGCCGAGGTGGCGGTAGTGGGTAAGAAATACAGTTACAATGAGTTTGACGGCAACAAGACCGGCGCCGAAACGGTGATCAGTCATCAGGATATCGCCATGATGCCTACTGTGGAGCGTAGCATTGCCGATATGACGCGGCTCACCCCCCAGGCTTCGGTGAGCGATAACGGAGCCATTTCCATTGCCGGGATCAACAACCGGTACAATGCCATCTCTATTGACGGGGCGGTCAACAACGACGTCTTCGGACTCTCTCCCACAGGTACCAACGGCGGTCAGACAGGAGGCTCTCCCATCAGCATGGATGCCATCGAGCAGTTCCAGGTGGTCCTGGCACCGTATGATGTGCGGCAGTCGGGTTTCGCCGGTGCCAGCATCAACGCCGTGACACGCAGCGGCTCCAACAAAGTGGAGGCTTCTGCATACTATTATTTCCGCAATGAAGGCCTGGCCGGAAAAACCCCTACCGATGATGAGAACGCCGAGCGGACCAAACTGCCGGATTTCTCTTCGAAGACCTATGGCGCCCGCGTCGGAGGTCCGATCATCAAGAACAAGCTGTTTTACTTTGTCAGTGCCGAGATCGGCCGGGATGAAACTCCCAAGCCGTTCAACTTCAGTGATTACGGAGGTAACTCCTCTCAGGCTCAGATAGATGCACTGGCAGACAAGCTACGCAATGAGTTCGGATATGAACCCGGACCTTATCTCAACAAAAAAGCCTCCCTGAACTCTGACAAGTTCTTCGGGCGTATCGACTGGAACATCAACCAGCATCATAAGCTGATGTTCCGTCATTCCTACACCTACCTGGAGGCCAAAAAAGTGTCCGCTTCCAGTTCATACGCTTTAAGCTTTATGAACAACAGCCAGTACTTTCCCAGCAAGACCAACTCCACCTCGCTGGAACTGAAGAGCAACTTTGATCATTATTCCAACAACCTGATCATGGGTTTCACGGCTGTACGCGACGACCGGGACCCCATGGGACAAAATTTCCCGGCAGTGAGGATCTATGACGGCAGCGCCTCGATCTATTTCGGTTCGGAGCCTTACTCCACGGCCAACCAGCTGGATCAGAACGTGCTGACCATCACCGATAACTTCAATCTCTACAAAGGGAAACACACTTTTACTTTCGGGTTCAATGTTGAGTATTCCCATACTTACAACCTTTTTATGCGGAAGAACTTCGGTGAGTACAGGTACAGTTCCCTGGCCGATTTCATGACGGTCAATGGCAGCGGTTTTTCCGATACGGCCGGTGTAGCTTCGGCTTATCAGTATGACCGGGGTTATTCGCTGGTGGACAATATCACGGGTGACGGCTCGAAAGCTGCTGCTGATTTCGGCATGTTGCAGTGGGGTTTGTATGCCCAGGATGAGATCCAGATCAGCAATACCTTCAAGCTGACAGCCGGTCTGCGTGTGGACATGCCTGTTTTCCTGCAGGATCCCAGGGAGGATGTTCATTTCAACGATTCCACGGTGGGGGTTCTCCAGGAGGCCGGCTGGGATATGCTGGGTGCCCGGGCCGGACAGATGCCCAAAGGCAAATTGTTGTGGTCGCCCCGTGTGGGATTCAACTGGGATGTGCTGGATGATGAATCTTTCCAGGTACGTGGCGGCGTGGGGATCTTCACCAGCCGTATTCCCCTGGTGTGGCCGGGAGGTTCCTATACCAACAACGGTGTGACCATCGGAGGAGTTTACGTAAGGAACTCCTGGGGTTATTATATTCCTTTTGAGAGCCAGTGGAACCAGCAGTATAAAAGAGCGGATTTTGATCAGACCGATCCTCCCTATGGCGGACAGATGGACCTCTTTGCCAAGGACTACAAATTTCCGCAGGTGCTTCGGTTGAACCTGGCCTTTGACAAAAAACTCGGCTGGGGGACAGTATTGACGGTGGAAGGGATCTACACCAAGACGCTCAACAATGTACTGTATTACAATATGAACGTCTCTCCCACTCCCGATCATTATCTCACCGGGGCTGACAAACGTCCTTACTGGGACAATAGCAAGCTGGATCCCAATTACACACGTATTATGGTAGGTACCAACACCAGCAAGGGCTATACCTATAACTTTACCGTTCAGTTGCAAAAACAGATCAGCAAAGGCTTTTCAGGGAGTGTGGCTTACACCTTCGGTCATGCCATGGCTGTCAACGACGGCACCTCTTCCCAGAACTCCTCGCAGTGGAAATATATGGAGCAGGTCAATGGTCTGAACAATCTTGATCTCAGCATTTCCGATTTCGACCTGGGGCACCGGATCGTAGCCTTCCTGAGCTATCGTGTGGAGTATGTCAAACACCTGGCCACGACCATCAGCCTCTTTTACAACGGGCAGTCGGGACAGCGTTTTTCGTATGTTTACAATGACCGGGGTAATCTGAACGGCAACGGCGAGAGCAGCAACAACCTGATCTATATCCCTGCTTCCCGGGGTGAGATCGTCTTCTCCGACGGAGATCCCAATGGTGAACAATGGGCTGCTCTGGACAAGTTCATCAGCGAGGATAACTATCTGAGCAAGCACCGTGGTGAATATGCCGAGCGCAACGGCGCCCGTACACCCTTCACCAACATCATCGACCTGAAGATCGCCCAGGATATCTTTACCAACATCGGTCAGCGCAGGAACACCCTGCAGTTCACCTTTGATGTGTTCAACTTTACCAACATGCTGAGCAGCAAGTGGGGTCGCAGATATTATGTGCCTTACGGTTACAACCGCCTCATTACCTTCGATGGCTTTGATACCGATGGTACAACACCGACTTTCAGCTTCCATGCGCCGAAGCATGTATGGAACATTGATGATTCAGGGATCAGCAGCTCCCGGTGGCAGGCCCAGATCGGCTTCCGCTATATTTTCTGAAAGACCTGAAAAAATAATTACCGGAAAAGGGGGGCCGTCGGCCCCCTTTTTTTCGCCCCCGATCGCTTTTGCTGTGCGGAAAGCAGGCCATTTGTGTCAATATTTGAAGATCTGTAAATATCTGATAAACAGCGAATAAAGCTTAATATATTCATGCTTAAACAAATAGGAGTTGCTGTTTATATCTTTGATGAAATGTTAATAAAATAGCGCGGCTGGGTCTTGTGGAAACCTTCTGCCTGTACTAACTTTGATATCCGCCTGCCGTTCTTTTTTCCGGGGCATATACAAAAGATTATCAATAGTTTAAAACCTAAACCTATGGAAGATTTATTTGCTGGTCAAGCCAGGATCAATGTGAAAAAGGAAAACACGATCACAAAAGAAAAAAAGTCTGACCTCGGAGTGAAGACGGAGCGAAAGATCTATTCTTTTGAGGAGGCCATGGCCGCAACGCGTGAATATTTTAAGGGAGATGAGCTGGCAGCGAAGGTTTGGGTGACGAAATATGCCTTGAAGGATTCGGAAGGGAACCTGTACGAAAGGACTCCGGATGACATGCATCGTCGTCTGGCGCGAGAGTTGGCCCGCATTGAGAACAAGTATCCGGATCCGATGTCGGAAGACGAGCTGTTTGAGCTTTTGAAAGATTTTAAATATATCATCCCCCAGGGAGGGCCTATGTCGGGTATCGGCAATGATCACCAGATCGTCTCTCTCTCCAATTGTTTTGTGATCGGCAACGAAGGGCCTTCCGATTCATACGGTGCGATCATGAAGATCGATCAGGAGCAGGTGCAATTGATGAAACGTCGTGGCGGTGTGGGACATGATCTCTCCCATATCCGGCCCAAAGGGAGTCCGGTGCTTAACAGTGCCCTCACCTCAACAGGGGTGGTGCCTTTCATGGAACGGTATTCCAACTCGACGCGTGAGGTGGCCCAGGACGGCCGGCGGGGCGCCCTGATGCTCACCATCTCCATCAAGCATCCCGACTCGGAGTCTTTCATTGATGCCAAGCTTGAGAGTGGCAAGGTGACAGGCGCCAATGTTTCGGTAAAGATCGATGATGAGTTCATGCGGGCGGTCATCGAGGACAAACCTTATATTCAGCAATATCCCATTGACTCTCCCGAGCCCAAATACAAAAAAGAGATCAATGCCCGCAAGCTGTGGGACAAGATCGTGCATAATGCCTGGAAATCGGCGGAGCCGGGCATCCTTTTCTGGGATACCATCATCCGTGAATCGGTGGCCGACTCTTATGCCGATCAGGGCTACCGTACCGTGGCCACCAACCCCTGTGGGGAGATCCCGCTGTGTCCCTATGACAGTTGCCGTCTGCTGGCCATCAACCTGTACGGGTATGTGGAGGATCCTTTTACGCCCAAGGCCCGCTTCAATTTCGAGAAGTTCAAAGAACATGCCCATCATGCCCAGCGGATCATGGACGATATCATCGACCTGGAGCTGGAGAAAATCGACAGGATCCTGGAAAAGATCAACAACGATCCCGAAGAGGAGGAGATCAAGAGCGTAGAACGCAAGCTGTGGGAGAACATCCGCAAAAAAGCCGTGGAAGGCAGACGCACCGGTATCGGCATCACGGCCGAAGGGGATATGCATGCTGCGCTGGGCCTGCAGTATGGCAGCGACAATGCCATCGATTTCTCGGTGGAGGTGCATAAGACGCTGGCCATAGAGGTATACAGGGCTTCGGTGGAGATGGCCAAACAAAGAGGCGCTTTTGAGATCTACGATGCGGAGAAGGAGAAAGACAATCCTTTCATCAACCGCCTGAAAGAAGAAGATCCGGCCCTGTATGAGGAGATGGTGAAGCACGGCCGGCGCAATATTTCCCTGCTCACCATAGCGCCCACGGGGTCCACCAGCCTCATGAGCCAGACCACCTCGGGCATTGAACCGGTATTCAGGCCGGTGTACAAGAGAAGGCGCAAGGTCAACCCCAACGATCCGGATGTAAAAGTCTCCTTTACCGATGAGGTGGGAGATGCCTGGGAGGAATTCAATGTCTTCCATCATAAGTTCAAAACATGGCTGGAGGTCAACGGATATGATGTCGACGAGGTGACCCGGTACTCGGATGAAGAGATGGAGGAGCTGATCAAAAAATCACCCTATTACAATGCCACGGCCAATGATGTGGACTGGATCGCCAAGGTGAAGATGCAGGGCCGCATACAAAAGTGGGTCGATCATTCCATCAGCGTGACGGTCAACCTGCCGGAAAAAGCTTCGGAGGACCTGGTCGGCCAGCTGTATATCACGGCCTGGGATTCCGGCTGTAAAGGGGTGACGGTATACCGGGAAGGATCCCGTGACGGTGTGCTGATCTCCGGCGATAAGAAGAAAAAAGAGGAGAAAGTGGATCATCATCAGTTTGAAAAACGTCCTCCGGTGCTGGATGCTGAGATCGTACGTTTCCACAATAACAATGAAAAATGGATCGCTTTCGTGGGCATCAAGGACGGTCGTCCCTATGAGATCTTCACGGGCATGGAGGAGGAGGATGCGCTGGTGATCCCCAAGAGCATTACCAAAGGCAAGATCATCAAGGTGCGGGAGGCTGACGGCAATGCCCGTTACGACTTCCAGTATGTGGATAAGTACGGCTACAAGAATACGGTGGGAGGGTTGTCACATATGTTCAACAAAGAGTTCTGGAACTATGCCAAGCTGATCTCCGGCGTATTGCGTCACGGCATGCCTATTCCCAATGTGGTGGAGCTGGTCTCCAAACTACAGCTTGACAATGAGAGCATCAACACCTGGAAAGCCGGGGTGGCCCGTGCCCTGAAGAAGTTCATCCCCGATGGCACCAAGGCTTTTGACGGCGAGGTATGCGATACCTGCGGCTCCCACAACCTGGTCTATCAGGAGGGTTGTCTGATCTGTTTGGATTGCGGATCTTCGAAGTGCGGATGATCCGATGAGCATAAAAAAAGAAACGGGGCCTTTGGCCCCGTTTCTTTTTTTTGGATCTCAGATCACGCCCAGTTCTTTACCCACTTTTTCAAAAGCGGCCACAGCTTTGTCGATATGTTCTTTTTCGTGGGCTGCCGAGAGTTGGACACGTATGCGTGCCTGACCTTTCGGGACTACCGGATAATAGAACCCGATGACGTAGATCCCTTCGTCGAGTAGGCGGGCGGCGAAGTCCTGCGACAGCTTGGCGTCATAGAGCATCACAGCGCAGATGGCCGATTGGGTGGGTTTGATGTCGAAGCCCAGTTTCCCCATTTTCTCCATAAAATATTCCGTGTTGCTGTGCAGCTTGTCCTGCAGTTCGGCGGTCTCGTCCATCATCTCGAACATTTTGATGGCGGCGCCTACCACGGCAGGAGGCAGGCTGTTGGAGAAGAGATAGGGACGTGAGCGTTGCCGCAGCATCTCTATCAGTTCTTTGCGGCCGGTGGTGAAACCTCCTATGGCGCCGCCGAAGGCTTTGCCCAGGGTGCCGGTGATCAGGTCCACTTTCCCGCGTATATCGAAGAGCTCGGTGACCCCCCGGCCTGTCTTGCCCACTACGCCGGCCGAATGGCTCTCGTCGACCATCACCAGGGCATCGTATTTTTCAGCCAGGCGTACCATCTCATCCACCGGGGCCACATTGCCGTCCATAGAGAAGACGCCGTCGGTGACGATGATGCGGAAACGGGCTTTCTGCGCTTCCTTCAGTTTTTCTTCCAGATCGGCCATATCGCCGTTGTTGTAGCGGAAACGCTGTGCTTTGCAGAGGCGTACGCCGTCGATGATGGAAGCGTGGTTGAGCTGATCGGAGATGATCGCATCCTCCTGGGTGAACAGAGGCTCGAAGATGCCTCCGTTGGCATCGAAACAGGCGGCATAGAGGATGGAGTCTTCAGTGCCGAAGAACTTCGCGATGCGGTATTCCAGCTCTTTGTGCAGGTCCTGTGTACCACAAATAAAACGCACCGAGGACATGCCGTAACCGCGGGTGTCCATGGCCTCTTTGGCGGCTTCGATGAGTTTGGGACTGTTGGAGAGGCCCAGGTAGTTATTGGCGCAGAAATTCAGGACCTTCTCGCCTGTTTTCAGGGTGATCTCAGCCCCCTGGGGCGAGGTGATGATCCTTTCGTCCTTGAAGAGACCGGCGTCGCGGATGCTCTCCAGCTCGTTCTGAAAATGTTGCTTAACTTTTTCGCTGTACATGGCTTGTTGTGTTATTTGTTCAACTTTTCCTTGATCTTTTCCATCATTACACGTGTCAGGCGGGCCAGATCATATTCGGGTTGATACCCCCAGTCCCTGCGGGCCACACTGTCGTCAATGCTGGCGGGCCAGGTGGCGGCGATGTCCTGTCTGAAATCGGTTTTGTAGGTGATGGTAAACCCGGGGATGTATTTGCATATCTCCGCAGCCAACTGTTCGGGGTTGAAACTAAGTCCGCCGATGTTGTATCCCGTGTGCAGGCTCAGGTTAGAGGCATCGCTCTCCATCAGTTTTACGGTGGCCTCGATGGCGTCGGCCATGAAGAGCATGGGCAGGGTGGTATCCCCGTCGAGAAAACATTCATACCGGCCGTGCTTGATAGCCTGGTAAAAGATCTCGACGGCATAGTCGGTGGTGCCGCCGCCCGGCTCGGTCTTATAGCTGATCAGTCCCGGGTAACGTATGCTGCGCGTGTCGACACCGTAACGGTTGTAAAAATACTCGATCCATCTCTCTCCGGCCAGCTTGCTGATACCATAGACGGTATTGGGTTCCATAATGGTGAGCTGGGGGGTGTTGTTTTTGGGGGTGGT
>JALVJE010000221.1 GCA_027028505.1 Bacteroidales bacterium
CAAAGATTATAATCCTCCCACCGACAGGGCCGCATCCAAAGTAATGTTCCGTATGTTCGCAGAAAATGTCAGGCCGCAATACCAGCCGGCCGTATTTACAATGATCAAAAAGAAATACAAGAACAACTTCGACAAATATATCGACCACATGTTCGACAAATCGATCTTTGCCGATTCAGCCCGGTTCAACACTTTCCTGCAAAAACCAGACCTGAAGAAACTTGAAAAAGACCCGGCATTCTCGGCAGCACAATCGATCGTGGAAAAATATTTTGAGCTCCTGCAGATGGAGTCACAGTATGACAATGAACTGGATCGCGGGCGACGTCTCTGGATGGCAGCTCTGATGGAGATGCATCCCGACAAGACCTTCTATCCGGATGCCAACTTCACTATGCGTCTGACCTACGGTACCGTCGAGGGATACGATCCGCGGGATGCTGTCCATTACAAATATTTCACCACCCTGAAAGGGGTGATGGAAAAAGAGGATCCCGACAACTACGAGTTCATTGTACCTGATAAACTGAAGGAACTTTACAAGAACAAAGACTTTGGCCGCTATGGCGAGGATGGGATCATGCATGTCTGTTTCATCACCACCAATGATATCACCGGAGGCAATTCAGGAAGTCCTGTGATGAATGGCAACGGAGAGCTGATCGGCCTGGCCTTCGACGGCAACTGGGAAGCCATGAGCGGCGACATAGCCTTCGATGCCGCCCTGCAGCGATGCATCGTGGTGGATATACGTTATGTCCTCTTCATCATGGATAAGTTCGGCGGCGCCCGTCACATTGTGGACGAAATGACCATCGAACAATAAGGAACCCGGTTACTTTTGTAATTAGATCAAATTGACCGTCATGCACTTCGATCTGAAAGAGACACTGGCTGTCTTTATGGTTCTTTTTGCCGTCATCGACATCACCGGCTCCATACCCATCATTGTGGATATCAAAAGCAAGGTGGGAAAGATCGAGGCGGAAAAAGCCACCTTGGTGGCTTTCCTGATCATGCTGGCTTTTCTGATCATTGGAGAACCGCTGCTGGCCTTCTTCGGTGTGGATATCTACTCCTTTGCCATTGCAGGTGCTTTTATCCTCTTTTTCCTGGCGCTGGAGATGGTGCTGGGGATCCAGTTGTTTCGCCACGATGCCAAAGGAGGAGGGTCTATCGTCCCCATCGCTTTCCCCCTTATCGCCGGTGCCGGTTCCATCACCACGCTGCTCTCCCTGCGGGCCACCTACGGCGGGGTCAACATCCTGGCGGGGCTGGTGCTGAACATGTTGATCGTCTATGCTGTCCTGAAAGCCACCAAATGGTTTGAAAAGTTGCTCGGCCCTACCGGCCTGTACATCCTCCAGAAATTTTTCGGTATCATCCTAATGGCCATCGCCATTCATCTTTTCCTCAGTAATACCGGAATAGATATCACAAATAATGCCGGCTGATATCACCATATATACCGATGGGGCTGCCCGGGGAAATCCCGGACCGGGCGGTTACGGCGTGGTGCTGCTTTCCGGCAAACACCGGAAAGAACTCTCCGAAGGATTCCGGCTCACCACCAACAACCGCATGGAACTGCTGGCCGTGATCAAAGCCCTTGAAGCGCTGAAGATCCCGGGGAGCAACGTGACCATATACACCGACTCACGGTATGTGGCCGACGCAGTGAACAAAGGCTGGGTCTTTCAGTGGGAACGCAAAGGATTCAAAAAAAAGAAAAACCCCGATCTCTGGAAAAGATTTCTGGAACTCTACAGGAAACACAAAGTACGGCTGGTGTGGGTGAAAGGCCACAACAACCTCAAAGAGAACGAACGCTGCGACCGGCTGGCCGTTGAAGCTTCCATGGGAGAGGATCTGCCACCCGATGAGGGTTATGAAGCGGAAGACCAAACCCTTTTTTAGATCCCTTCCCGTCTTTCCATTCTTCCTTTCTTCCATTCAAGCATCGAGCATCCCCGTCCGAACGGATGAATCCGTTCATCCGGGCGGGGAGCTTTGAACCTAAAAAAAAAGCCATCCCTTCAGGAATGGCTTTTTTTATCTTTCAGTAAGCACTATTTCACTTTCTGTACCTTGTATATCTTTCTCACCGACTTATCCGCGCTGGTGACGGAGATGAGATAGATCCCCGGAGCATAGTTCCGGAAGTCGATCTGACGCACCTCTCCCGGTTGCACCTGGCCGAATTTTTTGACCAGTACCTTTTTGCCGGTGAGGTCCATGACCACCACATTGAAGTCTTCCGGTTTTTCCAGGGTGAATTTCACATGCAATTGTTCTTTCACCGGGTTCGGATAGGTCTTCACCGACCAGTTGATCTCCTGGTCTTTCACGGCTGTCACGTCCAGCTCAAAAGGCTGCTGGAACCCCTGGGTAAGGACTACGTCCCCGGCTTCGAGGGTAGTAACGGCCACCTCGCCTACCGTAAAGGATATGCTTATCGTGCCGTTGTCAAAGTAGTCACCTGCCGAAGCAATGACCGTCGGGGTAAGGCTCTGGCCCCATCCCAGCAACGGGACCAGCATCCAACTCAAGAAGAAAAATAATTTTCTCATTTTTGTCTCCTTTTTCATTTCAACAAGTTAAAAACTTTCTTTTTAAAAACCAAATCGAAGATATTATTTCTGATTCTGC
>JALVJE010000222.1 GCA_027028505.1 Bacteroidales bacterium
ATTCTTAACAGCCGGAGTCTCTTCCGTACCGGCCTCACTCAGGGGAGGGTGGTCTTTTTTTTTTAGATCACAGATCTTCAGGAGTGCCAGCTCTACGTGCAGGCGCTGGTTCCTGCTGTTGCGGATCGTGATATCGGCCTGGTAACAGATATCCAGGGCCCGGAAGAGAAAGACGGGGGAAGCCTGGTGTGCCTGTGTCAGGTATTTTTCCCTTACGGAGGCCCCCACCTCCAGCAAAGGAAGCGTTTCTTTGTCATGCGCCACCAGCAGGTCACGGAAATGACTGCTCAGTCCTGCCAGGAACTGCTGGGCATCGAACCCCTTGGCCAGGATCTCATCAAAGATCAACAGGGCCGCCTTGCTGTCACCTGCGAGAAAGGCATCCGTCAGCTTAAAGTAATAATCATAATCGAGTATATTAAGGCTCTTTATCACAGAGCTGTATGTAAGCTCCTTGCCTGCATAGCTGACCAGCTGGTCAAAGACGCTCAGGGCATCGCGCAGGGCACCGTCGGCTTTGCGGGCGATCACATTGAGCGCTTCGGGTTCGGCCTCTATGCCCTCTTTCTCCGCCACATATTCCAGATGACCGGCGATGTCCTCCACACTGATACGGTTGAAATCAAACACCTGACAGCGTGAGAGGATGGTGGGGATGATCTTCTGCTTTTCTGTAGTAGCCAGGATAAAGACCGCATAGGAGGGCGGCTCTTCAAGGGTCTTCAGGAAAGCATTGAAAGCCTGCGAGGAGAGCATGTGCACCTCGTCAATGATATAGACACTGTAACGGCCCATCTGCGGCGGGATGCGCACCTGATCGATCAGGGTGCGTATGTCCTCCACCGAGTTGTTGGACGCAGCGTCCAGTTCATGGATGTTATATGAACGGTTTTCCAGGAAGGCTTTGCAGGAAGCACATTCGTTACAGGGTTCACCTTCGGGAGAAGGGTTCTCACAGTTGATCGTCTTGGCCAGGATCCGGGCCACCGTCGTCTTTCCCACACCGCGGGGACCACAAAAGAGGTAGGATTGCGCCAGATGGTCGGTGAGGATGGCATTCTTCAGGGTCTGCGTTACCGTCTCCTGCCCCACCACTTCCCGGAAAAGCGAAGGCCGGTATTTTCTGGCCGATACGATATAATTTTGTTCCATACAGATCAGATATTCTTTTCCTTATATTATTTACGTAAAGTCCTTCTGTAAGCCCATACTGCTCAGGAGGTCATACAAAGATAACCAAACCGGAGGAAAATAGTTTCTTTTCCGATCATAAAAAGGCAGATATATTTTTTGCAGTAGCTAAAATTTATTCTATTTTTGCAGCCCAAATAATTTATTGGTTAACTTAAAAACAATTAACATGTTAAATCAGTACGAAACCGTTTTCATTGCAACTCCCGTTTTGTCTGAAGCTCAGATGAAGGAAACGGTAAAAAAGGTCAAGTCGGTGATCACCGGCCATGGAGGAGAGATCGTCCATGAGGAGAACTGGGGGCTAAGGAAGCTGGCTTACCCCATCCAGAAAAAATCCACCGGATTTTATTATCTGATCGAGTTCCGCGCTGAAGGGGAACTGATCGCCAAACTGGAAACAGAATACAGAAGGGATGAACGGATCATCCGTTTTCTCACTTTCCGTATGGACAAATATGCCATCGAGTATGCGGAAAAGAAGAGAAAGAAAAAAGAAGAAGGAAGCAGTGAGAAAACCGAAAATAAAGTGGAGGAATAGCAATGGCACAGAATGATTCGGAGATAAGATACCTGACGCCGCCGTCAGTAGAGATCAAGAAGAAGAAGTATTGCCGGTTCAAGAAGAACCGCATCAAATATGTAGATTACAAGGATCCTGAGTTCCTCAAGAAGTTCCTGAACGAGCAGGGCAAGATCCTTCCCCGCCGCATCACCGGTACTTCGCTGAAATATCAGCGCAAAGTGGCCCAGGCTGTCAAGCGGGCACGTCATCTGGCCTTGTTGCCTTACGTTACGGACCTTTTAAAATAAGAGGAGGAGAAGAAAATGGAGATAATCTTAAAAGAAGATATGCCCCGTCTGGGACATAAAGACGATCTGATCAGGGTAAAGGACGGTTATGCCCGGAATTACCTGATCCCCAAAGGGATCGCTATACCTGCCACCGCCTCGGCCAAAAAGATCCTGGAAGAGAACAAGCGGCAGAGAGCCCACAAGGAAGAGAAGATCAAAAATGAAGCGCTGGAAACGGCCAAAAAACTGGAAGGACTTACCCTCACCATTTCCACCAAAACGAGTTCGACGGGTAAGATATTCGGTTCCGTGACCAACATCCAGATCGCTGAAGCTCTCAAAGAAAAGGGATTTGACATCGACAGAAAGATGATCTCTTTCAAGGATGATGCCATCAAGGAGGTGGGCAAATATACAGCTATCATCAAGCTGCACAGGGAAGTCACTGTGGAATTGCCTTTTGAGGTTGTATCGGAAGAATAGCCTCAATCCCATAAAACAAAAAAAGCTGCCTGCGGGCAGCTTTTTTTTTTATCTCACGGCCACAGCCTCAATCTCCACCAGGGCATCCAGTGGCAGAGCAGCCACCTGAAAAGCGGCGCGGGCAGGAGGATCTGTCTCAAAGAAGGTAGCATACACCTCGTTCATTGCCTGAAAGTCATTGATATCCTTCAGATAAACAGTACATTTCACCACGTCGGTGAGATTATAACCCCCTGAGTTCAGTATCGTCTTCAGGTTCTGCAGAAGGCGCTCCGTCTGTTCACGTATGCCCCCTGGCACCATCGAACCCGTCGCAGGGTCGATACCCAGCTGTCCGGAGACGAACAAAACCCCTCTTGATTCCACCGCCTGACTATAGGGTCCCACGGCTGCCGGTGCATACTTTGTCTGGATGATCTTCTTCATGATTTTTTTTATTGTGAAATTAGAAAAAAATTCCACAAACAAGGGACAAAATGTACGAGAACTTTCAGAGGGATACCTTAAAAATTTCCCCTATCGTAGAATCCTTTCTGTTTCTGATATTTAAGATCTTTCAGGATCGAGGATTTGATGTTGATGACAAAAGAGTAGCTCTGATGAAATCCGATGGGGATCCAGGAGATGCTCATCTCCCAGCAGTGCAGGTCGCGATGGATATTCAGCGAGGTATAGGTCAGCTTGTTGAGCTTAAAGTCCCATCCGGTGTTCCCGGAGATCTTCCATTTGGGGGTCAGACTGAAACTGCCCGAGACGTTGAGTGTCTGGACGATGGAAGCAGTATAGGCGGGTTTGGAGTAATTGATATTGTACCGGATGCGGATATCCCACGGGATATTGAAATAATCATAATCCCCGGCGGAAGGTTCTGCAGCCATGTTCCGGGCCAGTGGTCCGCCCGCCTGCTCCATGCCCATCATATCGCCGGGAGTTCCCATGTTCCGTTGTTCTCCACCCGTAGCTGACGGCTTTTTCTTGCCTCCCTGAAAATGAAGGTTCAGGGCCAGGTTCATATTGGTAGCCCGGAACAGGGAGTGACTGACCTGGATATTGGGCGTATTGATAATGCGTCCGACGGAATCGATCGCATAAGGGTTCAGCACCCCCCCGAAAGTGAGCTGGACGTTGTTCTTCCAGATGCTGGTACGGCCGCTGAAAGTGAGTGGCGCCCAGCGCAGAGAGTCTTTAAAAATATTGTAATTGGTACTGAAACTAAGGCTTTCCAGCAATTTTATCTTACGCACATTATTGCCCGTGGTATCATTTTCCGTCCTGACTTTCATCTCCACATTATTGTTCAGTGAGAAGTTGACCACACCACTTCTTCCCGGCAGGGAGGGTGTGCCGTAGATCTCTTTTTCGTAGATGGAATACCGGTGATCCCTGCCGGTGGTCGTATCGGTAATGGTACGGTAATAGTCGGGCATGAAGGAGTTCATGTCGGGTATATAGGAGAAACTAACCGCCGGGGTCATCACATGACGCACCGCCATGATCTTCGCTTCCGGGTTTTTAAAGACGAACATCCCGTATATCTTGGGGTTGAGTGTCAGGCTGATAGAGGGCAATAGCGACTGGGCATACTGTAATTTTTTTATGGTGTCGGTAACCAGGGTGGAGATGACATTGTTGCTCGTATCGTAAGCATACTCATAATGTTTCTCGATATTCTTGGTATAAAGAATACCGGTATAGCGTATGCGGGGTGTGATGTTGAAATTATTAAAAGGCTTGAAGTTCACCCCTATCGGGATAGTTTGCTTGAAACCGTTGCTCATATCATCGAAGACTTCAGAAGTAAAGAGCAGGGTGTCCAGGGTTTTGATCCTGTTCTCGAGGAGGGCGTTGTAGGTAACGTCGATGTTGTCGTACCAGTGCTGTGATGAAGAGCGTTTCCCGCGGAAAGGATAGATCCTGTTCATATTCAGGGAGAGCTTGGGCAGGTTCAGGTCTACCGCTTTGGTCTGCGAGTTTTGTGAGTGGGTCAGACTGCCGGTAAAATTGAAAGGGGAGCCCGGCCATCTTTTCGAATAGGAGATACTGGATTGTTTGGTATTGGTAAGATAATCCTGTGCATTGTAGCTGTGACGTTTATCATAGGAACTGGAGCTCAGGTTCACCGAGGCCCTGAAACTGCTGGTAGGATTGGCTTTGGCGTCCTGGCTGTAGGACCACCGTATGGAATAATCACTTTTGGCAACGTAGTCGCCCACATCCAGGCTTCCGGAGACGTTCTTGAAATACACCAGTCCGAAATTCCCGCTGTACTTGTATCTTTTGCGGTAGTTGCTGCCCAGTCGGACGCCCCAGGTGCCGTTGGTATAAATATCTCCGGTAATGCTCAGATCGAAATAATCGTTCAGGGCAAAATAATACCCTCCGTTACGCAGGAAGAAGCCCCTGTTCCTCTCCTCTCCGTATTGAGGAATGAGGATCCCCGAAGCATGGGTCTTTTTCATGGGAAAGAACCCGAAAGGTATGGCTACCGGGATAGGGACATCTGCTACAACCATATAGGCAGGCCCGGAGATGATCTCCTTGCCGGGGATCACTTCAGCCTTCGTCAGCGCCACATAATAATGAGGATGCGGCGCATCGCAGGTCGTGTATTTGGCGCCTTTGATATCGTAAACACCGTTATCCTGCCTTTTTGTGATGCTGCTGTGCAGGAACCCGCCCTCCTGTTCGGTTACCACACCCTGTATATACCCCTTTTTGCTTTTGAAATTATAACGCATGCTCTCCGACTCGAACTTTTCGCTCCCCTGCGAAAAGACCGGCTTACCCGTGATCTTGCCCACACTGTCAGGCAATCCTTTGGCATAGATCTCACTCTTCTGAAAATCGATCTCGATATAACTGGCGTTCAGGGTAATATCCTTGTAATCCACCTCGGCATCCCCGAAAAGATAAGCTTTTTGCTTTTCCATATCCATCACCAGAGAGTCCCTGGCATTGTACTTGATGGGGGCATCTATGACATCTGCCTGAGCAGAAGTATCGGATGCCACCCGCTGGGTATCGGAGGGCATGATCAGCGTATCCCCTTGGAGGGTGTCAAGCGGAAAAGGGATCGTTCCTGTGCTGTCAGGTCTTATATACTGCACACCGGGGATCTCCTTCTGGGCGGAAAGGAACAAAGAAAAAAAGGAAAATGACAACAAAAGAAAAATCTTTTTATGCCGGCGGAATATACTATTTTTGTATGTCTTTTGTTTTATTGACAAAGTATTCCTGTCATTTTATATGCCACGGCAAAACTAACGAAATTCAATGAGATGATAGAGCTCCGGAAAAACATTCTGCCCGGCAAATATTTTAAACGGGGTATATGGCTTTTTCTTGCATTTTCTGTGCTGTTACCATCTGTTCAGGCACAGGAAGAGGCAACACAGCAGATATATCGTGTAAAAAAGGTGGTGATAGATGCGGGGCACGGCGGGAAAGATCCCGGCACCCTGGGACGTTACAGCAAGGAGAAAGACATCGCCCTGGCCATCGCCCTGAAGGTAGGCCGGTACATCAAAGAGAACGTGAAAGACGTGCAGGTCATATACACCCGGAGCACAGATGTTTTCATCGAGCTGTATAAACGGGGAGAGATCGCCAACAAAGCCCATGCAGACCTGTTCATCTCCATTCACTGCAACTCAAACCCCAACAAGAACATCACGGGTGCGGAGACCTATGTGATGGGGATCGACAAGAACAACCGCAACATGGAGGTCGTTAAAAAGGAGAACGATGTGATCACCCTGGAAGCCAACTACAAGCAGCATTACGAAGGATTCGATCCCAACGACCCGGTCTCGATGATCACCTTCAATATGGCGCAGAATGTCTACCGTTCCCAGAGCCTGGAGTTCGCTGCCCTGGTGCAGGACCAGTTCCGCAAGCGGGCAGGCCGTCACGACCGGGGGGTACGGCAGGCACCCTTTATGGTATTGTGGAACACCTATATGCCCAGTGTACTGATCGAAACAGGCTTCCTGTCCAACGCGCGGGAGGAGACGTTCCTGCGGTCTGAGAACGGTCAGGCGATCATCGCCTCGGCGATCTACAGGGCATTCAAAGAATACAAGACGCGCATTGAGAGCCGCAGTAATTTCTCTTTTGAAAAACAGGATACTGCTACCGCCTGGCTGGGGGTACAGGTAATGGCCTCGGTCAAAAAGATCCCCGCGGATAACAAAAAACTGAAGAAATATTCTCCGGTGACAGAGATATGGGACGGGAAACGGTATAAATACATTATCGGACATACCGGATCACTTACCGAAGCCAAAGATCTGCGGAAAACACTGGTAAAAACCTTCCCGGGAGCCTTCGTCGTGGGTGTGCGGGCAGATAAAATCATCCCCCTGGATGATGCACTGAAAGAAATAAATCGTTAATTTGTAAAGTTATTCTACAAAGACCGGTCATGAAGAAACATTCGACAGAGATCAAAGTGGGGATCATCATAACCCTGACCCTGATCGTTTTTATATGGTTATTCAACTATGTCAAAGGCATCAACCTGCTGAAGCCCTCGCATACCTATTATGTTATCTACGATGACATCAACGGCCTGAAGAAGTCCGGTGCGGTCTTTATCAAGGGCTATAAGGTAGGTCTTGTGGATAACATAGAGTTCACCAAGGATATCCCTGCCAAACTACTGGTCACGATCCGGCTGGAAGAGAACCTGCACCTCCCTGAAGATTCGAAGGCAGTCCTGATCAGTGCGGATATCATGGGAACGAAAGCCATTAACATCCTGGAAGGGAACTCCCAAAATCTTCTGGAATACGGGGATACGCTCCCCGGCGAGGTGGAGCTGAGCCTCATGGACCAGGTGAACCAGGAGATCATCCCCCTGAAAGAAAAGACCGAGCACCTGGTGGAGACTCTGGATTCACTGGCTACCTCCATCCATGGAATGATGAATGAAGATTTTAAGAACGATCTCACCGGCAGTATCAGCGACCTACGTGCTTCGCTGGGGAACATCCGCCGGCTGAGCTATTCCCTCGACACCATGGTGACCCGCCGGGACGGACAGGTACAGACGATCCTCACAGGGGTGAACACCAATCTGCAAAAACTGGATCATGTGATGGACAATCTGAGCCAGGTGAGTGACTCTCTCTCTCAGACTGATATCACCGCCGTCATGGACAACCTGAACAAAACCCTGGAAGGCACAGCCCTGCTGATGGAACGGATCAACAACGGAGAAGGATCGCTCGGCAAGCTCACCACCAACGACAGCCTCTACCTGGCCATCCAGAACCTGACGATGCGGCTCGATACCCTGGTCACCAAGATCACGGAAAACCCGAAAAAATACATCCGGGTCAAGCTTTTCTGATCCTGTTCCCCTTTTTTCGGGTCCCGGGATTTGACAAAATATATTTTTTCTTTGACGAAAGATCTGGCGGGTTTCCGGGTACCTGGCCTTATGACTTCAACTGATAATGACTAAACCTTTCAATCACACAGACTTATCCTACTTCACATATACAGAGCTGATAATCAACCAGTTAAATATATTTTAATTTTTTTTTTATTTTATTATATTATAAAGATATTGTAAATAAACACAGTAGGATTTTTTGGAAAAAACAAGCGAATTTTAATTTTTTTTTTACATTTTTTTTAACAAAATTGCTTTCCGTTTTCACTCCGGATTAACTATTTCTCAAAGGCAACAAACCATGGACAAAGATCATGAAATTGTATGGAATAAATGTCTCCAGATCATCAAAGATAATGTTCCATCCATCAGTTTCAGGACATGGTTTGAGCCTATCGTACCGGTAAAACTCCGGGACAATGTGCTGACGATCCAGGTACCCAGTCCTTTCTTTTACGAATATCTCGAGGAGCAGTACATTGACCTGCTGAAAAAGACCCTTCGCAAGGAGCTGGGGGCGGATGCCAAGCTGGAGTACAACGTAGTGATGGAGAATGCAGCGGTCACTACCAAGCCTTACACGGTGCGTCTTCCGGCACGCAACCGGACCCAGATCCGCAACAAGCCGCTGTCCGTACCCATGGACAAGGACGAGATCTCCATCCGCAATCCGTTCATCATTCCCGGCTTAAAGAAATTACGTATAGAGCCGCAGCTCAACAGCGAATATTCGTTCGCCAATTTTGTGGAAGGCGAATGTAACCGGCTGGCCCGTTCGGCGGGGTACGCCGTGAGCCAGAAACCCGGCAAGACGGCTTTCAATCCGCTTTTTATCTATGGCGATTCCGGCCTGGGCAAGACCCATCTGGCCCAGGCCATCGGCATCGAGGTCAAAGAACATTTTCCCGAGCTGACCGTCCTGTATGTCACCGCCAACCGGTTCCAGACGCAGTTCATCGAGTCGATCCGCAACAATACCCGGAACGATTTCCTCCATTTTTACCAGATGATCGACGTGCTCATCGTGGATGATGTGCATGAGTTCGCCGGCAAGGAGAAGACGCAGGACATCTTTTTCCACATATTCAACCATCTGCACCAGAGCGGCAAGCAGCTGATCCTCACCTCCGACAAAGCCCCTGTCGAACTGCAGGGACTGGAGCAGCGTCTCCTCTCCCGTTTCAAGTGGGGTCTCTCCACCGATCTGCAGTCGCCCGATTTTGAGACCCGTCTGGCCATCCTCCGGAAAAAGACTTACAACGACGGCATTGAGATGAGCGATGAGATCCTGGAATACATCGCCACCCATATCTCCAACAACATCCGCGAGCTGGAAGGCGCCCTGATCTCTCTGCTGGCACAGTCGACACTCAACAAAAAAGAGATCACCCTCGACCTGGCCCGCAAGATGATCGACAAACTGGTAAAAAACACCCATAAAGAGCTCTC
Source organism: Bacteroidales bacterium (assembly GCA_027028505.1). Taxonomy (GTDB): domain Bacteria; phylum Bacteroidota; class Bacteroidia; order Bacteroidales; family VadinHA17; genus DRPN01. Next base: position 9,317 of record JALVJE010000222.1, read on the forward strand.
CATCGACTATATACAAAAGGTGGTCTGCGATTATTTCAATATCCCCATCGATCTGGTCCTGTCCAAAACACGCAAGCGCGAGATCGTGCAGGCACGCCAGGTGGCCATGTACTTTTCCAAAAGCCTCACCAAATCTTCCCTGGCCACCATCGGCTCCCGTATCGGCGGAAAAGACCATGCCACCGTACTCCATGCCTGCAAAACGGTCAATAACCTGATAGAGACCGATAAGCGCTTCCGGCTGCAGATCGAAGAGATCGAAAAAAGGCTTAAGGTCTGAATAAAAAATCCTCCCTTTACAGCGGTCCGGCAGATGACCGCTTTTTTTAGCTCCTTCCATTTTATTTATAATGAATCTAAATATTCTTCCTGAAATTCCCGGAAATCCAAATCTTTCCTCTATTTTTGCAAAAAAATAAGGATGCAGGAGATGAAGTATTTTGTGTTGACACTGGGATGCCAGATGAACATTTCCGACAGTGAGCGTCTGGTCACTGTTTTGGAAGGCATGGGATATGCTCCTGCCCAAAAGGAGGAAGAGGCGGATCTGCTGGGTGTGATCGCCTGTTCGGTACGGCAGAAAGCCATCGACAAGGTGTATATGAAAATACACAAGTGGAACAGGATGAAGGAGCAGCGGCCGGTGATCACGTTCCTGACCGGCTGTGTCTTGCCGGCTGACAGGGAGAAGTTCCTGAAACTTTTCGATCTGGTCTTCACCACCAATGAGTTGCCCGGTCTGCCGGACCTGTTGTCACAATATGGGGTGGTCACACCATATTCATTACAGGAGCAGCAGAAAAAGAGTACGCCACATGCCCGGCAACCGGGTGATGCGCTCTCCCTCACCCGTCTGGCACGGGAGACGGCTGATGGTGACGACCGCTCCGTCCTGGACCGTTTGTGGGAGATAGAGCCCACCCTGCATTCTCCCTTCGAGGCTTATGTACCGATACAGAACGGTTGTGATAAATTCTGCACCTACTGTGCTGTCCCCTATACACGGGGCCGGGAGGTCTCCCGGCCTTCCGGAGAAGTACTGGAAGAGATCGCCCGTCTCCTGGAGAGGGGCTACAGGTCGATCACCCTGTTGGGGCAGAACGTCAACTCGTACGGTCTGGACAAAAAAGGAGAAGAGATCACCTTTGCTCAACTGCTGGACAGGATCGGCGGGATGGCGGATGCTACGGGACGCAGGATATGGATCTATTTCACCTCGCCCCATCCCAGGGATATGGGTCCGGATGTGGTGGATGCCATCGCCCGTCATCCCTCGCTGGCCAAACAGATCCATCTGCCCCTGCAGGCGGGAGATGATGAGGTGCTGAGGAGGATGAACCGCAAGCACACGGTGGATGATTACCGCAGGATCGTGCGCTACATCCGGCAGCAGTTACCAGAGGCTACCCTTTTCACGGATATCATCGTAGGGTTTCCCGGGGAGACGGAGGAGCAGTTCGAACGTACACGCCGGGTGTTGCGGGAGATGGAGTACAATATGGCCTATATAGCCGTTTATTCTCCCCGGCCGGGGACGGTGAGCGCCCGCTGGAAGGATGATGTCCCCATGAAAGTAAAAAAAGACCGGCTGCACCGTCTGACCACCGATCTGGAGGAGAGCGCCCTGCGGGCCACCCGGGCAATGCTGCACCGGACGGCGACGCTGCTGGTGACGGGCAAGGACCGCAAGGACGGATACCTCTCCGGGCATACGGAGGGCCGGATACCGGTGCGTTTCCTTTCACCCGGCGGAGACACCTCCCTCATAGGAAAATTCGTAACGGTGACCATCACCTCGGTCACCCCTTTCTCGATGGAAGGGGAGCTGGTGAGCGTGGAGGAAGAGATATGGCAGGAAAGCACAAAATAGCGTTCAAGACCCTGGGATGCAGGCTCAACCAGTATGAGACCGATGCGCTGGTATCCGAATTCCGGAAAAAAGGATACGAGGTAGTGCCCTTTCATGAGGAGGCGGAGATGTACATCATCAACACCTGCACGGTCACCAACCAGAGCGATCACAAATCACGCAATATGATCAGCCAGGCCATACGCCGCCGTGAAGGGGCGACGGTCATCGTAACGGGATGCATGGCCAACCATTACAAAGAGAAACTGGAGCAGCAGGCAGGGGTCTCCTATGTGGTGGAGAACGATCGCAAGAGCTCCATTGTCTCCCTGGCCGAGGCGCATTTTCACGGGGAGACGGTCTCCCCTGCCCTCTTCCCGGCCGACAAGTTCCATTTCCCGCTCACCGACCATGCTTTCCATACCCGCAGTCTCATCAAGATACAGGACGGTTGTGATAATTTCTGTAGCTATTGCATTATCCCGCGGGTACGGGGACGCGCTGTCAGCCGTCCTGCCGGAGAGATCCTCGACAACATCCGCCGCGTGACCGATGCCGGTTTCCGTGAGGTGGTCCTCACAGGGGTGAACATCACCCGCTACCGGGATGGGGAGAAGGACTTCGAGGACCTGGTGGAACAGATCGTGGCGCTGCCCGGTGACTTCCGGCTGCGCATCTCCTCCATCGAGCCGGAAGGTTTCGGCGAGAAGCTGTACGATCTCTTTGCCCATCCCAAACTCACCCCCCACCTTCATCTGTGCCTGCAGTCGGGATCGGACAGCGTGTTGCGCAGGATGCGCCGCAAATATACCGTGGCCGGTTTTATGAAGATGGTGGACAGCATCCGCAGCAGATACCCCGATTTCAACTTCACGACGGACATCATCACCGGTTTTCCCGGCGAGACGGACGAAGAGTTCGCAGCCTCGGTGCGGGTGGCGCGGGAAGCACGTTTCAGCCATATCCATACGTTCAAGTTCTCGGTGCGCGACGGCACGACGGCAGCCCGCATGGAGGGACAGATACCTGAAAAGGTAAAAAGTGAGCGAAGCAAGATCATCCGGGAGGTGTCGTTGCAGAATCGGCTGGATTATTTCCGGTCAATGCTGGGCCGCACGCAGGAGGTGCTGTTCGAGAAGCGCGGCAGGGCCTTGTCCATGGGGTACGGTGAACACTACCTGCCCGTGGCGACAGAGGACAAGGTCAGCCCCAACACCATGGCCCGGGTCTTGCTTACCGGCATTGATGATACGGGCAAAGAGCCATTTCTCAGGGGACGGCTGGCCTGATGCGTGGTTTTTCCTATCTTTGTTTGAAACCTATATCCTTTTTATGAAGGTACTGATAGCACCCGATTCTTTCAAGGGGAGTCTCTCCTCCGTGGATGTGGCAGCGGCTATGGCTGCTGCTGTAGCGGAGGCCGCTCCCGGCAGTCACATCACGGAGATCCCCCTCTCCGACGGCGGGGAGGGTTTCACGGCTGCGCTGGTGCGGGCTGCCGGCGGCACCCTGGAGGAGGTGGCGGTGCACGATCCTTTGATGCGTCCTGTGAAGGCTGTGATGGGACTGCTGGGCCATGGCCGCACGGCGGTGATAGAGATGGCTTCCGCGTCAGGACTGGAACTGTTGACCCCCGAAGAATATGATCCCCGGACCACCTCCACGTACGGTACGGGTGAATTGATCCGGGCAGCGCTCGACCGGGGTTGCCGCCGCATCCTCGTGGGCGTGGGGGGCAGTGCCACCGTCGACGGGGGTGTGGGCGCCATACAGGCGCTGGGGGGTCGTTTCGTCGACCGTTACAGTCATGAGCTCCCCCCGGGAGGAGGGGCGCTGGGACGGCTGGAAAAGATCGATCTTACCCCCCTGGACAAGCGCCTGGGAAAGGTGGCTATTGAGGTAGCCTGCGATGTCACCAACCCCCTGACGGGGCCGGAAGGGGCCGCCGTCGTGTATGCCCCCCAGAAAGGTGCCGACGCTGCCACCACGCGCCTGCTGGCAGACAACCTGGAACACCTGGCTGCACGGTTCAAGGCGGACCTGCAGAAAGACGTGGCCTCCCTGCCCCGCGCCGGGGCGGCCGGCGGACTGGCAGCAGGTCTTGCAGCCTGTCTGGGCGCAACCCTGAGGAACGGCTTTGAGGTGGTCAGCGAGATCACAGGTCTCGAAAAGGCCCTCCGTAAGACCAACCTGGTGCTGACAGGGGAAGGACATACCGACCGGCAGACACTCTACGGCAAAGCCCCCTACTCGCTGGCACAGATGGCAGCACAATACGGCGTGCCGGTGATCCTTTTTACCGGAGGCCTGGATATGGAGGCGGCAGATGAGCTTAGCCAGGTCTTTACCGGTATCTTTCCGGTCAACCCCGCCCTGATGCCTCTCGAAGAAGCCCTGCCCAAAACAACCGTTCATCTGCGTTTTTCGGTCATACAGGCGATGAGACTGGTGGTTGAGACCGGCCACAGCCCTTCGCGGAAAAAGAGAAAGGACCTCCCCTGACAGGTTCCTGCCAAAGGCTGACAATTTTTTTTGTCATGTGCCAATTTTACACTTATTTCGTGTCAGTTTTTTTACTGGGTCGGAACTGCCCGGTTTGGCATAGTATATGTTAAAAGCGAGAGCAAGATCACAAAAAAAGAAAATTGATGGAAGATATTATGACGAAAGAGGAACAGATCAGCTCCCACGCGGATCTGCTTAGGAAGATAGACGGTCAGGAACGCGCTTATGTTCTGATCTATAAAGAAGGAAGCGAACTGAGTGAATGTGCACTGAAAGCGATCCGTAAAGCCATGGAAGACGACGATGATAAGGTCCTGTATCTTGTGGATGTATCCAAAGTGAGGGACGTTCATCCCGTTTATGGCATCACCACAGCTCCCACGCTCATGGCCTTTGAGAAGGGAGAGTTCAAAAATGCTTTTAAGGGATGTAACGATCCGGGATACTACAAGTCGGTATTTGAGAACCTTATCACGGCCACTCTTCCTGCAGGCGAAGGGAAACCCCAAAAGCGGGTGGTGGTATATTCAACCCCTTCGTGCCCCTGGTGTAACACCCTGAAGAACTATCTCCGTTCCCATAACATTCCTTTCCGGGATGTGGATGTGTCGCGGGACCAGCGTGCAGCCGAAGAACTGGTCCGCAAGACAGGTCAGCAGGGCGTTCCCCAGACAGAGATCAACGGTCAGTGGATCGTAGGTTTCGATCAGAAAAAGATAAATCAGTTACTGGAAATAGAAGGTTAAACATTAAAAACATCAGAGAAAATGAAAGAGTTATTACCTGTAAACCAGAATGTCATTCTGGATATCTCGGACACTGAAACCGAGCAGAAAACAGCAAGCGGTATCATCATTCCCGATTCTGCCAAAGAGAAGCCTAAATTTGCCAAAGTAGTGGCGATCAGTAATATTGAGAATGTTGAGATCGCCGTGGGAGATACGGTTTATTACAAGGAATTCTCAGGCACAGAGACCGAATTTGAAGGAAAGAAATACCTGATCATTCCTTACGCAGATATCCTGGCTAAGGCCGTGGAGACTGAAACCATTTAACAGAAGGAAACGATAAACCCAAAATCAGCAATAGAAAACCGCAAGCGCTTTTCATTGCTGATCGATTAAGGATTTCATCGGTTTTGGTGCTAACCAAAACTGTGAACTTCTAAATCGGGATTAACCCCAGCTAACGCATTAGTTCAGCTATTTTTTGGCTTCCTAATGCGTAATCTGGGATAAAAAAAAGCAGGCGATTGCCTGCTTTTTTTTGTCCTATTATGAAAGATTCACATACCTGCCACTCTGTACTTGAAAGGTGAACGGTTGTTGGTCACCTTGCCTTCGTTCTTCAGCTCAAGCAGATTGTTGAGCCCGTCGGTGTATGAAAGGGACAGATTCATAACGATCTCTCCCAGCGAAGAATTCTCATGTGCTTTCAGATAGTTCAGAATGGCATCTTTGGTACTACCCCGTTTTGACTCCTCTTTTTTTAAAAACCAGATTCTCATGATGTTACCCTTTTTATTGTTCAACTTACAGGGAAAAAGAATACCATCTTCCCTATGTAAAAAAGATGGACAAATCTACCGAAAGGTTGCCTACCGGATCATGAAAAAAGGATCAATTTACGGCCTTTTACATGAACGGAAGAAAAACGGATATGAGCGATAAAAAGGGGTTGATAAAAAGTTTCCGGGGATCGATCAGAGGATCATTCCTCCGGTGTCACCTCCAGGTTATTGATCAGTCCTTCGCTTTTGGCAACGATAGATGCCACGGTGGAATCGCCTGTCACATTGACCGCTGTACGAAGCATATCCAGGGGTCTGTCGACGCCCAGGATCAGCGCCAGGCCTTCGACGGGAAGACCCACCGAAGAGAGCACGATGATCAGCATGACGATGCTGCCCCCCGGCACGCCGGGAGATCCTATGGAGGCCAGCAGGGCTGTGAGCAGGATGATGAGCATCTGTCCGAAGGAGAGGTCAACGCCGAAGACCTCCGCGATAAAGACGGCAGCAATGGCCTGGTAGCAGCTGGTACCGTCCATGTTGATGGTAACGCCTATCGGCAGCACAAAGTTGGAGATCTCGGGATGCACCTTCAGCTCGGTCTCCACCTGTCTTTTTGTGACCGGCAGGGTGGCGGCGCTGGAGCTGGTGGAAAAAGCCACCATCTGTGCCGGGAGGATGGCCCGCAGGAACCTGAAAGGAGAAACACCCACGAAGACCTTCATCAGCGTGGGATAGAAAAAGATGATCAGCAGGAGCAAACCAACAACGACCGTGATAAAGTACAGTCCCAGGGCCTTGAAGAGCGCCACATCCCCGCTGAAATCGATGATCAGCCCCGCCAGCAGGGCAAAGACACCGTAAGGCGCAAAACCCATGAAGATATCGATGATCTTCAGGATGATCTCATTGAGACCATCAAAGAATTTTTTCACCACAGAGACCTTCTCTTCGGGCAGCAACACCATGCCGATGCCAAAGAAAATGGCAAAGAAGATCACCTGCAGCATCTTGGAGTTGTCACCAGCCGCTTTGACAATGTTTTCCGGTACCATATCCACCAGGAAATGAAGCGGGGATTTTTCCTGCTCCTGTTCCGCCACTTTTTGTTTTTCCTCGAGGTGGGGAGCAAATTTCTGCTGGAACTCCAGTTTTTTCTCTTCGGGAAAGGTATTACCCGGTTTTACGACGGACACGAGGATCAGGCCGAAAGAGATGGCCACAAGGGTCGTAAGTATATACAACACAAGTGTTTTCAGGCCGATCCGCGAGAGCTTGGTGATATTGGTCAGGCTGGCAATGCCGCTCACCAGCGAGACGAATATCAGGGGTACGGCCACCAGCTTGAGCAGGTTCAGGAAGATCACGCCCCAGGGCTTGATCCAGTTCAGGGTAAACTCATCCCATCCCAGGGCGTGAGCGACAATACCCCACACCATCCCCAGGAGCATACCGATCAGTATCTTCCAGATCAAGGGTAATTTCTTCCACATGTTAATTTGTTTTACTGATCATGCACGTGGCCATGTTCCAGTTCGGAGGCAGTAGCATCCCGTACCTCAATGACTTTCCCCTGGAAACAGAGGTCTATGCCTGCCAGCGGATGATTGAAATCCATCACCACATGGTCTTCCTTGACCTCGGTGACCACACCGTTGAGCTTGTTCCCTTCTTCATCCATCATCGGGATGGTATTGCCCTCATAAAGCATCTCTTCCTGCAGGACCCCATCCACCATAAAAACCTCCTTGGGTACGGTGACCACAGCATTCTCGCTGTAATCGCCATAAGCGTCGGCCGTAGGAAGAATAAAATCAAAGGCATCTCCCTCTTCCAGGCCTGTAAGTTTGGCCTCAAAGGCAGGAAGCAGGGCTCCCACCCCCAGGATAAAGGTCAGCGGACTTTCCTTTGTTACCGTTTCGAGGATCTCTCCCTCTTTGTTCTTTTCGCGTAACTCATAGGTAATGGATACGACTTTGTTCTGATCAGTTTTCATATCGAAAGATTAAAATAAGGTGTGTAAAGTAATGAAAAAAAAACCGGGGTTCCAATAAATTACAGGAAAGAGTAGGTGGTCTTTTGTTTACCGGTACGATCCGGCTCAGAAACTGAACTCTATCCTGAAGATAGGATTTGAATAAGGTGTATAGGCGTTGTCGCCTACATAGAACAGGACCAGAAAGTTAATGGATCCTGTCCTGCTGATGGGCTGTCGCAGGCCGCCCCCCAGTAATACCGAGTTCATCCAGAAACGACCTCCTTCACCCGGAGAAGGGGTCGTATTCCCGAAATAGTTATCATCCATGTTCAGCGCTTCATATTCAACATGGAAAAAGATCCCCCCGTTGTAGTTTATGGGGAGTATATTGGAGAAGCTTGCGATGACCAGGTAACGGGCAAAAACACGGGGACCATAAAGACTGGTAGTATATTTGGGTTGCCAGGTATTATCCTGATAGTATTCGTATGTAAATCCCACACCTGCGTTAAGGCGGGGTGTAAAACGGTACCCGACCATGGGTGAGAGCATGATATCGGTGATCGTCCCGAACTGCAGCCCCAGGTAGCCTCCGAAATAAACCCTTTTGGTGAGTTCGGGTTTTTCCTTTTCTCTTTTTTTCTCTTGCTTTCTGCTCTCGCCGGCTGCCAGGACCATGCCGGGCATCAGAGACAGGAGTAACACCCCCAGAAAGATCCTCTTTCTTATCCCCGCACGTATCATCGTTGCCATAGATCTCTGTTTTTCATCTGCTAAGAAACAAACTTATCGGCTAAACTAAAAAATTTATCTAAATTTATGATAAATATCTCAATCGTCGCATCATGAACATCATCATTACCGGCGCCAGCCGGGGCATAGGATATGCCACGGCCCGTGCCTTCCTCTCTGTACCGGGTCACCGGGTGATCGCCGTAGCCCGTGACGGCAAAGCCCTGGCGACGCTGGCGGATGCCTGTGCCGAAGGGAGCCGGGTGATCCCCCTGGAATATGACCTCACCACTCCCCCGGATGATCTGGCAGCCTCTGCCGGGAAGATCTTCGACCGTCTGGATATCCTCATCAACAATGCCGGGTATCTGGTCAACAAACCATTTACGGAGCTGGAAAGAGGAGATTATCTGCGGAGCCTGGAGGTCAATTTTCTGGCCCCTGTTTTTCTCATCCGGGCGTTGCTGCCTCTCCTGGAGCGTTCCGAGGTCCGGCATGTGGTCAACATCAGCAGTATGGGGGGTGTGCAGGGAAGCGCCAAGTTCCCGGGTCTGGCCGCCTATTCGGCTTCCAAGGCTGCGCTGAACAACCTGACAGAGCTGCTGGCCGTAGAGCTGGCAGAGAGAAAGATCAGGATCAATGCCCTGGCGCCGGGGTCGGCAGATACGGAGATGCTGCGGGCTGCTTTCCCGGGATATGAGGCTCCCGTGACAGCAGAGGAGATGGCTGGTTTTATCTATTCTTTCGCTACCACAGCCTGGAAGGTGATCAGCGGCAAGGTGATCCCTGTGGCGCTGACCGTCACGTAGGCTTTATATTGGCCAGAAAGTTTGGAGTGTGGAGTGTGGAGTGTAGAGTTTGGAGTTGAATACCCCTTCATTCAATCATTCAATCATTCAATCATTCAATCATTCAATCATTCCCTCCCTACCGCAGGTATCACGTATACACTTTGGCCTCTTTCTCGCCTCTGAGCACCTGCAGGGCGTTCATCGCCAGGGCTTTCATTTCGTCCTCTCCGGGGAAGACCACCACCCGGGCGATATGGGCCACCATCACCTTGATAAAATCGACGACCCTCGTATTGTAAGCGATGCCTCCGGTGAGGATGATCGCATCGACCCGTCCTTTCAGTACCGCGCTCATGGCCCCTATCTCCTTGGCCACCTGGTAAGCCATGGCATCCAGCAGAAATCCGGCTTTTTCATTGCCATCCTGTGCCATGAGATCGATCTTATAGACATCATTGGTCCCCAGGTAAGCTACCAGTCCTCCCTTTCCGGTGATCATCTTCTTCACATCGTTCAGATCATATTTGCCACTGAAACAGACCCTTGCCAGGTCGCCCACGGGCAGTGTCCCCGACCGTTCCGGCGAAAAAGGCCCGTCGCCGTCAAGTCCCTGGTTCACATCGATGACCCGGCCTTTCTCATGGGCGCCCACCGTGATCCCCCCACCCATGTGGGCCACGATCAGGTTGAGATCCTCGTATTTCCGCCCTGTCTGCTGGGCAAAGGTGCGGGAGATCGCTTTGTGGTTGAGGGCGTGGAAGATGGATTTTCTTTCAAAAAGAGGATGTCCCGCCACGCGGGCGATATCCTCCAGCTCATCCACCACCACGGGGTCGGCAATGAAAGCACGGGCATGGGGCAGGGAACGGGCAATGTCATCAGCGATCAGGCCTCCCAGGTTGGAGGCATGTTCTCCCATAACCCCCTTGATGAGATCCCTTTTCATGGCCTCATTCACCTCATACACCCCCGACTCCACCGGTTTGATCATTCCTCCCCGGCCGATAACTGCTGTGATCTCGTCGATCTTTTCACGTGCCTTCTCCAGTCTCTGCAGGATGATCTCCTTGCGGTAGGCAAACTGGTCTGTCACCTTTTCGAAACGGGCCAGATCTTCGACCGAATGGCGGATGGTCTCAACCAGACGCGGCTTGGTATCCCTGTACACAGCGATCTTTGTGGAGGTGGATCCCGGGTTGATCACCAGGATCCTGTGTACCCTGAGGGCTTCTTCCCGAAGCCGGGCCGCCTCCTTGGGCTGTACGTCGTTATCTTTCTCCTTTTTCAATGCTTTTCGCCAGGAAGTATTAGTTATGAGTTGTGAGTTGTGAGTATCGAGTTATGAGTATCGAGTTATTAGTTCAAAGTTCAAAGTTCAAAGTTCAGAGTTCAAAATTTTCTCTATTTCGAGCATCAAGCATCGAGCCCCGGCAAGCCGGGATCTCCGCTTCGCTCCGACTTCAAGCTTCCTTCTGCCTTATTACTTTTGCCTTTTTACTTCTTTTGTCCTTTTCACGCCCAGGGCAATGGAATAAAGCTTGGTTCTGGCAGAATCCCCGCGTGAGGAGAGGATCACCGGCACCGAAGCGCCTGCCACCATAGCCGCCACCGATCCCTTCAGCAGCTTGGTGTAACATTTGTAGAAAACATTTCCCGCCTCGATATCGGGGAACAGCAGGCAGTCGGCGTCCCCGGCTACGGGAGAATCGAGACCTTTTATCCGGGCGCTCTCCCTGTCGAGGGCCACATCCAGCGCTATGGGACCTTCGACCCATGCGTTCTTTATCTGTCCCCTCTCTGCCATCTTGGCCAGCAGGGCCGCGTCCACACAGGCCTCCATGGAGGTAAGGACCTGCTCCGTAGCGGTGATGACCGCCACTTTGGGTTTCTCTGTACCCAGCATACGGGCTGTCGCCACCAGATGCTCCAGGATCACCTTTTTCTCCTTGAGTCCCGGCTGTGGGATGATGGCCACATCCCCCACGACCAGCATCTTGTGATAATTGACCGGCTCGAGCACCGCGACATGTGTGAGCAGTCCTCCCGGCGGCACCAGGCCTTTCTCCTTGTTCAGGAGGGCCCGGACGAACTTGTCCGTGCTTACGGTGCCTTTCATCAACAGATCACCCTCTCCCTCCCGCACAAGATCGACGGCTTTCACAGCGGCGGCCCCTTCTTCTTCTACATGGACCAGCGTGATCTTGTCTGCAGGCAGGCCCGTCTCTTCACATACCTTTTTCATGGTATCCGTCTGACCCACCAGGATGGGATGCACCAGACCGTTCTCCACAGCCTCCCGCACTGCACCGGTGGTGTGCGTGTCATGGGGCCATGCCACCACCAGACGCCGCAAGGGGGCACCCTCTTTCACTGTAAGCAGGTCGTTCAATTCCTTGATCATATACTTTATTTTTGTTGCCTTATATCATGCACGATCTCCATGGTGTCCCGTGCGATCACCAGTTCCTCATTGGTAGGCATCACCACCACCGTCACCTTTGATCCCTCTTTGCTGATGACCCCCCGTTGTCCTCCTGTTGTTTTACGGTTGCGTTCAGCATCAATGCTCACGCCCAGGAACTCCAGACCGGCACAGCTGTTCGCTCTCACGGATACATCATTCTCTCCGATCCCTCCGGTGAACACCAGCACATCCAGTCCGCTCATGGCAGCAGCATAGGCTCCGATATATTTCCTGATCCTGTATGCATAGGTCTCCAGTGCCAGTTGTGCCCGTTCATTGCCCTCTTTGGCTGCCTTCTCGATATCCCTCATATCGGACGACACACCGGAAATGCCCAGCATACCGCTGAACTTGTTGATCAGGGTGTTGGCAGCGTTCAGTGTCAGCTCCTCCTTCTGGACAATATAGGTCAGCACACCCAGATCCAGATCGCCCGTACGGGTGCCCATGATCAGACCCTCCACAGGAGTGAGCCCCATAGAGGTATCTACCGATCTGCCGTCTTTGATGGCCGCCATAGAAGCCCCGTTGCCCAGATGACAGGTAATAACCTTCTTGTTCCTGAACGAGCATCCCAGGTATTCGCAGGCCTGCTGCGACACATAGCGATGACTGGTGCCATGGAAACCGTATCTCCGGATACCGTACTTCTTATAGAGGGTATAAGGGATCGCATAGGTATAGGCATAGGGAGGGATGGTCTGGTGGAAAGCTGTGTCAAACACCGCTACCTGCGGCACATGGGGCAGCATCTCCTGCATGGCCTCGATCCCTTTCAGGTTGGGAGGATTGTGCAGGGGAGCCAGGTCGATCACTTCCCGGATCTGGT
>JALVJE010000223.1 GCA_027028505.1 Bacteroidales bacterium
CATTTCAGCCGTTAGGCCATGCACAAGGGGAAAAATGATGAATATCGAATAAAGAACACCGAATATCGAATAAAGAATGTGAATTCTCTAAAATCAACCTGGAACCTAAAACCTGAAACGGTATCAAACCCCCAAACGCATCCGTAGGCTGCATCAAACCTTCAAACCTCAAACCTCAAACGTCCGCGCAGCGGACCTCAAACGCTCGCGCAGCGAGCTTCAAACTTCAAACGCCTGTTCGCTAGCCTCAACCTTGCTCCCCTCTCCCCTCTCCCCTCTCATCTCTCATCTCTCATCTCTCATTTCTCATCTCTCATTTCTCATCTCTCATCTCTCATCTCTCCTCACTCTCTCTTTCTTCCAGGCCGCCAGGACGATACCCGTCAGGACCGCCAGGATCACATACACGGCCGTGGGGATGGGCATAGCCTCGCCGGAGGCATAGGAATGCAGGCCGGTGAGATAATAGTTCACCCCATAGTAGGTCATGATCACGGAGAAGAAGGCCAGCACTGCCGCCAGGTTGAAGGCGAACTCTCCCCGCATGCCCGGGATCAGGCGCATATGCACGACAAAGACATACACCAGTCCTGTGACCAGCGCCCAGGTCTCCTTGGGATCCCATCCCCAGTAACGGCCCCACGACTCATTGGCCCACACCCCTCCCAGGAAAGTGCCGATCCATAAGGAATATATTCCCAGAATGAGGGTCATCTCGTTGATACGCGTGAGGGTGGTGAGCGTCTGATCTATATGCTCCTTGTTTTTCTCCGTTCTGAAAATGAGCAGGAACAGGTTGAAGAGCCCCAGCACCATACCCATACCCAGGAACCCATAGCTGGCGGTGATGACCGACACATGGATCGAGAGCCAGTAAGATTTCAGTACAGGCACCAGCGGTGTGATCTCCGGGCTCATCCAGCTGAGATGGGCCACGAACAGGGTGAGGGAGGCCAGAATGCCCCCTGCCGCCAGGGCGAAGGGCGACTTACGTGTAAAGATCACCCCGGCCAGCACCGTGGCCCAGGCGATGTAGATCATCGACTCATAACCGTTGCTCCAGGGCGCATGACCCGAGATGTACCAGCGCAGCGCCAGACCCAGCGTATGGAATGCAAAACCGGTCGCAATAAGGATCACCGAAACCTTTATGACAAGCCGGATCTTCAGTCCCGGGATGAGGATGGAAAAGAACAGCAGCACCAGCAGAACAAAACCCATCAGACCGTACACGATGGCAACTTTCCCGAAGATACCGGCCTTATTATAGAAGATCTCGGCCCGTACTTTTCTTTCGGGAGGCACCAGGCCGGCAGCCGTTTGCCGCTGGTATCTCTTGAGGCTTTCCGCCAGCGAATCAATCCCGGAGACACTCTCTTTTTCACGGAGAGACAGAAACAGGCGCTGTATGGTCTGATGGAAAAAAACCGAATCCTTCGCGGACAACTGCGGAATATGTTCGCCGGGGGCATACCAGCGGTTGTCCGGATCGCCGGCAACGGGAAAGAGACGCAGCATCCTTCCCGTATAAACAAGATAGCAGATATTCAGCCGCTCATCTGTCTTGAGGATATCCTGATCCACCTTGCTGCGGGTGGCAGGATCTTTCCGGTAAGCCCTCTGGACAGCCATGGACAGGATATAGGAGTGGTTATGTCCCTGATCAAAAAAGTCGGTATATGAAGCAAAAGATCCCTGGATGCCTATCATCTTCCTGACCTGTTTGTTCGATACGCGTATCATGGGTACCTGCTGCCATTCCTTCGGGTAAAAGACCATGCTCAGCACCACCTGCTCAGGGGTCAGCCCCCCGATCGTGGATTTATACGCCACCTTCCGCACGATCTCGGAGGCCAGCGTCTGGAATGGTTTGATGCGCCCTCCCTGGTCCTGTACCAGCACGTCGCTGAATGCCTCTGCCTGTGCTTTGGTGACCGTCTTCTCCGGTAAAGAGATGTCCCTGGCCGAAACAGGCTGTGAGGACAACCCGCCGATCACCAGTGCAAAACCTATGACGGAGGCGATCTTTTTGGGGGCGCCTGAGAGATCGATGGAACGCCCCAGTTGCATGAAACGGCTGTTCCTGTTGAAGATGGACAGCAGCATGCCCAGCGTCATCAGAAAATAACCGATATAGGTCAGGGTGGTACCCAGGGCATCATGGTTGACCGAAAGAATGGTCCCTTTTTCATCCGGGTCATAAGAAGACTGGAAAAAACGGTAGCCCCTGTAATTCAGCACATGGTTCATGTAGATGCGGAACGGTCTCTTTACCCCTTTCTCCGGATCGGTGAGCACCACCTCGCTGGCATACGAAGAGGGGCTGTTGGAGCCGGGATAACGCTCGATCTGAAAATCATTCAGATGAAGACTGAAGGGTAAACGGATCTCCTTCACGCCAAATGCCAGACGGACACGGGTATCCCCGAACATGACCTCTGTCGGAGTTCCCGGCAGCCCGTGATAAGCCCTGACATAAACCTTTTTTGTCCCTTCTTTTCCCGAGATCCGGAACTGGAGGATATCCGGCACCGTAGCCGGCCGTGCCGATGGCATATAACTGAGTAATCGAATGGAATAAACGTCTCCTCCCAAACGTACCTTCTTTTTGAAACGGGGTTCTCTCCCCGGCCCAAACAACGCCCTTTTTTGAAAAGACACTTTTTCGTTTCCCTTTTCCAGCGTTCCGGTGATCCAGGTATCGAAAGTATACAAAACAGAGGAGTCCTCTCCCTCCCGGATGTGCATGGTCCCTTCGTAGCTGATATAGCGCGTAACCGCAGCACCCAGAACAATGAAGACAAAAGCAATGTGAAAAAGGAAGATCGTCAGTTTCTTCTTTTTGTAGAGTTTGCGGATGAACATATTGCCGGTGAGGTTCACAGTGAGCAGCAGAATGACAAGCTTGAACCACCAGGCATCATAAACAACATCCTTTGCCGTGGGCGAGCCATATCTACTCTCAATGAAAGTGGCCATGCCTGCCGATACGGCCATGAACAATACCAGGAAACCCATCAGGGCGGGCGAAAAAAGGAACCGCAACGATCTCTTCATCAAAGCATATTTTGTTTCTCTCGGATCAGCCGGTAAAGATAATGTCTTGTCAGCACTTTCGGGACAAATCCCCTAAAACAATTTTATCCACTCTTTTTGGTTGCAGAACATATTCAGCCTGAAAAATTTACTGTAACTTTGAGAGATCAATAAAACCAACAGACCATGCCAAAGATATCAGACAAAGGGAACAGGATGCCGGCTTCGCCTATACGGCGGCTGGTGCCTTATGCCGAAGAGGCCATACACCGGGGCCATAAGGTCTATTTCCTCAACATCGGCCAGCCCGATATTCCCACGCCGGAGGTGGCACTGCAGGCCATCCGCAATTTCGATGAAAAAGTGGTCAAATACAGTCATTCGGCAGGTATTGAATCCTACCGCCGCAAGCTGGCCGGCTATTACCGGAGTGTAGGCATTGATATCGACTGGACGCAGATCATGATTACCACCGGTGGCTCAGAAGCGATCCTCTTCGCGATGATGGCCTGCTTCGATCCGGGTGATGAGATCATCATACCCGAGCCTTTCTATGCCAATTACAACGGTTTCGCCGCCGAGGCAGGCGTGAAGGTGGTGCCGGTGACCTCTTACATTGAGGACGGATTCGCCCTGCCCCCGATGGAGGAGATCGAGCAAAAGATCACCCCCCGCACCAAAGGGATCATGGTTTGTAACCCCAACAACCCCACCGGCTATCTTTACAGCCGCGAGGAGCTGGAAGCCCTGCGGGATATCGTAAAAAAACACGACCTTTTCCTGTTCGCCGACGAGGTGTACCGCGAATTTTGCTATGACGGAAAAGAGCATTTCTCGGTGATGAACCTGGAAGGCATCGAAGAGAACGTGGTGCTGATGGACTCGGTGTCGAAGCGTTACAGTTCATGCGGCAGCCGCATCGGCGCCCTGATCACCCGCAACAGGGAGGTGTTTGATACAGCTCTCAAGTTCGCCCAGGCGCGGCTGAGCCCACCTACCTTCGGGCAGGTGGCTGCCGAAGCCTCCCTCGACACACCCAAAGAGTATTTCGAAGAGGTGTACAACGAATACATCGCCCGCCGCGACTACCTCGTCGGGGCCCTCAACAGGATCGACGGCGTCTTCACCCCCGTCCCCGGCGGCGCTTTTTACACCATCGTCCGCCTGCCGGTGGATGATGCCGACAGATTTGCCCAGTGGATCCTCAGCGACTTCTCTTATGAAGGCGCCACGGTGATGCTGGCCCCCGCCTCCGGCTTCTATGCCACCCCCGGCCTCGGCAAGGACGAGGTGCGCATCGCCTACGTGCTGAAGATCGACGACCTGAAACACGCTGTCAAAGTGCTGGAAGAGGCGCTGAAGGTGTATCCGGGAAGGAAGTAGAGGGAAGGTTGAAGGACGAAGGATGATCGACGAATGACGAATATCGAATTTTGAATTCTGAATTCTGATTCCCGCCTTCGTCCCGATGAATCGGGACTACGGACGGACAAGTTTGATTGCTGATTTTTCAATCATTCATGCATTCAATCATTCAAACATTTCCACCTAATTTCACGAGCGAAGCGAGTAAATTTCTACCTGATTTCGCCGCGCAAGCGGCATAATTACGCGACCGAAGGGAGCCAATTTCGTGAGGGCGCAGCCCGAACTAATTTCCTCGTTATTTAAACTCCACCGGCACCGACAATTCCACCGGCACGCTCCTGCCACGCTGTTTCCCGGGCGTCCAGGCAGGCAGCGAGGAGATCACCCGCACCGCCTCTTTATCCAGTTGGGGATCTATGCTGTAGGCTTTGTCCACATAGACATCCTTCACCCGGCCCTGCTCATCCACGGTGAAATTGACCCAAACCGTGCCGCCGATGCCTTTTTTCTTTAGCTTTTCCGGGTATTTCAGATGCGAGGAGATATATTTCTTCAGGGCCGGCATGCCTCCGGGGTAGTGCGGCACATCCTCCACCACATAGAAGATCTCTTCCTTGCCATTTATCGTGACAGGGTGGGAAGAGCTCCCCCGCTGCACAGAAGGCTCATTCAGATCCAGACGGATGATCCCTTTTTTCAGGCGGATCAACACATCCTCTCCCGCTTTCAGCTTTTTCGTCACCGATTCATATCCGACGAAGGAAAAAGCCACCTCTTCTTCAGGCTTTTCCATGTTCAGAATGAATTTCCCCGAAGGACCTGTCATCGTTCCCCGGGTCGTGTTCACGACCACCACGCTGACCCCTTGCTTCGGTTGGCCGGTAGCATCATCGATCACCTTTCCTGTCAACTTATACTCTCCCTGTTGTTTGAGTGTGAGTATGATCACTCCGTTGCGGGCTTTTTCTCCATAGAGTTTTACTGCTTTGTCCCCTTTGATGACATCGATCTTCCGGATATCTTCTGAAGATATATTTTTCATTTCCTCACTGCTTATCTCTTTTCCGTTCAAAATATACAATACGGGCCTCCCCATGGTACCGGCTTTCCCGTCAGGATTTGAAGGAGGTGGAGGTAATGTACCCTCAAGTCGTTCCATCCTGACCTCGTTGTCTTTCCCGATCTTAAGGAGCAGTTCTTGTTTCAGATATCCGCGCTGCTCAAAAACCACTTTACTTTTCCGTGATTCCGCAGCAAGCATGAAACGGCCATGAACATCACTTACTGTGCCGGTCCCCTTCCCCGGAATGTAAATATTTATCCCGGGGACAGGATCCCCCGTTTTACTATCTATAACATGACCCGTCAAAATATATTTCTCCTTCTGTTCAGGAAAAGTCGGATGACTCTTTTTTTCAACCGGAGGATTGGAAAAAGCGAAGACCAGGATGAGGATCACGGGCAGTAGCAGGAGGCTCCACCATTTTTTACTGTTGGGAGATCTCATTTTTTTCATCATCAGGATTCTTTTATGGTTCAGTGAAAAATTCAAAGGTGTGATCAGGGCAGCGTTCCCGCCCCCCAAAACAAAGCCGATCAGGGTACGCTGGTAGTCGCCGGCAGGGATCCCCTGGGCCAGCACAGCCCTGTCGGCCAAATATTCATGGGTCTCTTTCAGAGCACGGTTCATCAGCCAGACAAAAGGGTTGGGCCACTGAATAACGGAGAACAACTCCATCAGCAGCAGGTCCCAGGTGTGATGCTGCCGGATATGTTCTTTCTCATGCAGGATCACCTCTCCGATGTTCGGCTCCTGCAGTTGTGCCGGATGAACGAACACCCAGCCAAAAAACGAAAAAGGGCTTTTCACATGCTTGTCCGCCACGATCTTCACACCATCCCGCCTGATCACCGGTGACCTCCTGATCCGCAGGAATAACCGTAAGCCCTGCACCACAATACGCAACAACAACACGCCCGCCACGGCCAGGTAGATCCATAACAGGAGATGCGAAACATCCGGCCCGGAAGACACCCCTGAGGAGACCGGGGGAGCAGGTATGAGTACCTGCTCAAAGTTGATATAACTGCGGGAGATCACATGTACCGCCGCCGGATCCCCGCCGGGCAACAGCCGGGAGAGATCCACCAGAGGGATCAGCAACGAAAGGACCACGCTGCCCAGAAAATAATAACGGTTGAACCGGAAGAAAGTCTCCCTCCGCAGAAAAGCCACATAAAATAAATAGAACACCGCCAGGGTGATCGCCGAACGCAAAAGATAAGAAATAAAAGGGGTCATGACTTTTCCTCCTTCTTTTGGATCTCCTCCCTGACCTCCTGCATGATCTGCTCGAGCTCCTGCAGGGAAAGATCACTCTCTTTCGTAAAAAAAGAGGCCAGTTGGGAAAAAGAGTTGTTGAAATATTTTTCCATCAGGTCCCTGAAACGGAATTTTGTATACTCCTCCTTCGGGACCAGCGGAAAATACTCATATGTGGTACCGTAGGATTTGTGGCTGACAAATCCTTTTTTCTCCAGCACCCGTACCACGGTGGAGACCGTATTGTAGGCAGGCTTCGGGTCCGGCAACCGCTCCAGGATGTCACGCACCAGCGCCCGCTCCAGGTCCCAGAGGATCACCATCACCTCCTCTTCGGCTTTTGTAAGGGTTTTCATATTCTCACTTTTTTCATGGACCGATCTTTACAGAACAAAGATATTACTATATTTTTAGTTTTGCAACTATTTTTTTAGTTTTTTCACTATTTTTTTAGTAAATAATCATATATAACTGACCATCACTTTCTTACAAACACTAATCGCTCTCCCGGCAAATGTACAAGAAAGGTCAGAAGAGTCTCAAAACTGGAAAAAGTGTGGAGCAAATTCTGATCTCTGAATTAACAGAAAAGTCTTCACGCAGACGACGCAAAGGATCACGCCATGAACGCAAAAAGAAATCGGCATTTCCCTGACCCCGGAGGGGTCGAAAGATAGTAGCCGCAGTTCCACCTGCGGATCACTAAACAACGAAAACAACACAACCCCGGCGGGGTTGAAGAAAGATGATCGACGATCGGCGAACCAAATTATTTTTGAATGCTGATTTTTTCAATCATTCATGCATTCAATCATTCAAACATTTCCACCTAGTATAGCGTTCTATAAATAGTATTACATATAAATATTTCATATCTTTGTTGAAGTATAACCCCATAAACCTCAACAAAGATGAGAAAGACAAGTAAGCCAAAATTAGTTGTAAATC
>JALVJE010000224.1 GCA_027028505.1 Bacteroidales bacterium
TATTTAAATAGGTATATTTTGGATCAATACTGGTCGGGCAGGAGTTGCCGGGCCTCTTCGCCTTCGAGGCCCAGGTCACGGACAATGCCTGCGGCGGTGGGGCGGGCGAGGACCATGACTACCATAAAAAAGACGGCAATAACGGCAAAAGTGATGCCTCCCGTCATCATGAAAAAGACACATCCGGCAAATGCCGGCACTTCCCAGGAAGCTGTCCGCATGATCATCGCTTCACGGTATAAAAGCAGCTTTTCCTCCAGGTTCTTTTTCTCCGGGAGGCCGGAATTTATCTTCTTCTTAAAAATATATCCGCCAAACCACAGACCTGCGGCTGAAAGGACCAACAGTGCATAAAGAAGGTTCTTTGCAAATTCTTTGTCATCAAGCATCACTCCTCCGGAATACAGCAGGAGAAGGTCAACAATGAGGAAAAAAAACAATCCGTTTACGAGTGCAAAATGTACTACCTTCATGGATCGAAGCGCTGCCTTGAGATCGAAAGTGTTATTATTTTCCATAGGTTAAGTAAGGTTTATCCAAACAAATATAATAAATCCTGTAAAAAATGATCGCGATATGCTTAAGCTGAACGCTATGCAGCATCACAAGCAATGCATGCCTTGTCTCTCTCGCTGAACTATGAACTATGAACTATGAACTATGAATCCCGAAAAACAGCAAATCTGAGATTTGCGTAGTTTTTCGAGGATCCTCGCAGTTCCAACGGGATCCAAGATCCCGGGAACTGCGGGACCACGAACCACCCCCTACCGTCCCTGCAGGATGATCTTTTGCGTAGAGGTGTGGCTGTCGGTGATGAGACGCAGCAGGTAAACACCTGCAGGCAGCCCCTCGGGGCTCCACCAGTATTCATGGTTCCCGGCGGCCACCCGGGAGCGGTCCAGGAGCACGGCCACCTCCCGGTTGTCAAGACTGTAGATCTTCAGGGTGACGGTACCGGGCTTCCGGGTCTCAAAAGTGATCCTGGCACTGCTGCCTACCGGATTAGGTGCTACATGCAGGGCAGGCCCGCCGGGTCTGACGTCATGAATGGACGTTACCGTGAAGGTATTCTCGGGCGACCAGTCGCTCCACTTCATGTTGTGGTCACGGTAGCGGATCCTCCAGCCGTAGGTGCTGTTGGAAAAGTTGCTCCGGTGGATCTTCAGCTGTGTGATGTCCACGGTGTCGTTCTTGTCGATCGGTGTATAATCGGGAGCGCCCGTAACCCCGTAAATATTAATGATATCTCTTTTATTGTTGACGATGGGAGCGCTGAAATCCCCGGGTGTCTTGGTCAGCTGTATCTGCGAGGAGAAGAGGGAGTCGACGCCGGAGAAAGCGGAGCCTTTGAAAACGAGGATAGTATCGTTCTCGTAAACCGGGTCGAGGGCCTCGGGCGTGTCAGGTTTGGGCTGGTTGATCTTTGTGTACCAGCTGTCTACGAGTACATTGTCCATCGGTTTGTTGGAATTGCCAAGGCTGTAAGTGCGGGCGGTGAAGGCCTGCTTCTCCATATCTACATCAACGATCGTGTAGTTGTAATAATCATAGGTGAGGAAGATCTCGGGATAGTCCCGCTGGTTATTGTACATGCCCCAGCGGTCCAGGGGAGCACCGCCACCGCCACTGAGCAGCAGGTACATATCGTTGTGATAGTTCTCGTTGTCCTCGTCCAGCATGATGGCACCCCGCTCATAGTCGTGTGAGTGCCCGTACATGAGCATGGCCGGCTTGGAATAGTTGCGTAACAGGGGAATGATGACGTTCTGGATGTACACCGTATTGCCATCGGGCCAGATCTCCGTATGACCGGGATGATGACAATAAACATAAACGAAGTCGATATCATCATCTGCCTCGGCCTTGTCCAGAACACTTTTTACCCAATTGGTCTGTTCATCGCTCCAGTAGCTCCAGTTGGAGTTCAGGGCGATGAACTGGCAACGGCCGGCACGGAAGGTGTAAAACTTTTCATTGAAAGGACTGGACGGATCTTCATAGGGAGGACCCGTAAGGTCCTCATATTTCATGTATTCGTAATAATAGGGGCTTTCGGCTTCGTGATTGCCGATGGAGACATAAAAGGGGATCTTATCGGTCAGATTGGAATAGGGCAGGAAATATTCCGGTTTGTACTGGGAGATGGTGTTGCCGTTGGTGACGATATCGCCCACATTGATAAGGAAGGCAACAGAGTCGCTCCAGTTCTCGCCGTAATCTTTTTGCAGTTGCTTCTCGATGACCGTTGAGATGTAGTGGGTCTGTTCCTTGTCTGTGCGGGAGTCGCCTGTTACCACAAAATGCAGGTACCTGCCCGGACTGGCAGGATCTTTCATGGTGTGGAAATGGCTGATAGCGGATGTGTCCTGACCGCTGATGCAGCGATAGAAATATCTGGTGTCGGGAGTGAGTCCCGTAAGATGTACGGTGTGCCAGTAGTTGACATTGCCGATGGTATCATAGGTGCCGGTGGCCTGCTGACCCAGCAAGCTGTCGGTGCCATACTGCACGATGGTGGAGGAGAGATCGTCGGAATGCCACGAGATATAAATGGAATTTTCAGTGGCTACCTGAAGGTATGGGTTCATGTGATCTACGGGAGGCTGAGGCATCACATGACCGTATCCTCCCAGTTTGGAAGCCTCCTCATCACTCAGAGGATAATTGAAAAAAGCGGTGGCTGCCACATCGAACTCATTGTCTTCGCCGTTCTCGTCGGCAAAGAAATAAAAGTAAGGATCCAGTGAAAAACGACCGTCAACGGTGTAGTTACTTGTGGCAGTGTAGATCAGTTGTCCGTCGAGGTAAGCCTTGAAATGGTGTCCCAGGTCTACCGAAATAAGCAGGCGGTACCATTCGCCCGCTTCGACACGGCTGTAGGAATAGCCTCCCAGATAATTGAGCCCCAGATGGGCCGAAGGATTGATGAAAAAATCCCCGTCGTTGGAGTTTCCCGTATTGGTCTGATAAAAACAGTAGTATCTGCCGGTTTGAGGGATCCGGAAATCCACCATAATGGAATATTCGTTCACATACGATCCTCCGCCGTTGGAAGAGATCCCGTGGGTACATTTGTAATACGATCCGACCCCGATGCGGGTAGCACCATTGCCGGCCGCAGGACCGGCTACCGCCGAATCGGAACCCGTAAGCACCAAGTCCAGACCTACGGTCGCTTTGGTCAGATCATCCGGATCATCAAAGGTCCAGTAGCTCTTCATCCCGGCCCATGCAGAAGGATCGATGGGGGTCTGGGTGATACCGTAATGGAAAGAAAAGAAAGCTGTTAATAAGAGGAGTAACATTTTTTTCATGATGCGTACATTTTTGTGGGTTAATGACGAAACGAAATTAGGAAAAATTCTTTGCACTCTTTTCACTTTTTCCACATTTTAAGACTCTTCATACATTATTAGCTTTTGCCTTAATATTTGATCAAGACGCGCAGGATGCGCGTCTCTACGGTGCTTTTCGTTTTCCGCTCCCTACTCCCTACTCCTTACTATATTTCCTTACCGATAGATGGACAAAGCGGTGCTTTGCCCCTTACGGTATTCGTGCTCAATTAACTCTCTCATCTCTCATCTCTCATCGCTCATTGCTCGTTCCTGAGTAGCCGAAGGCGTACCGAAGGAGGTTCCTGAGTAGAAGCAGGCGTATCGAAGGACCACTCTTCGACCCTTGGACTTTTGACCGTTCGACCTGTTCGACATTCGACATTCCCCGGCAAGCCGGGACTTCCGCTATCGCTCCAGCATCCTTCATCCTTGCTTATGCCTTATGCCTTTTTCCTTATGCCTTTGTAATGACTTTCCCACTTCTTCGTCATCCTGGTGTAGAGAGATCAATTTTTAACCAAACAAAAAACAAAAAGCTATGAAAAAGAAAGGATTATTGCTTGTGGCAGCCGTGATGATGACGGCGATGGTCTTTGGTCAGTCGAAAAGCGCTGAGCAGGTTTTTAAAAAGTATGTCGGCGCGGGCAACTGTACGGTACTGACAGTGCCGAAGGGGGCGATCCGTCTGGCGGCCTCCCTGCAGGAGGAGGATGAACCCGAAGTGAAAGCCTTCCTCAACAGCCTGGAGTCGGTGAAGATCGTGGCAGCGGAGAAGGGCATAAACAAGGATCTTTATGCTGAGGTGCTCAACAGTCTGAAAGGTTCCTATGAAGAGCTGATGACCGTCGAGAAGGAGGGCGAGCAGGTCAGATTCCTGATGCGGCAGGAAGGGGATGTGATCCGTGAGCTGGTGCTGCTCGCCGGCGAGGAAGATGAGGGAGCTATGATCATCGTAAAGGGAAAGATCAATATCGACGATCTGGTGAAGATGAAGGAGGAGACGCGCAACGGCAAAGGAGGCCTGGCTTTCCTGACGGATCTGTAGGCCGGAGCAGGTTGAAAACGGGAAGGAGGTCCTGACGGATCTTCTTCCCGTTCCCTGAGCAAATACCTGCTTTCATTCTGTACCTCAGAAGAAAAATATTCAACCTTTAAGGATTACAAATCATAACACCATGAAAAAGAAAATAGCGATCCTGACCGGTATTATCATTCTACTCAGAATAGTCAATATCATTTACTTACATGATGATCCGTTGTTTTATCTCTCCCCGAGGAACCTGAATGGCCGGGGTATACTGGTTATGCCGAATATAGTGGATTTTGTCATACCCTTGCTGGTGATCCTGTTCTTTTTAAGAAAGGAAAGTTACGAATCATTTCATCTCAGAAAGATCTACAAGCCATTGTCAGTGGGGGGCCTATTGATCCTGACCCCGTTGGTTACCGGATGTTTGCTGAGAAATTATATTCAGCAATCCTGGGTGACCATTGCGTTCAACAAGACATTGTTGCTCCGGTATCTGCTATTTGTTCTTACGTTTATGGCGGTCAATGTTTTTGCTGACAACATACCGTTCACCAAAAAGAGTTTGAGAATTTTTATTTTGGTTGCCGGGATCATTGCCCTGGCATATACGCAGGAAATATTCGGATCGGCGGGGGAAATGTTTACCCTTTTGGCACTGGTCAACAGCGTGGGTCTGAGTACCGTATTTTTTACCATTGGATTAAGAAAATATTATAAAGAGGCCCCTCTGGAGAGCATGGTTGCCGTGTCGGTGAGTGGAATATTTCTGATATTTCTTGTTTATAATGTCTTGTCGGTGAGTTATTTTACCATATTCCTGCCTTTTGTTGCTACCTTGCTGGTTGCGATCAGTATATATAAACCGTGGAAATTGAAAACCAAAGTGATCGTTGCTTCGTTTCCTTTCCTCCTGGCCCTGTTCCTGAATATCGGTTTGCCAAGAATGGTATCCCCGACCCTGGCCGGAGAACTTGTCGAAAGAAGACCGGAAGAAGATCTTTATACCGTAAAATATGACGGGATCACTGTGAAGTTCACGGAAGAGAAAATGAGGGCTATTGCCCTGAGATTTGCCAAAGTGATCGACCGGGCGAACAAGATCAGTGATCGAAAGTTGGGGGTGTCCCCGCAGGTAAAAGAATTGGTGATAACGGGTATAGGACCGGGTGGTTTTCATGCCGAGTTTCCCGACCGGATCGTGGGGAAGATCATTAGTGAGAAGTATCTGGAGCAATGCGAAGACAGTGCTTTCCTGAATGATCCTGCTCTTTCTCCCGATTTCCCGGATCCTGTGAATGCCATCTTACATGAATACAGCCACTTGTTCGGTGCTATTCCCTATTTTAAGTGGTGTCCCGGAGCCGAAGAAGAAGGATGGGCTACCTATTCGGCCACCCGACTGGCTACCCTGCTTTATGAAGAAGATAACCATCTTTGGCAACCGGCATACGATTTTGGAAAGCAGGCTGATAAGATCACCCGGTTAAATTTATCGGAAAGAGCGGTGGCCTGGTCCCATCCTAATGAATTCGGAGGATTCATTTTGTGGTATCGTTTGGGGGAGAGGCTCGGAGTACCAGAACTGTATCGGCAGAGATGGGAAACCACGGCCCGTGATCTGAACGGATCTTTGTATTTTCTGAGTGATCCCGCAGCGGCCCGTAAAGTTATTGATCTGTTTGGCAAGGAAAGCTTTTTGAAGTTCGGCAGTCATCCGAAAAAAACTTTTAAAACTATTTATCATGAAAGTGTTTATTTATATTTGGCCAAAACAACGGGGATGGATACCGGCAGAATGATGAGAATGTATAATTTCATGAAGAATAAGATTGTAGATCCGTCGGTACCGCTTCCGTAGGAAAATAGAGTGTCTGATATCAAACCGTAACCCTAATACTGCCTCCCGGATGGATGCCGGAACGTTTAAAGAGACTTTTCTGCCGTTGAGTGACCGGTTGTATCGCCTGGCGTTGCGTTTTTTACGCAACCGGGAGGAGGCGGAGGATGTGGTGCAGGAGACCTTCCTGAAGCTGCTGAAGATGGGTGACAAGGTGGATGGATACAAAAGCCCGGCGGCGCTGGCCATGACGCTGACACGGAACACGGCCCTCGACAGGCTTCGTACCCGCCACACGGTGTCGGAGGGGGAGGTGACCCTGCCGGAGAGCACGGTGCCGGACGATCCGCCTGACGTGTGGCTCGACCGTAAAGAGAAAGCCGGCAGGGTGCGGGCGATCATCGACGCCCTGCAGGAGCCGGGACGCACGGTGATACACATGCGCGACGTGGAAGGATGCGACTTCGACGAGATCGCGGCCGTCACGGACATGACGGTCAACAATGTGCGGGTGGTCCTCTCACGGACCCGCAAAAAAGTGAAAGAGACACTGCTAAAAGAGATAAACCATGGACAGGGAAACAACGAAAAGACTGCTGAAGAAATATTATGAGGGCAGTACCTCTGCCGAAGAGGAAAGGCTGCTGCAGGAATATTTCGGGAGCGGGGAGGTGCCGCCGGAGCTGGAGCCTGACAGGGAGCTCTTTGCTGCCCTGGCAGAGGAGGGGAGCGAAAAACCTTCGGCCTCGCTGCAGGGACAACTGGAGGATCTGATCGACGCACATTATGCCGTGACGACAGAGCGAAAGACCCTCTCACTGCGCACCCGGGCCCTGCGGGCCATCCCGCTGGCAGCCTCCCTGATCCTGGTGCTGGCCACCTACTTTTTCCTCCTCTCGAGGAAACCCCATGATACCTACTCCGACCCGCAGACTGCCTACCTGGAAGCCAAAAAAGCATTGTTGCTGGTGTCCCGTAACTTCAATAAAGGCACCCGCAGCATGGCTTATCTCCGCGAGATCTCCCTGCCGGCCACCGAGATCAATAAGGTGCAGAGAACGGTGGGGAAACTGAATGACCTGCCCTATATCGACCTGATGCCCGCCGGAACAAAAAATAACGGCGATCTGGGAAAAACCGGGGAAAAGAACACTGAGAAAAATAAAAACAAATAACTTTACCATCATGAAAGCAACAAAAACACTGATCGTATTACTGTGGCTGGCGGCCCTCACCCCCGCCTTCGGACAGAAAGATCCCGTGGAACGCTTGTTCGAGAAGTATGCCGGGAAGGAGGGATATACGACCGTATACATCTCCAGTAAGATGTTCAGCATGTTCTCGGACGCCGGCATAGACGATCCCGAGTTCAACGACCTGATGAAGAACCTGAAGAGTATCCGTATCCTCTCGGAAGACAATCACAGC
>JALVJE010000225.1 GCA_027028505.1 Bacteroidales bacterium
GTTTGAAGGGATAAAGCCTCTTTTCGAGGCGGTGCTCAAGCACGAGCAGTTCGTTTCGGCCTCTATCAACGAGATCGTGACAGCCTGCATCGAAGAGCAGGACCACACCACCAACAACTGGATACAGTGGTTCGTTACCGAGCAGATCGAGGAAGAGTCGAATGTGCAGGAGATCCTGGACAAGCTGGCCCTCATGGGTGAGCATAACCTCTACATGTTCGACCGGGACATCATGAGCATGCGATCGGAAGAAGGATCCGGAGAATAAAAAAAGAGAGGCCTGCGGGCCTCTTTTTTTTTGCTCAGGACACAGGGCACAGAGCACAGGGAGCGATGAAGCGATGAAGAGATAAAGCGATGAAGCGAAAACAACTCCACACTCCAACCTCTAGGCACTCCAAACTTCTTCAAGGTTACCGGTTGCTTATCCTCCTTATCCGTAACCCGGCGATCAGGAGCATCCCCTGGATAACATTCCCCGTGTCATAGTTATAGGTGCTGCCGAACATACTGTGGGGGATGGAATAGACCAGGATCAGCACGAGGGCAGCCAGCACGACAGCCCAGTACCGTTCTTTTCTGCGGTTGACCAGCACGGCAAAAACCCAGAAGACCACAGCGATCAGGGTCTTGTTGTCGGTAAGGTCCCAGCCGAAAGGAATGCCCGTCCAGAGGGCGCCGAAAGCATGCAGCTGCACCAGCGGTCCCAGGATCCCTCCGCCGATCAGCAGCAAGACCAGGGTGATATAGGAATATTTGCGATAAGCGGGGATCTTCCACAGTGCCATCAGTCCGGCCAGCGTGGATAACAGCATGGCCAGGAACATGAACAGGATGTGGGGGATGAGTATGGTAGCCGGCACCTCTCCCTTGAAACGGGTGACCACCGGATCTCCGGCGGGCACCTGCACACTGCCGGAGGCTGTCTGTAGCAGGAGACGGTAAGCCAGTTTGCCGGCCGGCGGCTGGTGGGGCAGGAGTGCCTTCAGCGTATCGCCGGCACGCTCCATAAGGACGGTGTCCCAGGGCTCGGCCGTGGGGAAACGCTTGTAAACTATCTTGCCACTTACCGATGCATCCGGGATGACCACCTCCACCGGCATGTCACTCTCCCCGCCATGACTGCGGAGCAGTCGTATCTTATAACTCTTTCCGTTCAGGGTCACCACCTCGTCACGGGGATGGGTGGGACCGGTCTTGCGCTGGTAGTAGGCCGCTCCCAGCGTCACCACGACCGCCAGGATCCATATCAAGGTCTTTTTCATGATTCAAAATAGTTCATAGTTCAAAATTCACAGTTCATAGTTTTCGGCTCTTGTTTCTTGTTTCTTGTTTCTTGTTTCTTCGATCATCCCCGCCGAAGCCGGTTCCTGAGCTTGTCGAAGGATGGCGAAGGCGGGGATCATCCTTCCTACAACTGCACCAGCAACACCTTTTTCTCCCCCTTCCTCTTGATCTCTACCACGGCGGTCTCGCCGGGATGCAATTTGGCCAGGCGGTACATGTAGTCATAGATGTTTTTTACAGGTTGTCCGTTGATGGCCGTGATGACATCGCCGTTCTTCATGCCGCTGTGGGCAGCGGGACGCCCGGGGATGACAATGTCCACACGCAGGCCGGTGGTGTCCTTGCCGGCGAAATCGGGCATGATGCCCAGTGTGACCTTGAAGCCGCGGCGGCTGACGCCTGTACCTTCCTTGGGTCCGGCCATGCGGAAAGCCGGTTTGCGGGCCAGGGTGTCCAGTTCGAAGGCCAGGTTAAAGATGTAGTCATCCACCTTCTTCAGACCTTCATAGTTGATCTTGTCCGGCGTGTCGAAAGGCGTGTGATAATCCAGGTGGGAGCCTGTGGAGAAGAAAAAGACGGGGATCTCCTTGCCATAGAAAGAGGCATGGTCGGAAGGTCCGTATCCTTCGGGTGAGAGGGCCAGACGGAAATCCTCTGCGCCCGGGGTGGTTTTCAGCAGGCTGTCAGCGATGTCCGAGGTGCCGGTGCCACCGATCTCCAGTGTGCTGTCGGCCTTGAGACGTCCCACCATGTCGATGTTGATCATGGCCACCACCCGCGAGAGGTCAATGAGCGTATCGTTGACGAAGTATTTCGATCCCAGCAGCCCCATCTCCTCGGCGCTGAAGTTCACGAAGATGACCGTGCGTTTCAGCTGGTCACGCTGCGAGGCCATTTTTTCGGCGATCTCCATCACCGAGGCTGTTCCCGAGGCATTATCGTCGGCGCCGTAATGCACGGCGATGGTGTCGGGACGGCGGCTGGAGGTGTTGGGGCCGCCCATGCCCAGGTGGTCACAGTGGGCCCCGATGACGATGTACTCGTCTTTCAGCGCCGGATCGTTCCCTTCAAGCATGGCCACAACATTGGCTGTCTGAACCTTCTCTTCCTCCACCTCGGCATGACCCGTGACCGTTACGGGAAGAACAAAACTGGCCGGCTTGCGGGTGCGGTTAAGCTGTTGCTCCAGCCCTTCAAGGGTCTTGCCGGTGCCTTTCAGCAGCAGATCGGCCGCCCGGCGGGTGATCTGCAGGGCCGGGATGGACACCGGCTGTACGTTCTTTTTCAGCTTGTCCAGTCCGTCCTTCGGATCGAACTCTTTGCCTGAGACAAAGAGGATGCCGGCAGCGCCCTTGTCGCGGGCGGTCATGGCCTTGTCACGGTCGCGGCTGAAGGGGGCAAAAGGACTGCGCAGGTCCTCCGGCTCCGGGTCGCCCCGCAGCACCAGTACCCATTTTTCCTTGACATCCTGACCGGCATAGTCGTTCCATTTCAGACTGTCCTCATTGATATCGAAACCGTAGCCGGCAAAGACCACCGGGCCGGTAGCAGCACCATTGGTCGTAAATGACATAGGGATAAAATCTTTCCCAAGGGTCAGCTCTTTGTCCTCGATCTTCAGGGTGTTGTTCTTTCCCTCTTTCACGTTCACCGTGACCTTGAAGTATTCCAGACCGTTATCGCCCAGGAGGGTCAGACCGTCGGCCTTGTAATGATCACGGATGTATTCGGCGGCTGTTCTGCATCCCGGCGTCCCCGGATAACGTCCCTTCAGGGAGTCGGAAGCCAGGAACCGGATCTCCTGTGAGAGCTCATCTGTGGTGATCTCCGGCTGTGCGATCTTGATTCCCTGTTGGCAGGAGACAAACGCCAGCATGGCAAAAGCAATGAATGTCAGGTGTATAAAGTGTTTTTTCATGATTATGGATCGTTTAAGGTTCAGGTTTATTTTAGAAGGGGATAAAAATAGGAAAAAATTGTTAGTTCACAGTTCACAGTTCATAGTTCACAGTTTCTTCGAGCTTCGAGATTCGAGCATCAAGCTTCGCGCTTCCTCATCTCCATCCTTGCCATCTTCTCCACCTCCAGCGAGGGGACGCCGAACTCTTCCGTCACCCGGCCCAGGATCAGGTAGACACCGTGGCCGCGGAAAGGATAGCGGCGCAGCGAGGCAGGGAAGTGCACGGTGTCGAAGAACTCTCCTTCGGCGTCGAGCCAGGTGCCGAAGTGCATCCACTCCTCCCGCACGGTGCGCACGTTCTTGATATGCACCAGCAGGCCCACCATGCGTACCCTGCGGCCTTTGTATCGCAGCAGGTCGCGTGCCCGTGCCTCGCCGCGGAAAGAGCTTTTTAGCAGATCGAACCAGCTGAGGGTCACGGGGAAGCCCAGCAGCTCGATCTCGTCCCACGCTTTCTCCGTGTCGCTCTCCTCCAGCGGCGGCAGACGGTACTCGCGTGCCGGCACGGGGAAGAGGCTTCCCCCGGCAGGGGAGGGACCCCGCTGCCGGCCGGCCAGCATGTATGCCTCCCACAGCAGCTCCTTGCGGGGGCGGCCGGTGAAACGAAAGGCACCGCTGCGTATGAGGATCTGCAGCTGTTCGGCGCCGGGGGCCAGCCGCTCGTGGAAGTCGGCCAGACTGCGGTAGGGGCCGCGGGCCTCCCGCTCAGCCACGAGACGGCGCGCCAGCGCGGTCTCCAGGCTCTTCAGATGCACCAGTCCCAGCCGCACCTCCCCGCCGGCGAGGGAGGTCTTGTAAAGACTTTTGTTGACGCAGGGCAGCACGACCGTGCCTCCCCGGCGACGCACCTCGTTCAGATAGACCCATACGGGGTAAAAGCCGCCGAAGTTGTTGATCACCGCCACCATGAACTCCAGCGGGTAATGGGCTTTCAGGTAGAGGCTCTGCAGGCTCTCCACGGCGTAGGAGGCCGAGTGGGCCTTGGAGAAAGAGTAGCCGGCAAAGGAGGCGATCTGGCGCCACACCTCACGCGTCACCGCCTCCGGACGACCGCGCGCCCGCGCGCCCTCGAAGAAGCTGGCGGCGATCTTCTCCATCTCGCGGACAGAGCGGTACTTGCCGCTCATGGCGCGCCGCAGCACGTCGGCCTCGGCCAGCCCCAGCCCTGCAAAGTGATGACACACCTTCAGCACATCCTCCTGGTACACCATGATGCCGAAGGTCTCCTGCAGCTGCTCCTCCATGACGGGGTGGAGGTAGCGGAAGCTGCCGGGGTTGTGGTAGCGCCGTATGTACTCCCTCATCATGCCCGAGCGGGCCACCCCCGGCCGTATGATCGAGCTGGCCGCCACCAGCGAGGGATAGCTGTCACACCGTATCTTGCGCAGCAGTCCCCGCATGGCGGGGCTCTCGATGTAGAAGCAGCCCAGCGTCTCCCCCCGCCGCAGCAGCTCCTTCACCTTCTTATCCTCCTTGAAGCGCTGCGTGGCATGTACATCTACGGTGACCCCGCGGTTGCGGCGTATGATCTCCGCCGCCTCGCCGATGTGGCCTATGCCGCGCTGGCTGAGGATGTCCAGCTTCTCGAAGCCGGTCTCCTCGGCCACATGCATGTCCCACTGGGTGACGGGGAAGCCTTTCGGCGGCAGGTCGAGGGCGGCATAGTCGGTGATGGGGGCCTCGCTGATGAGCACGCCGCCGGCATGGATGGTGCGCAGGTTGGGGAAGTCCTTCAGCCGCTCCGCCACGGCAAAGAGTGTGCGGGCAACGCCGTCGCGGCGGCGGCCGGCAGCAGGGTCTTTCACCAGGGCATCGATCTCCTCCTTCGGCAGACCGTACACCTTGCCCAGCTCACGCACCAGCGAGCGGCTGCGGAAGGTGGAGAGGGCCCCCAGCAGGGCCGTGTGCTCCTGCCCGTAACGGCGGAAGAGATACTCCACCACCTCGTCGCGCTCCTTCCAGGAGAAGTCGATGTCGAAGTCGGGCGGACTGCTGCGACGGGGATTGATGAAGCGTTCAAAGTAAAGGTTCAGGTCGATGGGATCAACGTCAGTGATACCCAGGCAATAAGCCACTACCGAGTTGGCGCCGCTGCCACGGCCTACGTGGTAGAAACCGCGGCTCATGGCGTAGCGTACGAGGTCCCAGGTGATGAGGAAGTAGGCAGCGAAGTCCATGCGGCTGATGATCTCCAGCTCATGGTCTATGCGGTGGGCGGCCGCGGTATCCTCCGTGCCGTAGCGGCGCTGCAGGCCGTCGGTGGCGAGCTTTTTCAACAGCAGCATGTCGTCGCGCCGATCGCCGGTGAAGGTGCGCTTGTTCTTCGGCGCGGAGAAGTCGAAATCGAAGGTGCACGACTCCAGGATGCGTTTGGTGTTGGCGATGATGCGCTCCTCATCGCGGAAAGCACGGTAGAGGGTGCGGGGTGGCAGGAAGAGCTCTTCGCGGCCGGCGGCGGCTGTGGGGGGCAGGTTGGCCAGCAGGGTGTTGTGGTCGATGGCCCGCAGGTGGCGGTGCAGGATGATCTCCTCCTCTGTGCCGAAGGTGACTGGGTGCAGCAGCACGATGCGGGAGAGATCGGCGTCGTGCCGGCGGGGGAGGAGACGGTGCCGCGGCGCCGGCGTAAGACCTGTGAGTTCGTGGGGCCGCAGCGGCGCCTGCGGCAGGTTGCCGGGCGGGTAGATGACGTACACCTCGTCGAAACGGGGCGCCCGCAGCGGGTAAGGCGTGCGGGAGAGGTTGTGGTGCGTGAGAAAACGGTTGATCTCGCCGTAGCCGCGGAAAGAGCGGGCCAGCAGGGTGTAGAGCATGCGGTCGCCGGCGCGTATGTCGGCCCCCGCGACCGGCGCGATGTGATGTGCGCGGCACAGCCGCACGAAAGGGAAGATGCACATGGTGGTGTTGATGTCGGTGAGCGGCAGCACGGGGATGCCGTAAGCGGCCGCCCGCCGCACCAGCGCCTCCGGCGACATCGTCCCGTAACGCAGACTGTAGTATGTGTGGGTGTTCAGGTACATGGGGGAGTTACGAGTATCGAGTTGTGAGTATCGAGTTACGAGTATCGAGTTGCGGGTTGCGGGTTATGTTCAACTTGTTTTTAGATGAGCTCTGTATGTGGTTGTCTGATAGATGAATAAAAACGATCTACGTAGTGAGCTACGTAGTTGACTACGTAGTTGTGATTTTCTATATCCCTATAATACAGTTAAATACAGTGATTATTAAAGAATACTTTATTTCTACTTCTTATAAACTATTTACCATCATATTCATAACTATCTATTTATCAACTCATTCATAAATCATAAATCATAACTCAGAATTCAGAATTCAAAATTCGGTGTTCGATATTCGATATTCCTCATTCATCATTCATCATTCATCGATCATCCTTCCCACCGCTTCCCCTCCGTATCTTTCTCTCAGATAATCCATCGCCTGGTAGAGGCGGGCCATTTTTTCGTCGTTGCCGAAGAGGCTGAGCTGCTGGGTGCCGGGGACGAGACCGCCGAGGCGCACCCCCAGCAGGCGTACCCGCACGCGGCGGGTGTAGAGGCGGCGGAAGAGCTCTTTGGCCGTGGCGATGAGGGTATGGTCGAAGGCGGTGTGGGGGATCTTTTGCTGCAGGGTGTGGGTCTCGAAGTCGCTGTAGCGTATCTTCACCGTCACCTGCGAGGCGGTGCGGCCGTGGCGTCGCAGCTCCCAGGCACTGTGGGCGGTCATACCCACCAGCGTGCGCAGCAGGTAGCGGGCGTCGGTGGTGTCCTCGTCGAAGGTGCGTTCCGTGCCGATGCTCTTGCGCAGCCGTTCGTTGATGACGGGACTGTTGTCGATGCCGTTGGCTTTCTTCCAGAGGAGGAGGCCGTTCTTTCCGAAGAGCTGCTGCAGCATCTCCGGGGGGATGGCCCGCAGGGTGGCGATGCGTTCGACGCCCATGGAGCGCAGCAGCCGGTAGCTGCGCAGTCCCACCATGGGGATCCTGCGCACCGGCAGGGGGTCGAGGAAAGGATGCACCCGCTCCGGCGGCACCGTCAGCATGCCGGCAGGCTTGGCCTCGCCCGTGGCGATCTTCGAGACGGTCTTGTTGACCGACAGACCGAAGGAGAGGGGCAGTCCCGTCTCGCGGGTGATCTCCTCCCGCAGCTCGCGCGTCCACTGCAGCGTGCCGAAGAAACGGTCCATGCCCGTCATGTCGAGGTAGAACTCATCCACCGAGGCCCGCTCGTAAAGCGGCACCCGGGCCTCGATGATCCCGGCCACCGTCTCCGAGTATTTCCGGTAGAGTTCATGATCACCCCGCAGCACCACCGCGTCGGGACAGAGACGCCGCGCCAGCGCCATGGCCATGCCCGAGTGCACCCCGCAACGGCGGGTCTCGTAGC
>JALVJE010000226.1 GCA_027028505.1 Bacteroidales bacterium
GTCCAGCCACTGCTTGATGCCGTACTCTGGTACCTGCCCTCACCCGTAGATGTTCCCCCGGTTGAGGGGACGGACAAGAACGGTGCGCCGCTTGTCCGCAAACCTGAGCGGAGTGAAAAATTCTGTGGCTTGGTGTTCAAGCTGCAAACCGATGCCTTTGTCGGCAATCTGGCATTCATCCGGATTTACTCCGGAGAGCTTCGCAGTGGGGTCAAGGTGTTCAACCCCCTGAAGCGGAAAAAAGAAAAGATCTCGAAACTGATGAAACTGCACGCTAACAAGCGTGAGGAGGTCGAGTCCATAGCTGCTGGCGACATTGGTGCCATAGTGGGGCTCAAGTTTACGACAACGGGTGATACCCTCTGTAGTAGCGGTGATTTCATCATCCTGGATCGTATGGAATTTCCGGAGCCGGTGATCGGTATCGCCATTGAGCCGAAGACCAAGGCCGATGAGGGGAAGTTGAGAGAATGCTTGGAAAAAATTTCCAGGGAAGACCCCTCGTTTCGAGTGAGTCTCAATGAGGATACCGGGCAGACGATTATTTCAGGAATGGGAGAACTCCACCTGGAGATCATCGTCGATCGGCTGATCCGTGAATTTAAAGTGGCGGCCAATGTGGGCCAGCCCCAGGTTGCCTATCGGGAGACTATAACCACCGGGGCCCGGGCGGAACATCGTTTCGAAAGTGCCACCACCGGCAAGGAGCAGTATGGCCATGTTGTTGTGGAACTGGTTCCCGGAGAACGAGGCAGCGGCAACACCTTTGCCAGCCTGGTCGATGAAGCGGCCATACCGGGACAGTTTCTCAAGGCCATTGAAAAGGGGGTATTCGATGCCCTCGATTCCGGGCCGTTGATCGGTTATCCCATGGTTGACGTGCAGGCTCGCCTGGTTGGTGGCTCCTATGATGAGGAACGGTCAACGGATATGGCATTCGGGGTGGCCGCCACCATGGCCTGCCGGAAAGCGTGCACGGCGGGAGGACCGGTCATACTGGAACCGGTTATGGAGATCGACGTGATGACCCCCGAGGAATACCTTGGCGATGTCATCAATGATCTCAATAAAAAGAGGGCTCAGATAGCGGGTGTTGATGCAGAACGGAACCTGCAGGTGGTGCATGCCCTGGTACCATTAGCCAACATGTTTGGCTATTCAACGGATTTACGCTCAGCAACTCAGGGGCGGGCTACATTTACCATGCAGTTTAAGGAATTTGCAGAAGTGCCTCTCAAGCAGGCCGACACAATTATCCACAGGATAAGAGGGTATTAGCACATTCAAGCAGACTGAAGAGGTGGGTTGATGGCAAAGGAAAAATTTGAGCGAACCAAGCCGCATGTCAACGTGGGAACGATTGGTCACATCGATCATGGCAAGACGACCCTGACAGCAGCGATCACCCGGGTATTGTCGACCAAGGGGCAGGCTGATTTCACTGATTTCAGCGAGATTGACAAGGCGCCCGAGGAGAAGGAGCGTGGTATCACCATAGCCACGGCCCATGTGGAGTATGAGACCGAGAAGCGGCACTATGCCCATGTGGACTGTCCGGGGCATGCGGACTACATCAAGAACATGATCACTGGTGCGGCCCAGATGGATGGTGCCATTCTGGTGGTCGGGGCGGATGACGGTCCCATGCCGCAGACCCGTGAGCATATTCTTTTGGCTCGTCAGGTTGGTGTTCCGGCGATGGTGGTGTTTCTCAACAAGTGTGACATGGTGGATGACGAGGAGCTCATCGAGCTGGTGGAGATGGAGCTACGGGAGCTGCTGGACAAGTATGATTTTCCTGGTGACGATACGCCGATCATTCGGGGTTCGGCCCTTGAGGCTCTGGAGAATCCGGAGGATGCGGAGAAGACCAAGTGCATCTGGGAATTGATGGAGGCTATAGACACCTGGATACCGGAGCCGGAGCGGGATATAGACAAGCCTTTTCTGATGCCGGTAGAGGATGTATTTTCCATATCCGGTCGGGGGACGGTGGCCACCGGTCGTGTTGAACGGGGGGTTATCCACGTAGGCGACGAGGTGGAGATAGTAGGGATCAAGGAGACCCAGAAGACCACGGTCACTGGTGTGGAGATGTTTCGGAAGATCCTGGACGAGGGTCAGGCCGGCGATAACATAGGGGCGCTGTTGCGTGGCATCAAGCGTGACGAGATAGTTCGTGGGCAGGTGTTGGCGGCTCCGGGGACGATCACGCCGCATAAGAAGTTCAAGGCGGAGGCCTACATTTTGACCAAGGAGGAAGGGGGTCGGCATACGCCCTTTTTCAACGGCTATCGTCCGCAGTTTTACTTTCGGACCACAGACGTGACCGGCGTGTGTACGCTGGAGGAAGGTGTGGAGATGGTCATGCCCGGCGATAACGTGCACATCAGTGCGGAGTTGATCACACCGATCGCCATGGAAGAGGGTCTGCGATTTGCCATCCGCGAGGGTGGCCGGACCGTGGGCGCCGGCGTGGTCAGCGAAATCATCGAGTAGAAACAGGTATGTTTCTCCTGGCCGGCTTCCCGGCGCTGGAGTTTTTGAGGGTAAAGTTTATGAGAGATATCATTACGCTGGCGTGTGGTGAGTGCAAGCGGCGAAACGATGCAA
>JALVJE010000227.1 GCA_027028505.1 Bacteroidales bacterium
GTGATGACCGAAGTGTCAGCGATATTGAAGGTGATGCGATAGTAGAGGGCATTGCAGCGATCGATCAAAGTGTTATCATCGCCGTCGCCGTATCCTATGCCGCCGTATCCCTGCTGCCAGAGATGATCATCGAAGGAGGTCTCCCGCCAGTTGGCAGGCGGCTCGCCGTCGTTGGAGGTGCTGTAGCGGAAGAGGGTGTCAGCGTAAAAAACAGTCTCCCAGTGGTCGGTCTGCCCATATCCGGGAAGTACGGAGACGAGGAAGAAAGTAAGTAAAACCAAAATACGTATATGGAAAGAGATGTGTTGCTCCATGGATCCGGCTATATAATTTGGAATTATGTTACAAAATTACGTAAAAAGGGGCGATCTTTCTTTGCTTGAACCATGAGGGATTTATTGAAGATATAGGAAAACGACGGCTTAGTATTTTATTGTTACGGGTATCTCTTGTCAATCAGAATGTTATTGTCCGGTACTGAGAAGTGTCCGGCTCGGGGATGAAAAATTCTTCCTTATTTTTGCATAAAATTTACCGGTAGATATGCCGTTGTTCCCATAAATCCGGCGGATGTATGTTTGCATTATTCATATAAAATGGTCATATTTGATCTATAATTTTTAACAGTATTAACTTAAAAAATCACAACTATGAAGAAAATTTACGTATTGTTAATCTTAGCCTTCTTTAGCTTTGGAGTGACCCACGCGCAGTATCGCGAGCTCTCCAAAGCGGGATGGACCGCTGTGGCGGATACCTTTCAGGCTGGTCAGCCGGGGTCCAATGCCATTGACGGTGATGTGTCCACCTTGTGGCATTCACCCTGGGATGGAGTTGCCTATCCGCAGCCTCACTGGCTGACGGTGGATTTCGGCAAGGTGATCGATGTCGACGGGTTTACCTACACGCCCCGTTCGGGAGGTGGTAACGGTACCATCAAAACTTACGGATTGTGGGTAAGTACGGACAGTATCACCTGGGATTCGATCGCAGGGGGCACCTGGGGAGAGCCCTGGGATGCCAAGAGAATGGTCATTTTTGACAAAACCTATTCCGTACGCTACATGAAGCTGATCTCCTGGGAAGAAAGGTATGGTCAGGGTTTTACCTCCTGTGCAGAATTCGGTGCCGTTGTGCTGGGGGCTGATTTCACGGCTGATACGACAGAGATCATGCGCGGAGGAATAGTAAACTTTACCGATAAATCCGGTAACAACCCCGTAGCCTGGGAATGGACTTTCGAAGGAGGGACACCGGCCACTTCCACCAGTCAGAACCCTACGGTGAAGTATGAAAATGCCGGTATTTTTGATGTGACCCTTGTGGCCATTGGTGCGAACGGAAAAGGTGACACTGTTACCTTTAAAGATTATATATCGGTAAATATTCCCAATGTCGACCGGAGTGGCTGGGTGGTCAAATATGTAGACAGCCAGCAGTCCGGCAGGCCCCCGGAAAATGTGTTTGACGGGGATCCCAATACGATCTGGCATACGGAATGGTCGCCCAACAGTATACCTTATCCTCATACCCTGGTCATTGATATGGGCGCCAAGATCCAGGTAGAAGGTTTTGCTTATCTGCCGCGTCCGGGTGGAGGTAACGGAACGGTGAAAGACTATGAATTCTATGTTCTCACCGACGAGGCTATGTGGACCGATCCCACCACGTGGGGAGATCCGGTAGCTTCCGGTACCTGGAGCTCTCCCTGGGCCGCTGAGAAGAAAGTGTTCCTGGATAAGCCGGTCCTCGGCAGATACCTTATTTTCTATGCGCTGTCAGAGCGGAATGATAATGACTGGACCTCCTGTGCCGAGTTGAACGTGATGGGTACCATCTTCGGTTCTGTTTTTACGGCTGACAGAAGGGATATCTATACCACCCAGAAAGTGAAATTCTCCGGTGGACCGGACGGCAAATCGGTTTATCACTGGCTGTTCCCCGGCGGGACTCCTTCAGAGGTCGCCAATGAGCAGAATCCTTCCGTGCAGTATACCACACCAGGTCTTTATGATGTGACACTGATCACTACAAGTGCTGCCGACGGCAGTAAGGATACCCTGGTGAAAACTGAGTATATCAATGTTAAAGCCCGTCCTACCACCAGACCGCTTGATAAAGACGGTTGGTCGGTGATCGCCTGGGACAGCCAGGAAGAACCCAACGGGCGTTTCGCTTCGAATGTCATTGACGGTGACCTGAACACTTTCTGGCATACTGCCTGGTCGGAACGCCAGGATCCTTATCCGCACTGGCTGATCATCGATATGGGCCAGAACCAGGAGATCGCCGGCTTTACCTATTATCCGCGTCCGGGCGGTGGCAATGGTACGGTTGACTCCTGTGCATGGCTCGTCAGCCTGGACGGCGAGATCTGGGATACTGTTGCCCGTGGCGACCGTACGGGAGGCTGGGCCGATCCCTGGGTGTTCACGCTGGATAAGACCGTGACAGGCCGTTTTGTGAAGTTCCTGGCACTCTCCGAGAAAGGTTATCCGGAAAATCCGGGTAATGTATGGGCCAGTTGTGCCGAGATCGATGTGACCACACCCATCACAGGTACTTATTTCCAGGCTGAGCCCCTGCGTATTGAGTCCGGTGAGACGGTCTATTACCTCGACCTGAGCGCCGGTAACCCTACCGCATGGGAGTGGACATTTGACAAAGGAGATCCCTCCACTTCTACCGAACAGAGTCCGTCCGTGAAGTATGTTATTCCGTACGAGCAACTGGGTAACTCCTTTGGTGCCAGCCTGACCGTGAATGGTGAGACTTATACAAAAACGGATTATGTCAAGGTTGACTACTATGAGCCCAATAACAACGGTGGGGTTTATATCGATACTTTGAATGTCGGAAAAGCCTTCCAGTACCTTTCCGGCAATGATGGAAAATACGGAAGACACCTTGACAAAGAGATCACGGTCATCCAGGGAGAGAAGTACGTGGTTAAACTGGGTACCCATGTTCCCTGGAACAACTACTGGGTTGGTACCGGTATGTTCGTTGACTGGGACCAGAGCCGTCATTTTGACAAAGAGACCGAAGAGGTACATTATCAGAAGGATGATGCTGTTCCCAGCGGCGATCGTGAGGTGCTCTTCTATCTTGATGTTCCTGCCGATGCTCCGACAGGCCTGACCCGGATGCGTGTGTATTCCGGTGTATGGTCGCAGGAGGATCCTTATAGCTGGCTGGCTTACGGTGAGGTGGAAGACTATACCATCAAAGTTGTTGCGGCTCCTACCGCAGCACCGGTGGCCCAGTTTGATGCCGACACCAATGCCCTCTGTGCCGGCGGGTCGGTGCGGTTCGAATATACCTACGACGATGCCAGTACGCTGGCTACTGCCTGGACATGGGTGATCACCAACGGTGATGACACGATAGCTGTCAGCGATATGGCTACGCCTACGGTTGAATTCGATACACCGGGAACCTATGCTGTCAAGCTGGTGGTGGAAAATGCCAACGGCAAGGACTCCATAACCGTTAATCCCTATGTCACCGTTTATGGTGCTACGGCTATCGATGCCGGGGCTGATGATAAGGTTTGCCCGGGCACCGAAGTGGTGCTGGATGTGACGGAAGTGGACAGCGTGGTCTGGAACAACGGTGTGGTCGACGGAGAGCCTTTCTATCCCACCGACTCCCTGGTCTATGTGGCTACCGGTTACAATGAACACAACTGTGTTGCTACCGATACGGTGATCATCGCCGTTTGGGATGCCGTAGATACCACGGTCGTGAAATACGGTGAGGATACCCTGGTGGCCCAGGGCGATCCGGATCTGTACATCTTCCAGTGGATCAATGCTGATGACGGTACGGCCATCGAAGGAGCCACCGACACGATCTTCGTGGCTGAACATGGCGGAAATTATGCCGTGGTCGTTACCCAAGTGGCTGGCGGACAATGCTCCGACACCTCCGGTGTATGGGCGATCTCCATTACCGGAATCGAAGATAATTTCGGTGATGAGATCAACATCTATCCTAACCCGAACAACGGTGACTTTACCGTGAATATCGGCAGGGAGCACGCTACCATCAGTGTGTACAACACCATCGGATCGCTGGTCTTCAAGAAAGAGGACGCCAACCCGGTCGAGCACCTGTCGCTCGATGCGCAAGGGGTCTACTTCGTGAAGATCGAGCTCAAGGGTGTTACCGAAACACGCAGGGTGGTCGTTCACTAAGACCATGAACAGGATCCTGTGATCCTGCACAGATAAAAAAGCCCGGGGCATATGCTCCGGGTTTTTTTTTGTGCGGGGGGAGATCAGGTGGAAATTAGTTAGGGCTGTGCCCTCACGAAATCAGCTCGCTTCGCTCGCGAAACTTACCCCGACTGCGTCGGGATGAAATTAAGTAGAAATTACACTGCTGGCGTAGTTGAAATCAGGTGCAGGGTGCCCGCCTTCGTTAAGACTACGGCGAGTAAACTGGTTGCTGCCCGCCCGGACGGGCGAACGGGGAAAATTGAAAAATCAGATTTTATTATTGTCTGGGATAAATTTGAAATATGTTTGTAGGATGCGGATGATTAAAACTATCGAATTATAGGTTTATTTCAGAGAAAAAACTCGTTTCGCGCAGGTTCTTTTAAAATACAGGGAATAATTAAACAAAAAAAGGTAAAATAAAAGCATATGTGAATCTTTCGGTTAGCAATATCGTAAGAAATACCAGATGATTAGCGATGGTTTACGGAAAAATCCCGGCCGGGTAAAAGATCCGGAATAAAGAGATGGAGGAAGCTTTTTTTGTAGTTGGCGGGAGAAAGTAGTAATTTTGTGATGGATTCTGAGCAGTTTTTATTAAAAATTATTTATCAGTTATTACAATGAAATTCAGAAATTTACTTATTGCAACGGTGTTGATTTTCTCTTTTGTTCCGTTCCTGACAGCGCAGGAAGTACGGCAGTTCACTCCCTACGATGATCTGCCGGGGATCAACAAGCTCGAAAAACCCGAATACCATGAGAATCTTCCTGCTTTTGCGAAGATGCTCTATCAGTATCCGGTCAATTTCAGGGAGGTCGAAAAAGCGTTTGAGACGTGGGAGCGGAGCCATCCCGGTGAAGAGAATGCTTCCGCCAGGTATTTTATCAACTGGAGCCGGGTGGTTTCGGATTACGCAAAGGAAGACGGGACCATACTTCTTCCGGATGAAAAAGAGTTATTCAAAAAAATGAGGGATCTGCAACTGAAGGCTTATGCTCCTGAGAAAAAATCGGTCACTGCAGATGATCCTTCGGACTGGACCTTTGTGGGGCCGAAAGAGACGGTATGGATGGCCAACAGCAGTCGTGCCGGTACGCCGGCGCCCTGGCAGGTCAATGTCTATTCTTTTGATGTGGCTCCTTCGAACAACAATGTGCTGTATTGTGGTACGGAAACCGGTTTTGTAAACAAGTCCACCGACGGCGGGATGCATTGGCAGATGATGGGAGGCGATTATTTCTTTGGGGGATCTGTCACTGCTGTGGCCATTGACCCAACCGATGCGAATGTCGTATATGTTGCTGCAGGCAATCAGATCCATAAGTCGACGGACGGAGGTGTTACCTGGAAGCCTATGCTTACGAGCGCTTTCAATGCATGCAGGATGAAGGTGGCTCCCGATA
Source organism: Bacteroidales bacterium (assembly GCA_027028505.1). Lineage (GTDB taxonomy): Bacteria > Bacteroidota > Bacteroidia > Bacteroidales > VadinHA17 > DRPN01. Next base: position 5,631 of record JALVJE010000227.1, read on the forward strand.
ATCACCTGCGTATAGCTGCTGCCGGCGATAAAGGAGTGTTGATAAGTGATGACGGAGGAGAAACTTGGAGTCTGTCTGTCAATGAGCGGACCTATGACATAGAGTTTAAACCAACAGGGAGTGATACGATGTTTACGGTAGGTGTACATCCCTCCCTGGGCAATTATCATATCTTTCGCTCTGTCAACGGTGGTGTCAGCTGGACGGTGATCAAGACTTTCGATAAGACCAAAAATGCATCGGGAGCCTTGCTGGCCATGACCCCGGCCAATCCCAATGTGCTGTATGTGGCCCTGCTGGCCCACGGCAGCGCTGATGTGGGAGGGACAGATCCCGAAGATTCGTATCCTTTCATCTATAAGGCTGTGAAAGGCAGCTCGGGGAGCTGGTCTTTTGCGCTGAAAAAGATAGGAGAAGCCCGTTCGGTAGGTGGGCTGGGCGGATTCACTACCGGACAGGGGTATTTTGATTTTGTGCTGGAAGCTTCTCCGGATGACGAGAACCTGATGTTTTTCGGCACCTGTAGCCTGTGGCGTTCCACCGACGGGGGAGAGACCTACGAGAAAACAGGAGGTTATGGCGGCAAGATAGAGATCCATCCCGATATCCAGGACATCAAACTGCTTCCCAATAAGAAAGGCTGGGTCTCCACCGACGGAGGCATGACCTATACCATCGATCATTTCTATCTCGATTTCCGCTCATCTTTCCGCATCAACGGTCTGGTAGGCTCTGATTTCTGGGGGTTTGACCAGGGCTGGAACGAGGATATCACCGTGGGCGGGCGTTATCACAACGGCAATACGGCCATGGCCGATTTTTACGGAGATGTTGCCCTGCGTATGGGCGGTGCCGAATCTCCCACAGGATGGGTGATCAAAGGCAAGAGCCGCCACGTAGCTTACAACGATATCGGGGGCGGAAAGATCCTACCTAAGACTTATGACAAACCCCTGGAGGGCACTTTTATCTTTTCGAAATTCCCCAACATGGACCAGTACGGAGGGTTGCGTGGAAATCTTGTACAGCATCCCAACTATTACAATATTGTATATGTGGGCGAGGGAAACGGCATGTGGATATCCCGTGATTTCGGAATGACTTTCGATCTGTTGCATACTTTCCCCGGTAAGGTAAGATATTTTGATATCAGCTTCCATAATCCCAATGTTATGTATGTCGATGTGGTCGACTACGGCCTGTACAAAACCACAAACGGTGGTGAGAGCTGGGAGTTTATGAGCACCCTCTGGAAAGGCCGAACCTTTATGGTCATCTCCCCTTACAATGAGAATGTGGTGTATGCCTGTTACAAGAATGGCGCCTGGTCAGGAGATAAAGGCATTGTCAGACGTTCTACCGACGGAGGGAAGACCTGGACCGACTGGACCGGATCGCTGGATGTCTATATGAAAGGGATGGCCATACAGCCTACCAGCGACGGCAAAGATCTGGTATATATGTTTACAAAAGCCAAAAATGACAAGCCGGGCACCTGTTGGTACCGCAAAGAGGATATGAGCGACTGGGCCCCGTTCAATAACAATTACCCGGACAACTACAGGGTGAATATGGGGATCCCCTTCTTCCGCGACGGTAAGCTGCGCATAGGTGGTTCCGGCGGTGTCTGGGAATCTCCGCTGGCAGAGCCCCATTTCGCTCCGGTGGTCAACCCATGGGTGCAGAACCCTGTCTGTGACTGTACACTCGATACCTTGTATTTCGATGATCATTCCATGCTGAACCATGAAGGGGCTTCCTGGCACTGGGAGGTCAGCCCAGAGCCGGCCTACCAAAGCGATCCCGATCAGCGTCGTTTCAAGATCGTCCCCGGTCAGACAGGGTATTATTCCGTTACGCTCACTGTAACACAGAACGGTCAGACCTATTCAAAAACGGTCGACAATATGGTCTTTGTGAAACCCTGTCCCTCGGTCTATGACTGTGACAATCCCGGCAAAGTGCC
>JALVJE010000228.1 GCA_027028505.1 Bacteroidales bacterium
TGCTGTGTAAGCGCTACATTAAGCACACTGCACGACGACCGGCGCGGCCATTTGCTCCGGTGTAAGATTCCAAGGCAGGAGGGCTTCATAGTCTTCCAAAGTTGCGGCAACAGGTAATTTCTCAAAGATATACCGAAGGTACGCATATGGCTCCAGCTTGTTGGCCTTGGCGGTTTCGATCAGGCTGTACAGTAGAGCACTGGCCTCAGCTCCTTCCGGGGTACCCGCGAACAGCCAATTCTTCCGTCCGAGAACGAAGGGACGAATACTGTTTTCCGCCATGTTGTTATCAATACAGGCATGACCATCCTCGATGTAGCCGACAAGCCGGCGCCACTGGTTCAGGGTATAGGTCACTGCTTTGCCCAGTAAACCCTTGGGCGGGGTCTGCAGTTTTTTCTTCTTTAACCATTTATCGAAATCATCCAGAATCGGTTTAGACTCGGCTTGGCGGATTTCATATACCTGCTCCGCAGAATAGTCCCCGTTCCTGATTTTCTTCTCGATAGCATATAGTTTGCGGATATAGTTCAGTGCTTTATCGGCGGCTCCAGCCTTACGTTTCTTGCCAAGGGCTTTGGTGACATCGGTGAACTTACGACGGGCATGCGCCCAGCAGCCGATATGGCGGATGTTTTTTTTGGTATCAAGAAAATCATACCCAACATACCCATCAGTCTGCACTGTCCCTTCAAAATCGCACAGGAATGCATTGGCCACGTCGCCGGACCTTGTCGGATGATATTGGTAAATCAGAATGGGCCGGTCGGGATCTCCCCGGCGAAAAACCCACATATACGATTTTGTAGTTGGGCTTCGACCCGGTTCATCCAGCACCTGAAGGGTTGTTTCATCGGCCTGAATGTACATCCCGGCCAGAACCTCTTCTTCCAGCAGATTCAGCAGGGGTTGACAGGCCTCGGCGGCCTGCATTGCCCATCGGCACATGGAGGTTCTTGATACATCCACACCAAGACGGATAAGTTGTTTTTCCTGCCGATAAAATGGGAGATGATCGATAAATTTCCCGGTCAGGATATGAGCCAGCAGGCCCGGAGAGACAATGGACTTCGGAATAATCTGTGCCGGGACAGGAGCGATTTTGACCGTAGGGCCATCATCCTGTACACCCTCGCATTCAGGACAGGCATACTTGGGCCGGACATGACGGATCACCTGAATTCTTGCAGGGATAATATCCAGCTGCTCAGAGGTTTCCTCACCTATTCTCTTGAGTCGACAGCCACAGTTGCAGACTTTGTCTTTCTCATCGATATCATAGACGATTTCAGTCCGGGGGAGGTCCTCGGGCAGCGGTTTTCTGCCACGTTTTTTTCGAGTATGCCTAGGAACATGGATCTCTTCAACAGGTTCTTCCTCAAGCCCTTCGGGCTCCGGCATGTCAAACAGGGGTAAAGGCTGAGGGCCGTCTGTGGGGATGACCTTTTCACTCTTACGGCCATAGAGCTGGGCGCGCAGGAGTCTGATCTGCTCAAGGAGTATGCCGGTTTCCTTGTCATACATTTCACGCAGGGTGACGATTTGCCCTTGGAGATCAAGGGCAAAATTCTTAAGAGCATCCGGTGAATCCGGCAATGTGGAGGCATCTGAAATCATGCGGGTAAATATAGTATAATATACTGAAATTGCAAGTAAAAAGATTTGAAAATGTGCTTTTTCATGCCATGATTTCGTAGTGCAATTCCTGATGCGCTGCCTGTTGATGCAGGCTGAGACCATCCAGCAGCCAGGCAAGCTCATATCCCTGCACAGCAAGTACATCCTCTGTGGTTTCAGGCCATCGAAATCGATCCTTTTCCAGTCGTTTATGCCAGAGGCAGAATCCATTACGATCCCAGTAGAGAATCTTGACCATGTCCCGCTTCCGGTTACAAAAAGCGAACAGATGGCCGGATAATGGATCGAGTTCCATCTGATCTGCTACCAGCAGGGACAGTCCATTGATGGCCTTACGCATATCGGTAACGCCGGGTGCGATGTACACTTGTGCAGGGGCTGCCGGATAAAACATTATCGCTGCTCCAGCACTGAGAGTACCAGATTGAGGGCTACCGACGAGAACTGTTCGGTTACCTCTATGGCGACAGCATTGTTCAGGAGGATTTTCACTCCAGCCCCCTGGCTGGCCACGGGTGAGCGGAGCATGTTCTCAACAGGAACCGGCACCAGGGCTGTGGCTGAAGGAGAAGGTTTACCCAGCTTCTTCCGCCAGTAAGTAAGGGCATGGTAGGAGAGGTTCTGCTGTCGGCAGTATTCCGCCCTGTTCAGTCCGCTCTCCTGTTGCGTCCTGATATGTCTCTGCCAGTAATGCCGGGAATGGTTTCTTCTGCTTTTGTGCTGCGTTGCCATAAGCCTCCCTGGTTGTCGTTGATGGATGCCGGCATCATGACATACCTACGAGGCACAAAAAAGATGCGGTTAATGTCGCGCTTACATTTCCGCGATCTGTTGGGCGGGAATCCAGTATTCCGTCATTCCCGTGGTCTTTTTTGTCGGGAATCCATTAGTTCGTCGTTCACATGACCTGCCCCTGTCATCTCGCGATCCTTTTGGACAGAAATCCAGTGTATATGCTGGGAC
>JALVJE010000229.1 GCA_027028505.1 Bacteroidales bacterium
TCATCCATGAGAAGTACGGCCGGCTCACGGATCAGTTCCAGGGCAATGTTGAGACGTTTTCTCTGTCCTCCGCTGATGTACTTGTTCAGGGCGTTTCCTACCTGATGGTCTTTGACATAATACAGGTTCAGATCCAGAAGGACTTTCTCCACGCGGCGGACGATCTCCTCTTCAGGCAGATCGGCCAAACTGAGACGGGCATTGAAAAGAAGGTTCTGATATACGGTCAGCTCTTCGATGAGCAGGTCATCCTGGGGGACATACCCGATGAGTCCTTTGAGGCGATGCTTGTTCTTGTGGATATCATATCCGTTCAGATAGACTTTCCCGGAATGAGGTGTTCTTTTGCCGCAAAGCAATGTAAGAAGGGTGGATTTTCCGGAGCCGCTGCCCCCGAGGATGCCTACCAGGGTACCTCCGGTCTCGGAAAAAGTAAAAGGTTTTATGCCCAGATCGTTGGAGCGATACTGATAGCTGACCTCATGACCGTAAAAAAAGATCTTGTCAACATGAGATGATCGCTGAAACGACCTGACCACGTCGGTCTGATAGAGGGGGGACATATCTCCTTTATCATCCTTGATAACAGATCCGTCACGGAAAAGGTAAACATCTTCGGGAAGAAGTGGTTTTTTGCTGATAGTGAGCTTTCTGTGGCCGGCATATTTTACGAACAACACATCGGCCTCCTGAATATATATGAAGACCAGACAGTCCCCTTTTTTTGAAATTTGTTGCGGAGGGACCAGTTTTTGTTCCCGGAAATCATACAAAAGAACATGTTCCGATGAACATTCTGAAGGATCCTGCCGGGTCACGAAAAGGCGGATCTGCCGGGAGACCGTGTCGGAGATATAAAAATGGCTTGCCACGTGCTCCAGGAAAAGATCTTCTTCAGGGGTGACGACATTGTCTTCATTGACGAAAACAACCAACCGCAGGAAGATGATCAATCGCTCCTTCCGGGTCAGGTCGTGATTCACTTTGTGGCAAACCTCCCCGGTGTGTTTTATAATAAATTCCTCCGGGCCGACCTTGTTCCCTGCGGATTCAAGGGTATTCCGGTAACTTCTGTGATATTCTTTCAGCAGGCTCAGGTATTTTTTTATCTGATGCTGCATAACCCACCGTTCCAGATAAGAACGGACGATCCCCAGTGCTTTGGGACTGAGCTTGTCATCGTTTACCGCTGCCACTACGGCAAACAACTGTATCAGTGCATTGAGTACGGACTCTTTCATGAGGCGGGATTATCTTCGGAAAAATACGGAAAATATGGCATAATGCCAGTAAGAGCCGGCGGAAAACAACAAAGCCCGGCAAATACCGGGCTTGTCAATAAGTTATGGGAAAGTCAACTGAGCAGCTTGTTCCTTATCTTTTCCACTTCGGCAGAGATGGCGTTTAACTGTTTTTCCGTCATGCTGTCCCCGGCCTCATCATAAAGTTTTTTCAGGGGCTGCAGGGTGTTGATGAGGTTGTCCATGGAAGCATCCCCTTTTCTTTCGTTCAGGACATCCAACAGCTTGTCCAGCGACTTTTTCTGGTCGGCAATGATCTTGACCAGCTCATAGTTGTCGTACGAATTGGCCGATACATGGGTGGTCAGATAGAGCGCTTCTATCCAACCGCCGGTGACCATCATCAGGGCAATGTCCCCTTTTCCGTTTTGGTTCAGCTTGTTGTAACTCTCAAAAAGAACGTTGGTGAGAATATTTACCAGGGAATCCTTGTTGTTAAGGTTGTTGTTGATCCGCTTGATGATCTTTTCATTGTACACATCCTGAAGATAAAGTTCGCTGGCAAGTTTTTTTATAACATCCAGGTAAGAGATAACATCCTGTTGCATGTTATAGACACTGGCATAGCTCAGGTCAGAACCATAGACACCCAAAGCAATGGCCTTGCTGCCGGAGGACATGTACTTGTCCACATTTTCAATGGGATTGCTGATGCCGATGATATAGCTGATGCCTATATCCTGCAGCATCTGGACAACCTCCATCGAGGTAGGCAGGGGATAAAGGAATTCCTGGACCTGTTTGCGGATCTCCTGTTTGTTCTCGATGGGCAGGTTCCCGGAAGAGACAGCTTCACCGGCATTTTTTTTGCTCTTGCAACCGGTGGTCACAAGAAGGGCAGAAAGAACCAGAAAAGTCCCGTAATATAACATCTGTTTTTTCATCTTCGTAGTATTTATAATTTCAATATTTTCAGAATTTTGCCGATAAATATTTTCCAAATATAGTGATTCCCTGAATAAATTATTTGTTCAGGATCTTATTTCGTAATTCCAGAATGATCTCACGGATCTTATTCAGGGTTTCCGGAGAAAAACGGATGTTCTCCGGAGTGGCCCGGATCTCTTTGTTTTCTCTGTCAATTTTGATCTCTTGTTCGCGAAACTCTATCTCTGTCTTGTTAAGGTATTTCTTCAAAACATATAACCTGCGGTAAACATAGGCCACGTTGGTATCGTTGTAGTAGTTTTTCATGGAAGAGAGCAGGTAATTGAGGGAGAATTTCTGTTCAATGACCTTTTTGATCACATCCGGATCATTATCGTTCAGCAGATCATGGGCCGTGATATACATGGCCTCTATCCAGGCCCCGGCCAGGATGAGGTAAGCCAGGTCTTCTTCATTTTCTCCGAGAAGGAATTTATTGATGTGATTGAAGGCCTCGATGGATATCTGCATGAGCGAGTCACCGTTGGAGATGTTATCATCCATCCTTTTCACCAGGCCGGAGATATAATCACCGGGGATCCCCAGCTGACCTGTGAGCTTTAGGATCACATCCAGGTATTTGGCCGCATCTGCGGAACCGAACAACTGAATGTAGCTGAGATCGGCACCGTAGATACCCAGGTTAAGGGCGATCTGTGTCTTGGTGGAGAAAATATTGGGGTTTTTCACCGGGCTCAGGATATCCGGATCATAGGTGATGTGCTTTCTCCCGAAGATCCCGGACACCTCGGCAGGCGAATAGATGCCATAATAAATACCGCTGCTGCCGGAAGAAGAGGACTCTACAGAAGAGGCGGTCAATGTGTCTGTCTCCGGTGAGGCCTGAAAAGACAGGGTCTCACTGTACAGATCAGCATCTCCCTTTTTCTGATCACTGCAGGATTGAGAAAAAAAGGACAGGAGGAGGATCACTGTACCCGCAATAAAGGCGGGGATCAATGCTTTATGATTTGAGCCTTTCATCCAATACAAAGATATAAAAACTTTTTGCGCATGGAAACAGATCAAAGGGGCTGTATGGTTCGTCCTCCCATCTGCAGGGAGATCTCTCTTTTTATACGGGAGAGTTGCAGGACCTTTTCGAAAAGGTGGTCTTCCAGGTCCTGGTTGCCGGCCTCCTGGGCTTCTTTCAGCTCCTTCGAATACCGGGACAAGGCCTCTTCGATCTTTTTGTTCTTAAGGGCCAGGATCGTATTGGGAACGATCTGTTTGATCTTCATCTCCTCGGTCTCCGGATGATTGTCATGTTTGGACCAGATCTTGCTGATCACATAAGGATTTGAGACCAGGTCGGCCACATAACGGCTGATCTCAGGATCAGCATGATTGACAAAATGCTTAAGGTCTACCTTTCCCTTGTTTCTGAACACCTCCACATATTCGTCATAAATGATCTTGGTCAGTGAATGACCGGGCTCGAGCCCGTCGGCATTCAGCTCGTTGAGGATATATTCAGCTACGGAAATGGTCTTCAGTCTGGGCTTTTTCCCGACGGTCATGGTTTGTGAAGAGCCGTACATCAGCAACAACCGGAGCAGCTCCTTTTCGAAATCCTCTGAGGACATTTGTTCCGGCCGGACAGGCTGTGGCCTTTGGGACGGTGGAGCTACAATGTTTTCCTCCATCTTCCGGTAATTCCTCATTTTTTTATCTACCTGCTTCCGGCGGATCTTATTGATCTCGTAGTAAAGAGTTTCCTCCTCAACATCCAGCAGACGGCTGCATTCTTTTACGTACACCGAGCGGGTGATGCTGTCGGGGATGACGGCAATGGACCCCACGATGTTGCGGATCATGCCGGCCTGTTTGATGGGATCGGCGCTCGCCTCTTCCGAGAGCAGTCGCGTCTTAAAATGGATGAAATCCTGTTCGTTGGCTGTGATGAACTCTTTCAGTTCGGAAGAGGAGTGTTTTTTGGAAAAAGAGTCGGGGTCTTCCCCGTCAGGGAGGAGCAGCACGCGTACGTTCATCCCCTCCTCCAGGATCATGTCTATGCCCCGCAGCGAGGCTGCTATGCCGGCAGAATCGCCGTCATAAATAATGGTGATGTTCTTGGTGAAGCGTTTGATCAGGCGGATCTGCTCCTCTGTCAGGGAAGTTCCTGACGATGCCACCACATTTTCTATGCCGTTCTGATGCAGGGAGAGCACATCGGTATAACCCTCCACCAGATAACACCGGTCCTCTTTCAGGATCGCCTTACGGGCCAGGGAAATGCCGTAAACGATCCGGCTTTTATGGTAGATAGGAGATTCGGGAGAGTTGACATATTTGGCTGCCTTTTCCGTCTTTTTCAATACGCGGCCACCGAAGCCCAGCACCCTTCCCGAAACACTGTGGATAGGGAAAATAACACGCCCGGCAAAACGGTCCCGCAAACGGGGCCCCGACTCAATGGTAAGACCGGATTTTACAAGATACTCCTGCTTATATCCGGCTTTTAAGGCAGCTTGGGTAAATTCATCGGAACGTCCGGGACAATAACCGATATCAAAAGCTTTGAGGGTCTCCTGGATAAATCCTCTTTCCTTGAAATAGGTAAGAGCCACAGACATGCCTTCGAGGTTGTTGTACAGACTCTCGATAAAAAAGTTCTTGGCAAATTCGGTCACGGCAAAAAGGCTCTCACTCTCCTGTTGCTCACGGACCTCTTCGTCGGTGAGCTCACGCTCTTCGATCTCGATGTGGTATTTTTTGGCCAGATAACGCAGGGCTTCCGGATAGGAGAGGTGCTCATACTCCATGATGAAGTTGACTACGTTCCCTCCCTTGCCACAACCAAAGCATTTAAAGATCCCTTTTGAAGGAGAGACGGAAAAAGAGGGGGTTTTTTCGTTGTGAAAAGGACAAAGGCCCAAGTAATTGGCCCCCCGTTTTTTCAAAGAGACAAAATCCCCGATAACATCCACTATATCAGCGGTGTCCAATATACGTTGTATGGTCTGGGGATCGATCATTACCGGAGAAATTTAAGGTATACGAAATTACGGAAATTAGTTGGATAATGGATTGTCCCGGAAGATAAAAAAACAGGGATTTTATTAACTTGGGGTCGGTAAGTATATGAAATGAAAGAAATGAAGAATCTGGTCGTTCTGTCGGGTGCGGGAATAAGTGCGGAGAGCGGGCTGAAAACTTTCCGGGATATGGGGGGCTTGTGGGAGCAGTATGATATTACCGAGGTGGCCTCTCCCGAGGGATGGCGGAAGGACCCGGCGCGGGTGCTGCGTTTTTACAATGAGCGCAGAAAACAACTGCTGGCAGCCCGGCCCAATGAGGGGCACAGGGTACTGAAAGAACTGGAAAAGTATTTCAGGGTGTATATTATTACACAGAACATTGACGATCTGCATGAACGTGCCGGCAGCCGGGAGGTGCTTCACCTGCACGGCGAACTGAGAAAAGCACAAAGCACCGCCGACCCTTCCCTGGTATATGACATCGAAGGAGCAGAGCTGAACATGGGCGACCTGTGTGAAAAAGGATCGCAGCTGAGGCCTCACGTGGTATGGTTCGGCGAACCGGTGCCGGCCATGGACAAAGCGGTAGAGATCGTACGGCAGGCAGATCTGTTCGTGATCACCGGGACATCACTGAACGTGTATCCGGCGGCCGGGCTGGTGCAGTATACCCAGCCTGACTGTCAAGTTTATGTGATCGATCCCGCAGACATACGGGTGCCTGTCCGGAGGGAGGTGACCTATATCCGTAAAAAAGCTTCGGCCGGACTGAGAGAATTAAAAGAGCTTCTCACCGGTCAGGAAGAGGAGGATTAGCGGGCCAGGGCCAGCGATACAATACTGATCCGGGCAGGGGCCACGGCCAGGATCGCCGAGGCACAGGCCTCCAGCGTGGCTCCGGTGGTGATCACATCATCCACCAGTAGCAGATGCTTGCCGGCAAAGACGGCAGGATCCCTTACCGCGAAGATCCCTTCTACATTTTCCCAGCGCTGGTACCTGCCTTTCCGTGTCTGCGTCGGATTGTATACCCTGCGGTAAAGAACATCCGGCACAAGAGGCTTGTGCAGCACCTCTGCCAGACCCCGACCGATGTATTCACTCTGGTTAAATCCCCGCTGCTTCATCTTTCTCCGGTGCAAAGGTACGGGTACAATAACATCTGTTTCCAAGAAAGGAGCGAGTCCGGATAGTTTCCTGCCGAAATACCGGCCTGTATCATACCCCAGCTCTTTATTGCCATGGTATTTTATTTCCCTGATCAGCCGGCTGGCTTTATTGCCCTTCTCGTAGTTGAGAAAGGAGATCACCCCTTCAAAAGGAATACGGCCCCAGAAGACCCTGGCCACAGGGTTGTCTTCCGGATCCCGGATCCCCGTGACGGGAAGGTCGTTCAGACATTGCAAACAGATCCTGTTCTCACCTGCCTGCAGAACGTTCCCACACAAAGGGCATACCTGCGGGAACAACTGATCGATCACCATCCGGAAACCTGTAAAGATGCGTTTCAAAAGGGTGGATTTTTTCCTGTTTTTAATATCTTGCAATAAAATTAAAAAGAAAAACCGATACATAATGAACACTGGTTCATTATATTTGCAAAAAAGAGATCATGTCCCCCAGACCTAGGAAAAGCAGAAATATGGGTGATCCTCCCAGGATCCAGGGATTTATCCCGGTAGGCAATATTGTCTCCCGTGACAGGGAGCCCGTGATCATTCTGTATGAGGAGTGGGAGGCTTTCAGGTTAGTGGATTACAACTCGCTTTCTCATCTGGAAGCTGCCAGGCAAATGGGCGTCTCCCGGCCTACGCTGACACGTATCTATGACCAGGTCAGAAAAAAGCTGGCGCAGGCCATGGTGGAAGGCAGGGAGATCAGGATAGAAGGCGGATATGTGGGGTTTCACGAAGACTGGTATCGTTGTAAAAATTGTAATGAAGTCTTCTCACTGGAACCGGGGGCTGAAAAAAAATGTCCCCGGTGCGGATCGGAGGATCTGATACATCTGAATGAAACGGTCCGGAACTGGCAAAGAAAACGCGGACATGGTCGTTGGAGGGGAATGGCTGCCGGATACTGTGTATGTCCGGCCTGTGGCACAAAGGTGGACCATGAGCCCGGAAGACCTTGTAACTCGTATGTTTGCCCCAACTGTGGCGAGACCATGGTCCGGCAGTGAGCAGGAAAAAGAAATTTCAAAGGGAGAGAAAATGAATAAGGAACGTTTTACCGGAAAGATCGCCATCCCTGTGGAAGACGGAAAATTAAGCGTTCATTTTGGCCAGAGCCATAATTTTTTTCTCTATGAGATCAGGGAGGGCGTATTGAAAAAAAAGGAAGAGGTTGTACCACCGGAACACGAACCGGAAGTTTATCCACGGTGGCTCGCCGGCAAGGGAGTGACGGATGTGATCACCGGTGGGATAGGCCGGAAGGCGATCGATGTTTTTCTGGAAAAAAGGATCAATGTGTTTGACGGAGCTCCCGTAAAAGAGGCCGATGATCTGCTGGCTGATTTTCTGGCAGGCCACCTGGAATCACTGGGAAACTATTGTGATCACTGAAAGGTGAATTTCAGAAGGATGAATTTTTCTTCCGGGGAGATATCCTGTAATATGATGCGGGGAGGTTTGTCAGGATAACCTGGAAACCGGGAGAGTTTTTCCAGGGTCTCCGGGTCAAAACCACTGTTCATCCCCAAAGAGTTTTCATTCAGATTTCCCGAGAAAAGAGCGTTGAAAAAAGAGAGGATCTTGTCCGATGAGGGGAGGGATACAGGCATTGCGGAAAAAACGGAAAGGCCGGCAGGATCATTTACAAAATAGATCAGACAGGGCTTTTTCCCTGAAGACTGTTGAATGACAGACACCGCAGTGCAAAGCTCCGGAAAATTATCCAGCAGGGCATGGAACTTGTTTTCGGGGGTGTTTTCGTACCGGAATCCCAGCGCACCGGCCACATGGTTTCTCAGTCCGGCGGGGAACATGGCAGGATACTCCTCCCGTAATACGAACCATGTGGAAGGACCGGCCAGTAAGCGATGCAGTTCTTTTGCCACGGGAATACCCTCGCCGACGGGGATCTCCTGCTCTTTACCCCGATCAGCGACCATGATATTGAAAAAAAACCATGAATACTGATCTCCGGCACGCAGGAATTCGTAAGAGATGACATTTTCCGATTTTCTGGCGATCTCGATCAATCCCAGCCCGGCGCCCCCTTTATCTGAGAGCACTTCATTTTTCAGGATCCTCTTGTAATATTTGTTCAGCTCTTCTTTCCCCAAAGCATTGAGGGAATCGATCTTTTTCCTGATGTTACGGACATTGTTGTTTTCGACCAGGTTCTTCAGTGTGAAAATAAAATGTCCGTTGATGTATTGGAACAAAAGGGCTCCCGACGAACGGGGAAGAGGTTTTTCCGGCAGGACCTGGTGCCTCACCACATTCTGCATGGCTTCTACCAGAATATAAAAAGCCCTTTTTTGTATCTTGACCGGAGCTCCCTTGCTGTGAAAAAGATATTCGAATATGTTGATCAGGGCATCAGCCGTGGATGAGGATATTTCTCCCTGATAGACCAGTTCAATGTTGTGATCCATGAACAGCCTGTAGGCCGGATAAATGATGTTGTTATAGGGGTTATTGTTATTAGTCATGCAATCATTCAACAGCTAATTCCTAGTAAATTTAATAATTATTTTTCTATAGTCATGAAAAATCAAATTTACACAGAAAGAAAATACCGGTATTCTCCCGGGAAATACCCTGAGAATACGGTCATTTTCCATGGATATTTGCTGTAAGGATACTTTTATGCAGACTTCTCCAGTTTTCCGGTCAACTGCATGATCCGTTTCTGGATAAGTATGGTGAGGCGGTACATGACCGGTACAATGATCAGGGTCAGGAAAGTGGAAAAGGTCAGGCCGAAGATGACCGTCCACGACATAGGCCCCCAGAAAAGCACATTGTCACCTCCGAAGTAAAGTTGCGGATCCATTTTGCTCAGCAATGTGCCGAAATTCATGTTCAGTCCTATGGCCAGCGAAATAAGGCCCAGGACAGTGGTGATAGCCGTGAGCAGCACGGGCCGCAGACGCGTTTTTCCGGCAAGTATGATGCAGGAGGTAGCCTCTTCCACCGGCAGATAAGCGTGTTCGTCCATGCCCAGTTCTTTTCTGCGGCGCGCCTTCAGCAGCTCAATGTAATCCAGCAGTACGATCGCATTGTTGACCACGATCCCGGCCAGGGAGATGATCCCGATCCCGGTCATGATCACAACGAAGTCCATGTGGAAAGTGGCCAGGCCGCCGAAAACGCCAATGGTACTGAACACCACACTGGCCATGATGATCAGAGGCCGGATGATGGAGTTGAACTGGGTCACCAGGATGAGCAGGATGAGTGAAAGAGCGATCAGCATGGCCCGCGAGAGAAAAGCCATGGATTCCTGCTGGTCTTCCTGTTCACCGCGGAAAGAATAGGTGTATCCGGGAGGCATGGTGAACCCTGTCATTACCATTTTCAGCTGGTCGTTGATCTGGTTGCTGTTATATCCAGGCAGGACATTGGAGTAAAGGGTGACCACCCTTTTGCGGTCTTTCCGGTTGATCGTGCCATACGTGTTGCTGTAGGAGATGGTCGTAACCGCAGAGATGGGAATGTTGGTGATCTTCCCTTTCTCGTTGAGAGAAACGGTCTGGTTGAGCAGTGTCGATACATCGTTGCGGTAACGGTCGGCCAGCCTGATCGTAATGGGGTACTCATCTTCTCCCACCTTGAAATCCGACACTTTTCGTCCGTAGAGGGCCGTACGTATGGTGCCGGCGATCAGCTGTGTGGAGAGACCGTAACGCCTGGCCTTTTCCCTGTTGATATGAACGATCAGCTCCGGTCGTCCTACTTCCAGGTCCATCTTCAGCCCCTCGATCCCCTCTATGCCCTGACGGGAGATAAAACTCTTGGCAGAATCAGCCAGATCGATAAGCGTGGTAAAATCTTCTCCTGCGATCTCCAGGTCTATCGGCTTGCCGGTGGGAGGGCCCATTTCATTTTTTTCGACGGAGATGCGTACACCCGGGTACTGATTGATAAGATCATGACTGATCCTGGCCATGATCTGTGAGGTACTGATGCCCTGCCGGTACTTATAATCGACAAAGTTGATCGTGATAAGCCCTTTGTTCGGTTCATCCTTGCCGCCTGTGAACTTGTCGGATAGGCCGCGGCCAACGGTCGTAAGAACATTCTCAACGATGGCGCTGTCCGGTGCAAGAATGACATCTATACGTTTCTCCAGGATCTTCATTATTGAGTCGGTGCGTATGATATCTGTCCCTATGGGCAACTCGGCTGCAACATTGATATAGCGGGGCTCATTGTCCGGAAAAAAGTCGATCTTGGGTTTGCGGGCCTGGTAAAAACCGATGGTGAAGAAGAGCAACAGAATGGTGCCGAAAAAGAACAACCATGGATTTTTCTTACGCAGTGCGAACCGCAGGGATCTGGAATAGATATTCTCCAGCCAGACAAGGAATCTTTTCTGGAACCATCTTTCGGCCCGGTAAAAGAAGATAGCATGCAGGAAGACAATGACCACCCCGAAAGCCAGGAGATTGGCGATAACATAATGATGGGTCAGGTAACCCAGTACAGCGATGACTGCCAGCGGAGCCAGGATGGTAAAGGTCTTTTTCCGGTTGGGGGTATAGTCTTCTGTTCTTTTTTTCTTGATGAATGTGGCTGAAAAAACAGGAACAATGACCAAAGCTACAAACAATGAGGAAGAGAGGACGATGATGAGCATGATGGGGAGCATCTTCATAAACTCGCCGATGCGACCGGTCCAGAAAGCCATGGGGAAGAAAGCGGCCAGGGTGGTCGCCGTGGAGGCGATGATGGGTACCGCGATCTCTCCCGTAGCCTGACGGGCGGCCTCCCAGGGATCGTAACCCTTGTCAATGAAACGGTAGATGTTCTCTACTACCACGATCGCATTGTCCACCAGCATCCCCAGCGAGAGGATCAGGCTGAAAAGCGTGATCATATTGATGCGGATGCCGGCAATGCTCATCACCACAAAGCTGATGAACATCGACATGGGTATGGCCAGTCCTACGATCAGGGCATTGCGTACTCCCATGAAATAGAAAAGGATGAGCACCACCAGGATAACCCCCATGATGACATTGTTCTCCAGGTTACTTAGCTGCATGCGGATAAGATCCGACTGGTCATTGGTATAGTCTATCTTCAGACTGGCAGGCAGGGCCCCGTCTTCCTGGGCATGGCTGACAATCTCAGAGATCTTCTTCGTGGCTACCAGCAGGTTTTCACCTCCTTTTTTTACCACCTGCAGCGATACCACAGGATGACTGTTCAAGCGGGCATAATTGGTGGGGTCCTCAAAACCGTCGATCACCGTGGCCACATCGCTGAGGTACTTTACATTTCCCTCTACCTGTTTGACGATGATGTTCTCTATTTCATTTACATGGTGAAACTCTCCGAGGATGCGGATCGAACGGGTGGTACCATTTACTTTCACCTCACCGCCCGACATGGAAATGTTCTCGCTTTTCACGGCATTTTCAATGTCCCGGAAGCTGAGGTTCATGGCCTGCAGCTTGTAGGGGTCCACAATGATCTTGATCTCCCGTTCATTGACCCCTTTGATATCCACCCGGGAGATCTCCTTGACCGTTTCGATCTCATCCTGCAGAAATTCCGCGTATTTTCTCAGTTCTTCCGTGCTGTAATCTCCCGACATGTTGATGGTGATGATGGGGAATTCTGTCATATCGATATCCTTCACTACCGGGTCCTGGAGCAGGTCGTCGGGCAGCTCGCTCTTGGCCCTGTCCACGGCATCCTTGACATCCTGCAATGCCTTGTTCAGGTCAATGCCCGTATTGAACTCAACGGTGATAAAAGAAAGATCCTGCAACGACTGAGAACTGATCTCTTTGATGCCACGGATACCATCGATCTCTTTCTCGATGGGCCGGGTGATGAGGTTCTCTATGTCCGCAGGGGAGTTGCCCGGATAAACCGTCTGCACGAGCACCGTCGGTACCACAATATCGGGGAAAAGCTCTTTGGGCAGACGTATATAGGAGACCATCCCGAAGATCGCCAGCACCAGGGTGAGCAGGAAGATCGTATTCTTGTTCTTCAGAGAGAGCGTGGTGAGCCCGAAATTTCTGATGACCTTATCCTTCAAAGGTTCTTTTTCCATCTTTTATCTGTTAACCTGTTGTGCCTATTGCATGAGTTTTACGATCTCGCCGTTGGTGACCTGGTCGAAACCATCCACGATCACACGGTCACCCGCAGCCAGGCCTTTTAGCACCTGGGTCTTGTCTTTGTAAAATACCCCGGGGGTGATGTACACTTTTTCTGCAACGTACTGACCTTCCGACATTTTCAAACGGTAGAGGAAATAACCCCGCATATCTTTTTTGATGATCTCCGAAGGGACCACCAGGGTGGCAGGATCATGAAAGTCCCGGAAACGTACCAGCGTATAAAGATTGGGTTTCAGTTCCCAGCCGGGGTTGTCCACTTTCACCTCTATCCTGAAAGTCCGGGTCTTATCATTAATGACATTCGCTTTTCTGAAAATAGGCAGGTGATATTGCCGGTTATCCAGGTCGGGGAAGACTACCTCTACCATATCCCCTTTGTGTACCCGGGAGAGGTAAACCTCCGAAACATCGACATAGATCTTCATTCGGGAGAGGTTGATCAGCTGGACCAGTTGTCTCCCCGGGGCTGCTAGCTCTCCTTCTTTGGCGTAGACCTCGTCGATAATGCCGGCAAAAGGGGCTTTGATGTATGCCATATCCAGCTTTGCCTGGAGGGATTTGAGCCGCTCACGGGCAGCTTCAAGATTGGTCTTGGCCTGCAGGTATTGTACCTCGCTCCCTACTTTCTGCGACCACAGCTCTTTCTGTTTCTCATAAAGTTTTTCGGTGAGTGCCAGTTGTGCTTTGGCCTCGGCGATGGAGCTCTCGGTGATCTCGGTGTTCAGCTTGAGCAGCAATTCGTCTTTGCTGACCTTTTGTCCTTCCACTACAAAGATCTTTTTGATCTGGCCGTTGATCTCGGAACTGATAAAAGCCTCTTTTTCCGGGATCACCGTGCCGGAGGCCTCCACGTAATGAGAAAAGGGAACCGGCCTGAGCGTGAGGGTCCGTACCGGGATGAGGCTGACGCTTACGGAATCGGTCCCGGAGAGTTCCTTTTCCAGTTGGCTGATCTTCATGTTCAACTCGACCACCTTGCTTTTGTAACGGGTCAGCTCTTTTTTCTTTTTTTCTGTATCCGGGGTCGACTGGCAGGCAACCAGCAGGGCCAGGCCCAGGAGAAGTGCTGTTTTTTTCACGGAACTATGTTTTTTATGGATCATGATTACATCTGATTTAATAAACGGTCCAGGTGGATCTTGGCTTTCAGCAACTCGATCATGGCAGTGAAATACCTTGTCTCTGTCTGCAGATACTGATTGTTCACCTGCGTCAGATCGAGGCTGGAGGCTGTTCCCGCCGACACCTTCAGGCTGGTCTTATCCACCACCTTTTTGGCCAGGGTCACATTTTTTTCTTCCGCCAGAAAATTTTCCCAGGCGGTCACCAGATTGTCCCGGGCCTGTTCATATTGCAGTTTCAGGTTTTCCGAGAGAAGCTCTTTGGTGATAGATGCTTTTTCCAGCTCTATGCGGCGCATGTCTACATTTGATTTGCGAAAACCACTGCTGAAGATGGGAATGGACAGCGTTACTCCCAAAAAAGATGAGTAGTACCATTTCTCATTCGGATCAAAAAAAGAAAAAGTGTTGCGCATGGCAGCCCACTGATTGCTGTAATTGGCATTGAGACTGGGCATATAGGTGAATTTTTCTTTCTTCAGGTTGATGGCTGCCAGATGCTCCCGGGTGGATGCCACTTTGTATTCGATCTGACTGTCTACCCGGAAAGGTTTTACCACGATCGAGGGGACATGGATGCCGGCCAGAAGGTGATCCAGCGAATCGGTTAAAACAATGGGTCTTTCCAGATCGATACCCATCTGGAACTTCAGGAGACGCTCCGAAGCTATCACCTGGCGCCGGGCTGACTTTACAGCGTTCTCCAGCGAGGTGACCGACACCTGGAGCTGATCCACAGAGATATCATCCGTGAAACCGGCCTCATACATCTTACGGGTATCTTCCAGGGTCTTTTTCATGTTTTGGTAGTTCTCCTCAATGATCTGCTCCGTTTTCCGGCCGATGAGCACGAGATAGTAGGTCTGTGCCACCGTCTCCCGGATGTCGGTCTCCGATTTCCGAACATTTTGCTCATTCAGCAGTCGCAGGATCTTGGTGGCTTCCAGACCTACAAGAAAGGGTCCGTTGAAGACCATCTGGGATACGGTGATCCCGAAATCGGCCGTATGCTGGCTGCCGAACTGGACAGGGATCTTTTTATCAGGATCCCCATGGAAAAAATCCGGCAAAAGGGTGGTACGCAGGGCCAGATTGTCCTGGTAGTTGAGATTGGAGTTGACCTGCGGCAAGCCGGTGGAGAGATACTGCTTGATCTGCTGCTCGGCATGCTCCAGGTCTTTCCGCGTGTTCTTTACCGTCAGATTGTATTTGACGGCATACTCCTGGGCCTCCGCCAGGGAAAAGGATAGCGTTGTATCCTGCCCGGACACAGAGAAAACGGAAAGGATCACCCCCAAAAGAGAGGCGAATAAAAGATCAGATCGTTTGTATGGGATCATATCAGACATCGTTTTGGCGTATTTGGTTCATATATGTTTCTACCAGCTTCAGGCCTTTTTCGTTGGCGATGCCATGGATGTGATAGATGAACGACTGGATGATAAAACGGGGGGAGGTGAACTCTTCCGCCGACAACAGATCGCTTTCCAGAGGATACTCCACACGCGAGATGTACAGCTTCGCTATGACCACCTCATCCAGATCTTCCCGGAAAAGACCTTCCTCTTTTCCTTTCCGGAGATTGGCGACCATCGACCGGAACATGTTTTCCCGCTGCTCCTGGCGGATCTGTTTGTATATGTCGGGATAATATTTCTTCAGATCAAAGAACTTTGTCGGACTGTAGTCTTTTATAAGGTGAAGTACCAGCTTATTGACCTCTATGATCTCTTCCACGGCATTACGGGAGTTCTGCGAGATCTGCATAAAAGCCTCCCTTTTCTTTTTCAGTTCGTAGTTACACACCTTCCTGACCAGGTCCTTTTTATCGGAAATATGCTGGTACAATGTTTTTTTGGATATCCCCAGCTCCCGTGCCACATCGTCCATAGAGATGCTTTTGATCCCTACCTTGTTATACAGGGCCGCTGCATTTTCAATGATCCGGTCGTTCAATGATTCATCCATGATATTAAAGTTGAGAGGGCAAATATATAAAAAATATACTACGGAAACTGAAAATGTAGAAAAAGTTTCCGCAGTATCCGGAAAGATGTGGCTGGTAACAAGTCTACCTTAAAATGACGCAATGTGTGGCCAGCCCGCCCCCCTGACCCCCTAAAGGGGGAACCCTAACACGCGCTGGCTATTGATCTGTGGGCGGACTTCCCCTTTAGGGGACCGAGGGGGCGCGATGGATAAGAGGGATATTAGATGTGTCAAAATCCAATTGACATGACACCAGTGTCTTGTGATGTACAGGGATGGGGCAGGAAGAATTTTATTGCAGGGATCCGGCGAAGAAATTTTTTATTTCACGGAAATCCCCGGCCACGTGGTCGTGTTCAACCCGCAATCGTCGAGGGGTCTGGTGGCCGCCGGCAAAAAGGATACATTGCAGCCCCAGGGCGCGGGCCACCTCCAGGTCGTGCAGGGTGTCGCCGACCATCCAGGCAGAGGAAGGGATGATCTTTTCAGTATTAAGAAGTTCCCTGCCTGCTTCCAGCTTGCCATCGGCATAGATATCCTCCAGGCCCCGGATCCGGTCAAAGAAATGGTGGATGCCATAATCGGCCAGCATTTTCTCAAGTCTTTTTTGTTCCATGGCCGAGAGGACGTACTGCCGGACCCCTTTTTCTTTCAGGAAAGAGAGGGTTTCTGTAACCCCTTCATGGAGAGAGGCCAGTTTCAGGTTCCGGAAATAGGTTTCCAGAAAACGGAAAGACATCTCGTCAAAATTATCTTTGCTGAAATTGATCCCCAGTTTTTGATAGAAATCTTTTACCGGGAAATCGAAATGGGAACGATAGAATTCTTCGGTGATCTGCGGCAGGTTCCTGGCGGCCAGTTCCTGGTTAACACTCAGCAGACTTACCTTTACGTCGTTCAGCAGCGTTCCGTTCCAGTCCCAGATAACGGCAGAGACCTCAGGATCTTTTTTCATTTCTGCGTCGTTTAGTGGTGTTGACCAGGGAGGCCCTTTCAAACTTTATGGTTGGATCGAAGAGATAACGATAGGTAGTGAGGGTCTTGTCCACAGTAGCCCCGATCTGTTCCAGCACTTTCATCATAGGCGGGTTATAGTCTGCGATCCAGTTCATTTCCAGCTCCTTGTACCGGAAGCTCTCGGAGTAGGCAACCTTGGAGAATTCGTGGATCATAGCGGCTTCCACCCCTTTGCCCCGGTGCTCCGGCACCACACCGAACAGGATGCCTGTGGCCTTGTTGATCACTTTTTTTACGTCCTTGTACCAGACAAAACGCAGTTTGTTGAAAAAATGCATTTTTCCGTTCATGTGTTTCAGGATCTGGTTGATCTCCGGGATCATCAGGTAAAAGGAGATAGGCTCGCCCTTGTAATAGCCGAACCACAGCAGTTTTACGTCGAGTATAGGTTTTAAGGTTTTGTATAAGACCTTTGCTTGGGCGGCACTCATGGGTGGAACGCCGGGAAAGCGGGCCCAGGCTTTGTTAAAGACTGTCCGTACCATCTCGGCCAGCTCCGGTAGTTTTTCCCGGGGCAGGTATCCGAACGAATAATCAGGGTTGTTCAGCAGACGCATGGCCCTTTCCAGCATGGCCGGCTGCAGGGCTCCTTTTTCAATGGTACGGTGGTAGATCAGTTGATTAAAATAGTTTTTAAAGCCATAGGCTTCGAACAATTCTTTATAATAAGGAGGGTTGTAATTGACGCCATACCCAGGCTCGGTGAATCCGTCCACCAGCAGGCCCCAGAAACGGTCCCGCTCACCGAAGTTGATGGGGCCGTCCATGGCCTTCATCCCGCGGGCTTCCAGCCACTCCCGGCAGAGGTCAAAGAGCCTGAAGGCCACCTCCCGGTCGTTGATGCTCTCGAAGAACCCCATCCCTCCCACAGGGTATTCATATTTTTTGGCAGTATGTTCGTTGATGAAGGCTGCCACACGGCCCACGGTTTTTCCCTGATCGTTCCGCAAGATCCAGCGGATCGCTTCACCATGACGGAAAAACTTGTTCTTCGAGGGATCAAAGACATCCCGTATATCCTGGTCCAGCGGACGTATCCAGTTCGGATCGTTCCTGTAGATCTTCAGAGGAAGATGAAGGAATTCCTTCTCTGTAGCAGCGTCTTTTACTTCTATCACGGTCAGCGCATCAGACATGGGATCAGATATTAAGTAATACTGTTCTGGTCATGCTCCGGCAGGCTCCAAAAAAAAGCACCGGTTTCATCCGGTGCTAAAAATAACGTTTTTGAAAAAGAGACAAAATCTTTTTCAGGAAATGGTTCTAAATTACAACCCGAAGACCTCTTTCAGTCGATCCACATAGTCCAGCTTTTCCCAGGCAAAGAATTCCACCTTCTTGAAATGTTTCTCTTTGCCGTCCACCACGCGGGTGACCGTGTCCTGATGGGTGTTGTACTGTACTTCCACCTCTTCGGTATAAGGATCACGCCCGAAATGTCCGTAGGTGGAGGTAGCCCGGAAGACGGGGTTTTTCAGCCCGAAACGTTTCACGATCGCATAGGGTCGCAGGTCGAAGGCCTCTTTGACCTTCTCGGCGATCTCTCCGTCGGTGAGGGTTTTCCCGCTGCCATCTTTCACCCGTGCTGTTCCGTATGTGTTCACGAATACTCCTACGGGCTCTGCGATGCCGATGGCATAGGCCAGTTGCACCAGTACCTCGTCGGCGATGCCGGCGGCTACCATGTTCTTGGCAATATGCCGTGCGGCATACGCGGCCGAACGGTCCACTTTTGAAGAGTCCTTGCCGGAGAAGGCCCCGCCGCCGTGGGCCCCTTTGCCTCCGTATGTGTCGACGATGATCTTGCGGCCGGTGAGGCCGGTGTCGCCATGCGGGCCCCCGATGACGAATTTTCCTGTGGGGTTGACGATCAGCCGGTAGCCGTCTTCAAAAAGATGCCTGATCCTCTCGGGGCATTTTTTTCTCACCCTGGGGATAAGATACGTTTCGATATCTTCTTTGATCTTATCCTGCATGGCTTTCTGGGCGGTCTCTTCCGCTTCACGGGAGCTGTCTTTGGGGATGACGAACTCATCATGCTGGGTGGAGATCAGCAGCGTGTCGATGCGGATGGGTGTGCCGTTGTCATCATACTCGATGGTCACCTGCGACTTGGAATCGGGACGCAAATAGGTCATGTGTTTACCCTCCTTGCGGATAGCAGACAGTTCGCGCAACAGCAGATGGGCTACCTCCAGCGCCATGGGCATGTAATTGTCCATGTCGCGGTTGGCATAACCGAACATCATCCCCTGGTCGCCGGCGCCCTGATCCTCTTCATTCTCACGCTCCACACCCTGATTGATGTCTGGGCTCTGCTCGTGGATGGCAGAGATGATCCCGCAGGAATCGGCGTCAAAACGGTACTCGGCTTTGGTATAGCCGATGTCGCGGATCACCTCCCTGACCACATTTTGGATATTGACCCACGCCTCGGTCTTTACCTCGCCGCCACAGACCACAAGCCCCGTGGTCACCAGCGTCTCACATGCCACCTTCGACTCGGGGTCCTGACGCAAAAATTCATCCAGCAAAGCATCGGAGATCTGATCGGCGATCTTGTCGGGATGTCCTTCCGAAACGGATTCGGATGTAAATAAATAAGGCATGACTTCTCCTCTTTTAGGGTTAAAATGTTTCGGGAAAGGGTGGCTGGAGCGACAGGAGGGAATACTGTTTTAGCATTTTTTTCCGTGGTTGCAATCAGCCAAATCTTTCCACAGGGTCACAAAGGAAATATAAAATGAGGAGATTACAAAATTTTAAAGGAAGTTGATAAGTTAGTGAGACTGTGATTTTATGAGACGGAGTCGAAATGAAATCACAAAGTCGAACTCCTGTCTGCCCTGCCTGCCGGCAGGCAGGCGACAGGCAGGAATCCCGGCTTGCCGGGGTTGATAAGTTAACCACAAACCACGAACTACAAATCCCGAAATTGTCGAAATCTTTGATTTCGTTACAATTTCGAGGATCCTCGCAGTTCCAACGGGATCGAAGCTCCCGGGAACTGCGGGACCACTAACCACCTCCCCGGTCGATCATTCAGTAGTAAGCTCCCGGAACACTTCCTCGAGGCTGCGGCCGGCGAGGGCCAGATTTTTCAGGGTGAGGCCCTGTTCCACGGCCAGGCGGAAGATCTCTTCGCGGATATCTGTATCGCAGGTGAGGACCCAGGCATGCCCACCGGCGGGGGACACCTCTTTGACATGCTCCAGGTTCCTGAGGAGCTTGTCAGGTACCGCTTCCACAAACTCGGTGTGGATGGTACAGAGGCTCTGCTGTTCCCGCAGGTTGACCAGCGACTGCTCGGTCTCGTCGGCGATGATCCTGCCCTTATGGATGATGATCACCCGGTCGCACACTGCCTCCACCTCCTGCATGATGTGGGTGGAGAGCAGCACCGTCTTTTCGCGGCCCAGCGACCTGATGAGCTCGCGGATCTCTACGATCTGGTTGGGGTCAAGGCCGGAGGTGGGCTCGTCGAGAATGAGGATGTCGGGATCGTGCAGTAGTGCCTGGGCCAGCCCCACCCGCTGCCGGTATCCTTTCGAGAGCGAACCGATCTGCTTGTGCTGCTCCGGGCCCAGCCCCGTCAGGCCGATGATCTCTTCCACCCTTTTCTTTTTCTCCCGCCCCAGCTTGTAGATCCCGCCTACGTAACTCAGGTACTCCCGTACATACATCTCCTGGTACAGGGGGTTGTGTTCGGGAAGGTAGCCGATCATCTTCCGTACCTCCAGCAGGTTGTTGCGTACCTCCAGACCATTGACCAGCACCTCCCCGGAAGAAGGGGGAAGAAAACCCGTGATGATCTTCATCATGGTAGACTTGCCGGCTCCGTTGGGTCCCAGAAAACCGGTGACATGCCCCTTCTCCACGGAAAAGGAGACCCGGTCCAGAGCTTTCTGCTCACCGTACCATTTTGTTATGTTCCTTGCGGTTATTGACATGGAAAGGTGCTTGAGATCCTTGATCGTTCAGCAATGAAAAGCGCTTGCGATTTTCAATTGCTGATTTTGGGTTTAAAGTTAATAAATAATTGAAGGAAAAGCCCTGTTTTTCCCTCTTGCGGATATACCCGGGAATCCATCCACTATGATCAAAAAAACTTGTCCTTTCATGCAACAAAAGGGAGGTTTTTTCGTCATATAAATGAAAGCAGTAGGTTTTGCGGGTTTATGAATAGGTTAACACCAAAAGGGAACTGAAAGGTTCCCTTTTCTTTTTTGTATTTTTATGCCGGCGTAGGGGAAGAGAAGGGTGGATATTTGAAAGGACGGATAACTGTAATCTCATAAAACCGGATGTTATGAGTTTCACTTTACTGGGTTTTCTCATTTATCTGTTGCTGGTCCTGCTGGTAGGTTTTATAACCTATCATTCCAACAAGTCCCATGAAGATTTTTTCATTGCGGGCCGCAAGCTCAACCCCTGGGTGGTTGCATTTTCCGAGCGGGCCTCGGGCGAATCGGCCTGGTTGCTGGTAGGGTTGCCGGGAGCGGCCCTGGCGGCCGGATTCCTGCATGTGTGGACGGCCCTGGGGTGTGTGCTCGGCATTATTTTCTACTGGTTCGTGATCGCCAAAGATCTGCGGGTGCAGTCGGAGAATTTCGGGGCCATCACCCTGCCCAACTTTTTTTCGGAAAAACTGGGCGAAGGCGGAAATATGATCCGTCTTTTCTCCTCGCTCATCATCGTTTTCTTTTTCACCTTTTATCTGGCGGCCCAGTTCAATGGCGCCGGCAAGGTGTTATTCGTCACTTTTGGTATCCCGCAGTTCTGGGGTATCGTCCTGGGGGCCGTTGTGATCATCTTCTACACCATGATGGGCGGATTTTTTGCCGTAGCCTGGACCGACTTCATCCAGGGGATCATCATGATCGGCACGCTGGTGATCCTGCCGGTGATCGGGCTGATCGAGATCGGTGAGACGGGTCACTCTCTGCGGGAGGCTGTTCATCTCGCCGGGCCTCACTATGCCAGCCTCACAGGAGGAGCCACGGGGCTGGCAGCCGTGAGCGTGGTGATCGGAGGTCTCAGCTGGTTCTTCGGATATATGGGGCAGCCGCATCTGCTCACCCGGTTCATGGCCATAAAGGACAGTGAAAAGATCAAAGTGAGCCGCCGCATAGCCATCGCCTGGGCCATACCGGCCTTTACAGGCGCGTTCCTCATCGGACTGGTGGGCCTGGCCATGTTCGGCGAAGGGCATTTCCAGGATGTCGAGCAGGTAATGCCGGCACTGGCCAACGACTTCCTGCCGGCCTGGCTGGCAGGGATCTTTATCTCCGGTGCCATCGCCGCCATGATGTCCACTGCCGACAGCCAGCTGCTGGTCATCACCTCGTCGGTGATAGAGGACTTTTATCACCAGACCCTCAAAAAAGACCTCTCCAACCGGAAAATGCTCTTCCTCAGCCGTGTGATCACGGTGGCCGTGGGACTTCTTGCCTTTGTCATTGCCGTCACCTCCACCAAGCTGGTGTTCGGACTGGTATCCTATGCCTGGTCAGGCCTGGGGGCATCCTTCGGACCGGCGTTACTGTTGTTGCTGAAATGGAAGAAAACCAACTGGCAGGGCGTGCTGGCCGGGATGATCACCGGAACGTTCACCACTATCATCTGGTCGGAGATCACCGTACTCGACCAGGCGGTATCCGTACGCTTCGTCTCTTTTGTCCTGGCCTTCCTGGCCATCATCGTCGTGAGCCTGGCTACCGGAAAGAAAAATAAATCTTTGGTCCGGAACCCATGAAAAAAGTCGCATACATCTTAACCTTGCTGCTGTTGGTACCTGTCACAGGCCGGGGCCAGAACTGGAAAGCCCTGAAGCAGCAGTTGCTGGACAAGGCGAAGAAAGAGGCCGTTCACATTGCCAAAAGGAGCGCAAAGGTGCTGGAGGATTCCCTGCGTGCCCGCATTGTCCGGTGGAGTGAGTCGTATGATCCGGCCGAACTGAACTATGCCGTCTCTTTCAGTGACAATTCCGGTTTCTACGAGGCCGAGGACAAATTTGAGACCTACAAGCGCTCGATCATCGGCTTTGCCGCCCGGCCGGGGACGGTGGACGAGAAGATCGATGACCGGCTGGAAAAAATGGACCCGGACGACTACAACCGCACGGGCGAGCTGTTGTATGCCACGGGGCATTACCAGGGGGCACAGAACGCTTTTCTCACGGCCCTCCTTTTGTTGCAAAAGGAGGGAAAGGAAAATACGGAGAAATATGCCCTGGTACAGAGCAACCTGGGATTGCTTTTCCAGACCACCGGCCGGTATTATGAGGCGGAAGAGATGAACAGCCGCGCCCTGGACCTCCGGGAAGAGCTGAAAGATCCCGGCCCCCTGGGAGCTTCCTGCAATAACATGGGCGTGCTGTACAAGGAGACAGCGCGTTATGCCGCTGCCGACAGCCTGCTGAACAAAGCCCTGACTCTGACTGCCGGCTCCCGGGGGAAGAACTCGACCGCCTATGCCGTGATCCTGAACAACCTGGCGGTGCTCAACCAGCAACTGGGGAAATATGAGAAAGCGGAAAAACTGATGGACCAGGCCCTGGCAGTGGCGCAGGAGAACATCGGAAGTAAGTCGCCCAATTTCGTCCGGATGAAGGTCAACCTGGCCATGCTGTACGAGGCTCAGGGGAAAAGGGAGGAGGCCGAGAAGATCTTCCTGGAGGCCATGGCTGTCAAGAGAAGGCGGCTCGGGGCGAAACATCCCGACTATGCGGTCATGGAACAGAACCTGGCCGGGCTATACCTGGCCAACGGGCAGTATGACAAGGTGGAGGACCTCCTGAAAAGCGCCCTGAAGATCTTTGACAAAAAATTCGGCACCTCCCATCCCTCTTATGCCGGGGCGCTGGCCGACCTGGGACGGTACCATCTGTTTATGGAACAGCCGGAGAAAGCCCGTCCCGAGATCGACAAGGCATACGCTGTTCTGGAGGAGAGCCTGCCGGAACACCATCCGCGGCTGGCCGCCCTGCAGGAGGCCCGGGCCATCCTGGAATGGGAAGAAGGGAATTACGAAAAGGCTTTTGAAGGGTACCGA
Source organism: Bacteroidales bacterium (assembly GCA_027028505.1). Lineage (GTDB taxonomy): Bacteria > Bacteroidota > Bacteroidia > Bacteroidales > VadinHA17 > DRPN01. The sequence continues at coordinate 23,702 of JALVJE010000229.1, forward strand.
AACGTCCTGGATGAGTACATTGCCCAGATCGACCGGTATTTCCCGGCGCTCAGCGAATACGGACAGGCTGCTTTCTGGCATACGGTCAGCCCCCGTTTCGAGCGCTTTTTCAACTTCTCCCTCGAAGCCGGGGATAAAGTGCCGGAGATGCCGGTGGCGTTCTACAATTACCGCATTGCCACCAAAGCCTTGCTGCTCAATACCTCCAGCCGTATGCGCAACAGCATCCTGCAGGGGACTGACAAAGAACTGAAAGACCTGTACAGCCGGTGGCTGGACATGAAACAGTACCTGGGGACGGTCTATTCGATGACCAATGAAGAGATACAAAAGAACGGCATCAACGTAGATTCGCTGGAAAATGTGACCGAAAACCTGGAGAAAAAGCTGGCAGCCCGCTCCGGACTCTTCGGCAAAGGCGGGGAAAAAGAGAAGGCCGGTTTTTCGCAGGTACGGCAGAGCCTTGGTGCCGGCGAGGCAGTGGTGGAGCTCGTCCGCCTGACGGGCTATGATCATTACCGCCGCGATACTACGGTCCGTTACCTGGCCCTGGTGGTGACGAAAGACCGGGACAGGCCGCTGATCGTACCCATACCCGGAGGCAATGACCTGGAAAGGGAGAAGATCGCCGGCTACCGGCAGGCCATGCAGCAGGCGCGGAAGAAAGTGCCTTTTGCGGATGTTTTCTGGACACCGGTGGAGGACAGGGTGGGGGACAGGCAGGTCCTTTATATTTCGCCTGACGGCATATACAATTTCGTCAATATCAACACCCTGCAGTTCGATGACGGCTCTTTTGTCATGGACAAACATGAGATCTCCTATCTGACCAATACGCGGGATATCCTGACCCTGAAACAAAAAAATGCGAAAAGCAGCCGGCATACGGCCGTTCTCGCCGGCAACCCGCAGTATGACCTGGGACTGGACTGGGACCGGATGAAAGAGATGCCTCTGCCGGCGCTGCCCGCTACGGAGACCGAGGTGAAAAAGGTGAACGGTATCCTGAAGACTCATGGCTGGAAGACCACCCTTTACCTGCAGAAGGAGGCGACGGAAGAGCACATACGCCACGTGCGCCGGCCGGAGCTGCTGCACCTGGCCACCCACGGCTATTTCCTGCCCGATATCCCGCCCTCCACGGAAAAGATCTTCGGCATCGAGCCGCAAAGGGCCGTGGCCAACCCCCTGCTGCGCTCAGGCCTTTTGTTCACCGGTGCCGACAGGACGATACAGAACCTCGACTCCCTCTCCGCGGAGGGACAGGATGACGGCATCCTCAATGCTTACGAAGCTTCGATGATGGACCTGTCCGGAACGGACATGGTGGTGCTAAGCGCCTGTGAGACCGGTCTGGGCGAGGTGCGCAACGGCGAAGGTGTGTACGGTCTGCAGCGCTCCTTCCAGCTGGCCGGCGCCACCTCGGTGATGATCTCCCTGTGGCAGGTGAGCGATGAGGTGACACAGAAGCTGATGAGCCTTTTCTACAACTACTGGCTGCAGAGCGGCGACAAACAAAAAGCCTTCCTCCAGGCCCAACGCGCCATCAAGAAAGAATACCCCGCTCCTTTTTTTTGGGGTGCGTTTATTCTGGTAAATAAGTAAAGACCGGGAGGGTGAAGTACTTGGAGTCCCGAAAAATCAAAGATTTTTCGAGGATCCTCGAAAAACTACGCAAATCTTAGATTTGCTGTTTTTCGGGATGCCTAAAGTTAAAAATTGGTAGCTAAGGACTCTTCAATCATTCACTCATTCCCCGTCCGAACGGACGTTCGTCCCTGCCCGAATGGCTCGGTCAGGCGGGCGGGCGGGAATCATTCACGCATTCCTCCCCCAGCACCCCCTCTCATCATCTCATCATCGTCCCTTTACTCTACGCTCTCCGCTCTGCTCATCTCTCACCTCTCACCTCTCATCACTCTGCGCTCTGTGCCCTGCGCCCCCTGCCTAACACCCCCGTCCGACTGGCGTCAGCCCTGCCCGAATGAATTCGTTCAGGCGGACGGGCGGGCAGTACCTTCCAGAAGTTTGGAGTACTTAGAGAGTGGAGTCCCGCAACTCATGAAATCTTCGATTTCACATGAGTTGCGAGGATGCTCGCAAATTGATTTGCGGTATGTGGAGTTGTTATTCGCATCCTGCCTGCCGGCAGGCGGGTATCGCATCATCTCATCATCGTCCCTTTACTCTACGCTCTCCGCTCTGCTCATCTCTCACCTCTCACCTCTCACCTCTCACCTCTCATTACTCATTACTCTGCGCTCTGTGCTCTGTGCTCTGCGCTCTGTGCCCTGCGCCCTCACTCCGCCCTCTCCAGCCCATCCTCCGTCATCACCCAGCACTTTCCGGCCATATCATAGACAGGGATGTATTTTCCGGTAGGGATGTAGTCGAGCAAGTAACGCAGTTTTTCGTCCAGGCAGATCACGGTGCCTACCGGCAGGCGAAGACGATAATCCAATTGCTGGCCATACCAGATCTTTCCGGCAGAGAACCAGGGATGCAGGAGAAGGGTGTGTGAATTGAGGAAACTCAGGTTGGCGGAGATCTTTTCAGCTCTTTTGAGGGCTGCTTCGCGGCTGTTCCCATAGGCTTTTTTGACGATCACCAGCTCTGATTTTTCTGCTCCCGAAGGAACGATATCTATTTCGGGGCGGGCCAGCAGTATGTCTCTCTCCGTATCCCTGTAAATGCCCTTTTGCCGGAAAGAGATCACTTCCTCGATAGCATCATTGTAGGTAGTAGGGGTTGTAACGAAAAGGGTGTCTCCGGCTGAAATATCGAGGGAGGTTGTTTCGGTGAGGCGGGCATGCCTGGAATAATTGGATGCAATGTCAACGATGAAAAGGCCCAGGCTCACGGCGCTGATCAGCCAGATGACAAAAAATACCACCCCGGCAATGCGGTTGCTGGCACGGATGTTGAAAATGAGCCTTACGCCGGCATATACGAGGGCCAGAAGAGGAATGCCCAGCGTAAGGACCAGACTGCCGAGGATATAGGGAACGTTCTCGGGCCGGGTGAAAATGGCCAGGGCTTCCCGTAGATCAAAGAAAGAGGCTACCTGTATAGGAGGGGTGAGATAGCTGAAATGAAAGAAGAAAGTCCCCAACAGGGCAATCAGAATGATCAGCCCCGCGAGTACGAAAGCTATACCGATCAGGATCCCGAGGATCTTCAATCCGACCAGCAATATCTCTCCGATCACCCGCACGAACTCCTGCAGGGCGTTGCGCGAACGGCGGTACCCATCGCTCTCCGGAATGGTTTTCAGGTTGTTTTTTACCTTGTGAAATTCCTGGCTGATGTTCTTGCTGATGTTGCTGAGGTTGACCGGCTGTCCTGTCATCTCCAGGCGTTGCGCAGCCGTCTTTGCTTCGGGGATGATCAGCCACATCAGGAGATATATCAGGATAGAAGAGCCATACAAGAGGGTCAGCACGATGAAAGCCACCCTGAACCACACGGGGTCGACATTGAAATAAACGCCCAGGCCTCCGCACACCCCGCCCAGCACAGCATTGTCAGGATCGCGGAAAAGACGTTTGCGTGTTTCCGTACCTGCCGGTGGTCCCTCCGGCGCTGAAGAGAACTCCTCACCACCGGCATCAATGATATCCTCCGGCCGGCCCAGCAGGGAGATCACCGCTGTCACATCCTCTCGGGTGACCACCTCGCGTTTTCCGCCCAGGCGGTCGTTAAAGATCTCAGCGATACGAGTTTCGATGTCCTGGATGATCTCCTCATGCTCCTCCTGTGAGGCCAGGCGGTTGCCAATTTCTTCAAGATAGCGGGAGAGCTCGGCATAAGCATCTTCATCCATGAAGAAGACGCTGCCCTGCAGACTTATTTTGATCGTTTTTTTCATCCCGGTAAGTTTTATTTTTTCTTGTTGCGTATCTTTTCCACAGCATCGATCAGCTCCTTCCATGCCTTATCCAGTTCACGGAGGTACTCCTGTCCGGCCTGGGTCAGTTCGTAATATTTGCGTGGCGGGCCCTGGGTGGACTCTTCCCAGCGGTAACTGAGCAACCCCGCGTTTTTCTGGCGGGTGAGGATGGGATAAAGCGTTCCCTCCACCACGATGATCCTGGCCTCCTTCAGCTCTTTCAGGATGTCGGAGGCATAGCAGCTGTTGCGTGAGATGATCGAGAGGATACAGTATTCCAGTACACCCTTGCGCATCTGTGCCTGTGCATTTTCAATTTTGATTCCCATGATCTTTCTTTTTCATGTTGATACAATGATTAGTTCCCGCTCTCTTCCTTCACCTTTTTACCGATATTGGAGACATTGACCGGTTCCCCGCGCATCTCCAGCTTCTGGGCAGTGGTCCTGGCTTCCGGGATCACGATCCAGAGGATGAGATACAACAGGATCCCGGCGCCTCCCAGCAGGGTGATCCCCACAAAAAGCAGCCGGAAGACCAGCGGGTCGATCCTGAAATAAGCCCCCAGGCCTCCGCAGACCCCTCCCAGTATGCGGTTGTCCGGATCGCGGTAGATACGGCGGTAACGGGTGCGTTTGACATTTTCGTAAACCCCAGAAGGATCTTCCTCCAGAAGATCTTCCGGGTATCCCAGAATACCGATGACCTCTTCTGCGTTGGTGCGGTTAATGACCTCCTGCCCGGAGGTCATCCGCTCACGGAAAAGGTCGGCCATGCGGGCCTCGATGTCTTCCAGGATCTCGGAAGAATCCGGATCGCCGGAATAAAAGTCTCCCAGCCTTTTCAGGTACTCCTCCAGCAAGAGATACGCATCCTCGTCGATGTGGAAGACCAGCCCTCCCAGATTGATCGTGATCGTTTTTTTCATTTTTAAAATATGTGGTTATAGCATTGTAATCTCCATTGCAAAGATATGGAAAAAATATAATACTATGTATAACATAATACTAAAAAATTTAAAATATTTTTGGCGATCTGATGTAAATCACAATGTATCAACGTGTTTAAGTATAACAAAAAAGCAGGTGTCAGGGAGGGAGGAGAGAAATTATTTGTAAATTGCGTACCTCAACCAAAATTTACTGCCATGCCTTATCTCTATCAGAAGAAAAGCCGCCGTCATTTTATAAAGACCCTGGCCGGGGGTGCGGGAGCTGTGATGGTCTTGGGAATGTTGCCTTCCTTTGCAGTACCCGGCAGGAAAAAGGGGGTCCGGCTGAACCTCTTGTCTGACACGCACATCCCGGAAAACAAAGAAGAAGTTTACCGGGGATTTTATCCTTACCGGAATTTGTTGAAGGGGGTGGAGCAGATCAGGGAATATCCGGCTGATATGGCGGTCATCACGGGTGATCTGGCGCGTCTGGAAGGGAAACAGGGGGATTATGAGGCGTTGAAAGGGTTGCTGGAGCCCCTGAATGGGGGAATGCCGGTGGCCATGGCGCTGGGTAATCATGATGTCCGGGATCATTTTCTGGCGGTCTTTCCTGAGACACCCGGCGAGAGGGCTGCAGTAAGCGGCAGGTTTGTCCAGGTGATCGAATATCCGGATCTGCGCCTGATCCTGCTTGATTCACTGATCTTTACCAACGATTCGCCGGCCCTGGGATTGCTCGGTAAAGCACAAAGGGAGTGGCTGGATACCTATCTGAAAGAACATACGGAAAAACCGGCGTTTCTCTTTCTGCACCACACACTTGATGATAGTGACGGTGCGTTGGCAGATGCCGATCGGCTGTTCCGCATCATCGCCCCGCAGAAACATGTGAAAGCAATATTCTATGGCCATTCGCATGTATACCGTTATGATGTCCGGGAAGGCATCCACCTGATCAATCTGCCGGCCATGGGTTACAATTTCCGGGACGAGGATCCGGTGGGCTGGGTGGAGGCACAGTTGACGCCGGAAAAAGGAGAATTCCGCCTGCACACGGTAGCCGGCAACACCTCCCGCGACAATGAGATCACCCGCCTGAAGTGGAGGGGCTGACAAAAACCGTACTGTCACCCATCCGGAAACGAGTCCCCGGAAGTAGTTGATAAACAATAAGATCCGGACGAACTACGTAGACAGCTACGTAGTTGACTACGTAGTTAAGACTTGTTAATATGTTGTATATCTGTGTAATACAGGAATGTTGATACAAAAGTTTATCACAAAGTTTTGAAAAGTATTTTTCAATGGGATCTTAAATCCCTGAAAAAGACCTCCTCCCAGGCATCGGTGATCCTGTCCCAGTCATACTCTTCCCGGATCCTCCGGAGATATTCCTGCGTGATCTCTCTCCTGGCTTTCCTGTAATCCTCCCACTTGGCCAGCAGGCGGCTCAGTGCCTCTGCGGTTCCGAAGTAGCGGGAACCTTCGCCCAGCACATAACGGTTGAAAGGGTTGTCGTGGGCGGCGATGAGGCTGCCGGCGGCCATGGCCTCGAGGAGGGCCGGGTTGGTGCCGCCGGCCGAATGACCGTGCAAATACCCCCGGGCATGATGCCGCAACAGGTCCAGGAGATGCTTGTCATAGACGGGGCCGGTGAACAGGATGTTTTGTTCCGGACCGTATTTCTTTTGGAGCTGCCGGCCGAACCGGTTGCCGGCATTGCCCACAAGGACCAAAGGAAAGGGGATACCGGAACGGACATATCCCTCCAGGATCATAGAGAGGTTGTTCTCGGGGACGAAACGGCCGACCGTCAGAAAATAGTTGCCGGCAGTGAGAGAGCCAACAAGGTTTTCACTGAAAGGGACCTGTTGTTGTTGCAGATGCTCGCGCAACAGATCACCCGGCGTCCTTCCGTCAGGGAGGGTGAGCGCAGCGGGGATCTCTGCCCCGTAAGGGATCACCGGTGTATCCTTGCCATATCGCTCCCGGTAATGACGTGCAATCTCCGGATGGTCGGAGACGAGGAGACGGCTGCGTTCCGCCGCTTTCCTTTCCATTTTATGCAACCACCGGCGTGCCGGGGCGCTCCACCCTGCCCGCTGCCACTCCAGGCCGTCGGTGAGGGTAACTACAGGCACAGGATGCGCCTTGCGGATGAAGGCCGCATTGCCGTATCCACAGTTGAGGATCACAGCGGGCCGGCGGCGGTAAGCTTCGCGCATACACAGCCGGTCGTACCACAGCACCCCGCCGGGGAATGCCGGCCAGGGACGACGGAGGATCTCCACCCCCTCCCAGGAGGCTCCCCGGTAAGGATGGGAGGAGGGGTTGCACACCGTCACAGCATGTCCCCTCTCTGCCAACCGCCGCGAGAGCTCCTGGGCAAAGGTCTCAAACCCGCCGTACTGGGCCGGGATACCCCGCGTGCCTGTTATGAAAATGTGCATGGTCAGAGTTCAGAGTTAGGGACAAGGCATTGCCTTGTCCGTACGGTAGGAAAGTTGTATTAGAATCTGGTTCACAGTTCATGGTTCATAGTTCATAGTTCATAGTTCACGGTTCACAGTTCTTAGTTCTTTCGCTCTCGTTGTTCATCCTTCATCCTTCCAAAAATACGTTTTTGATCCGCAGGATGATGAAATATTTTTGGAAATATCGTTTTCCGGGCGTAGATTTGCAAACTATCTCAAATATTCTTTTGGATAAAAGGGTGTTTGATTTATTAAGAAGAGGGGAGAGATTAGGCTCTGAGAACCTCTAGCAACCCCCCCGGCAAACGGGGAAAGGTGCTAAAACCTAATCCCGGCAGGCCGGGAGATGATAAATTAAACAGGACGATCATGAAAAAATGTTTTCTTTCCCCTGCATATCTTTTTCTTTTTTTGCGTGTTTCTATACGCTGACGTCGGGATGGCTATGGAGAAACTGAAATATGACAAGCCGTTCGCCCTGGAGGCGGGAGGCTCCCTGCCGGGGGTGGAGATCGCCTATCACACCTACGGACACCTTAACGAGGCACGCGACAACGTGATCTGGGTATGTCATGCCCTCACGGCCAACTCCGACGTGGCCGACTGGTGGCCCGGTATGGTGGGTCCCGGCCTGCTGCTGGATACCGATAAATATTTTATTGTATGCGCCAACATCCTGGGGTCCTGTTACGGCTCCACGGGTCCCATGTCGGTCAATCCGGCTACGGGACGGCCGTGGTTCCGTTCTTTTCCCCTGCTGACCTTCCGGGATGTGGTGGAAGGCCATGAGCTGGTGCGGCGTCATCTGGGGATAGAGAAGATACGCATGATCATCGGCGGTTCCATCGGGGGCTCGCAGGCGCTGGAGTACAGCATCATGTATCCGGAGCTCATAGAACGGTTGGCCTTTCTGGCTTCCAGCGTGCAGTATGCGCCCTGGGCCATCGCCTTTGACCAGTCGATGCGCCTGGCCATAGAGGCCGATCCTACCTTTGAAGAAGATATCCCCGGAGGGGGAAGCAAAGGCCTCCGGGCCGCCCGTTCCATAGCCCTCCTCAGCTACCGCAACGATACCATCTACAACAAGACACAACAGGACAACGACGATGAGAAACTGTCGGATTTCCGGGCTGTCTCCTACCAGAATTACCAGGGGGATAAGCTGGTGAAACGCTTTGATGCCTATTCCTACTATCAGCTTTTGAACCTTTCCGATACCCACCACGTGGGACGCGGTCGCGGAGGGACAGAAAAGGCTCTGCAAAGGATCAAAGCCCGCGTCCTTTCGGTGGGGATCTCCAGCGATCTTCTCTTCCCGACCTATGAACAGAAATTCCTGGCCGGAAAAGTGGAGAAGGGGGCCTATAAAGAGATCGATTCGTTGTACGGCCATGATGGCTTCCTTGTCGAAACGGAAAAACTCACGGAGATCATCCGCCCCTTCCTGGAGGAAGATTAACCCTAACATGCATTTTTTACGTAGTGCGAACAGCTCCAGATAGAGCGAAATATTAAAGCCTTCGCATACCGGAAAAAAACGATAGGCCGTGGGGGGACCGGAAAAAAACAGTTTCCGGAGAAGGGGAATATGCCGGAACAAATGTATTTTTGAAAAAATAATTGGGTGTAAGAACCCGGAGAAAAATGGATAAAGAGGCACAGTTGAAACAAATATTACAGGAACGTGTTCTGGTGATGGACGGTGCCATGGGGACGATGATCCAGCGGCACGGCCTGAAGGAGGAGGATTACCGGGGCGACCGTTTCCGTGATCATCCCCTGTCGCAGAAAGGCAATAACGACCTGCTGGTGCTGACACGGCCGGAGATCATCCGGGAGATCCATGAGCAGTATCTCCTGGCAGGGGCGGATATGATCGAGACAGACACGTTCAACGCCAACCGCATCTCGCTGGCCGACTACGGCATGGAGGAGCTGGTGTATGAGATCAACCTGACGGCTGCCCGCCTGGCGCGGGAGGTGGCGGACAAGGTCACGGCACAGGACCCTTCCCGGCCCCGTTTTGTGATCGGAACGATGGGGCCTACCAACAAGACCGCCTCCATCTCGCCGAAGGTGGAGGATCCCGGATACCGGGCCGTCACCTTCGATGACCTGCGGGAGGTATATGCCGAACAGGCTCGCGGCCTCATCGACGGCGGGGCCGATCTGCTGATGCTGGAGACGGTCTTTGACACCCTCAATGCCAAAGCGGCGCTCGCCGGCCTTGAAGAGGTTTTTGCAGAGAAAGACCGCCGGCTGCCGGTGATGGTATCGGTGACGGTGGTGGATGCCAGCGGCCGTACTCTCTCGGGCCAGACCCTGGAGGCCTTCGTCATCTCTGTCTCCCATGCCCGCCTTTTCAGCCTGGGCCTCAATTGCTCGATGGGTGCCAAAGAGCTGGAGCCTTTTGTCGAGGAGCTCGCCCAACTCACCCCGCTGCCGGTGAGCGTGCATCCCAACGCCGGCTTTCCCAACCAGTTCGGGGAATATGAATCTACGCCGGAGCAGATGGGCGAGGTACTGGAACGACTCATGCAGGGAGGCCATGTGAATATCATCGGCGGATGCTGCGGGACCACGCCGGAGCATATAAAAGAGTTTGCACGTCGTGCGGCGGGGAAGAGACCCCGTGCCCTCCCCTCCCACGACCATGTGCTGAAGCTCAGCGGCCTCGAACCGCTGAAAGTGTTTGAGGGGAGCAACCTCATCAACATCGGCGAGCGCACCAACGTAGCCGGGTCACGCCGTTTTGCGCGGCTCATCCGCGAAGAGAAATTCGAGGAGGCCCTGGCCGTGGCACGCGGACAGGTGGAGAACGGTGCCCAGGTGATCGATGTCAGCATGGACGATGCCATGCTCGATGCCAAAAAGTCCATGGTCACCTTCCTCAACCTGGTGGCGGCCGATCCCGAGATCGCCCGCGTGCCGGTGATGATCGACTCCTCCAAATGGGAGGTGCTGGAGGCCGGGCTCAAATGTCTGCAGGGGAAAGGCATCGTCAACTCCATCAGCCTCAAGGAGGGAGAGGAGGATTTCCTGATGAAGGCCAGGAAGATCCGGCTGTACGGAGCGGCTGTGGTGGTGATGGGCTTCGACGAGGAGGGCCAGGCCACCACTTTTGACCGGCGGACAGCCATCGCCGAACGGGCTTACAGACTGCTAACGGAAAAAGCAGACTTCCCGCCCGAGGACATCATCTTCGACCTGAACGTGCTGGCCATAGGCACGGGGCTGGAGGAGCACAACCGCTATGCCCTGGAGTTCATCGAGGCGGTGCGGTGGGTCAAAGAACACCTGCCGTATGTGCATACCAGCGGAGGTATCAGCAACCTCTCTTTTTCTTTCCGGGGGCACAACCCCATCCGGGAGGCGATGCATGCCGCTTTCCTGTACCATGCCGTAAAGGCGGGACTGGACATGGCCATCGTCAACGCCGGCAAGCTGCCCATGTACGATGAGATCCCGCCCGAGTTGCTGGAAAAGGTGGAGGACCTGATCTTTGACCGGCGGCCCGATGCCACAGAGCGGTTGCTGGAGTATGCAGCGTCGGCCACGCAGACCGGCAACGGCGCCGAAGAGAAAAAAGAAGCCTGGCGGGAGCTGCCGCTGAAAGAAAGGATCATCCACTCGCTGGTGAAAGGCATCCCCGACTATGTGGAGGAGGACATGGCTGAGGCCATCAAAGCATATCCCACGGCCCTGGACATCATCGAAGGACCCATGATGGAAGGGATGAACAAGGTGGGCGATCTCTTCGGAGCGGGAAAGATGTTCCTGCCGCAGGTGATCAAGAGTGCGAGGGTGATGAAGAAGGCGGTGGCGGTGCTGGAGCCGGTGCTCGAAGAGGAAAAAGCGGCCGGCGGCGGCCGGCAACAGGCGGCCGGCAGGGTGCTGCTGGCCACCGTCAAGGGGGATGTGCACGACATTGGGAAGAACATCGTGGGCATCGTCCTGCAGTGCAACAACTATGAGATCATCGACCTGGGGGTGATGGTGCCGGCAGAGAAGATACTCGAGACCGCACAAAAAGAGAAGACCGACATCATCGGCCTGAGCGGCCTGATCACCCCCTCGCTGGAGGAGATGGTGCATGTCGCCGGCGAGATGGAGCGCAAAGGCTTCCGGCAGCCGCTCCTCATCGGCGGGGCGACCACATCCGTGCTCCACACCGCCGTGAAAATAGCCCCCCATTACAAACACGGCGTGGTACACGTGAAAGATGCCTCCCGCAGCGTGGCGGTGGTGGGCTCCCTCCTCTCCGGTGAGAAAAAGCAATTCCTGGCAGAGACCGCTCAGCAATATGAGAAGCTGCGTACGATGAACCGCAAAAAGCCGGGCGCATACATCCCGCTGGAGGAGGCGCGGAAAAACAGGTTCCGGCCCGACTGGGACCATTACGCCCCGCCGCCGCCGGTAACGCCGGGAACGACCGTCTTTGAGAATATTCCCCTGGAAGAGGTGATGCCTTTTATTGACTGGACCTTCTTTTTCCATGTGTGGGACCTGAAGGGAAAGTTCCCCGGCATTCTCGACCATCCGGAGCGGGGTGAAGAGGCCCGCCGGGTGTATGAGGAGGGGAAGCATTTCCTGGAGCGGCTGGCGGAAGAGAAGGTCCTGAAGGTGCAGGGGGTGGTGAGCCTGTTGCCGGCCGCCGCCGCCGGGGATGATATCATCGTGTATGAAGAAGAGGAACACACCCGGGTGAAGGGGGTGCTGTATCACCTGCGGCAGCAGGAAGCCCGCACCGCTACGGGCCATAACCTCTGTCTCAGCGATTTCATCGCACCTGAAGAGACAGGCCTGCAGGATCATATTGGCCTCTTTGCCGTGACAGGAGGCCTCGGCCTGGAGCATTACCTGGAGAAATTCCAAAAAGAACATGACGACTACCAGGCGCTGATGGTGAAAGCCCTGGCCGACCGCCTGGCCGAAGCAGCCACCGAATGGCTGCATATGAAGGTGCGGAAAGAGCTGTGGGGCTTCGTACCGGAGGAGCAGCTCAGCCTGGAGGATCTCTTCAGGATGAGGTATCAGGGTATTCGTCCGGCCTATGGTTATCCGGCCTGTCCCGATCATTCGGAGAAGAAAAACCTCTTCGCCCTCCTGGAGGCTGAGAAACATACGGGCATACGTCTCACGGAAGGCTTTGCCATGGATCCTGCCGCCTCGGTGAGCGGTCTCATCTTTTCCCATCCAGAAGCGGTCTATTTCGATATACGCAGGATCCTGGAGGACCAGGTGGCCGACTATGCCCGGAGGAGGAAGATCTCCCGGGAAGAGGCGGAAAAATATTTGTCACATCTTATCTACAGGGATCATGACTGATATTACGGAACAGAAACTGTCTGAGGCCTTGAAAAAGATCCGGCGGACACGCTTCTCTTTTGAGCTGCTGCCCCCGCCCAAAGGCAAGGATATCAACTATATCTATGAGCGGATCGACCCGCTGATGCAGTTTGATCCGCTGTACATCAACATTACCTACCACCGGGAGGAGGTCGTTTATAAGAAGGTAAAGGGTGGCCTGATGGAAAAAAAGACCGTCCGGAAACGTCCGGGAACGGTGGCCATCTCGGCAGCCATACAGCACCGCTATGGGGTGATGGTGGTGCCCCACCTGATCTGCGGGGGGTTCACGCGCGAAGAGACGGAGAATGCCCTGATCGACCTGAACTTTATGGGGATCCACAATGTGCTGGCCGTGCGGGGTGATCCGCCTGCGGGCAGCGGGCACTTCGTACCCGAAGAGGGAGGGCATGCCCATGCCCTCGAGCTGGTGCAGCAGATCATGAATATGAACAGGGGGAAATACCTCGATCCCGACCTGCAGGAGCCTTCTCCCACCGACTTTTGCGTAGGGGTGGCCGGCTATCCGGAAAAGCATGTGGAAGCACCCAATTTCGATTCGGACCTGCATTTCCTGAAAAAGAAGATCGAGGCCGGGGCGGAATTCATTGTGACCCAGATGTTTTTTGACAATGAGAAATTCTTTGCCTTCGAGAAGAGATGCCGGGAAGCCGGCATTGAGGTGCCCATCATCCCGGGCATCAAACCCCTCTCGACAAAAAAGCAACTGAACCTGCTGCCCGCGACTTTCAATATCAACTTGCCGGAGGCGCTTGTGAAGGAGGTGTTGAAGTGCAAGAGCAATGACGAAGTGTATGAGGTGGGCGTCGAATGGGGCATACAACAGACCCGGGAGCTGATCGCCCACTGCGTGCCGGTGGTCCATTTCTTTACCATGGGCAAGGCGGATAATGTGCGGAGGATCGCGGAAGAAAGCTTTTAGAAAGGGTGAAGCTCGATTGTTGAAGCTCGAAGAGCGAAGGTCGAAAAGTCAAAAGGGTCGAAAAGTACAACTCCAAGTACTCCAACCTCTAGGCACTCCACACTCCACACTCCACACTCCAAGTACTCCAAGTACTCCCCGCTTCTGACATGGGAAAGATCAGGAGATCTTAGGCAGGCGGGTGTTGAGGACGCGGGTGGCTTCTTCATAGCCGATGTCGAACATCTCCCGCGCCCTGGACATCTCAAAGATCCCGAATCCTTTGAGTTTCTTCGGGTCGATACGTATATCACACTGCCGCATGTTGGTATGCACGCTGGCCAGGATACGGAGGTAGAAGGACCATTCGGCCATTTTGATCACGCCGGAGATATTCTTTTCTTCCCAGCGGGGATTGACGTTCACACCTATGATCTTTTCACATTCGCGGCGGATGGGAACAACCGGAAGGACGTCGAAAACCCCCCCGTCGCAGTACTGGTATTTGCCGATGCGGTGGGGCTCAAAGAGTACGGGAATGCTGGCCGAGGCAATGACCACATCGGCGAGGGGGCCGCTGGTGACATATTCCACCTGTGCTTTGTTAAGATTGCTGATGGTGATCCACAAAGGGATCTTCAGATCTTCAAAGGTGCGGGCGCGGAGGGAGGAATGAAGCAGCTCCTGCAGGCCGGAGAGCTTGAGGAAGCCGCTGCGGGGCACGGTGAAGCGTACCAGCGAGAAGAGCTTCTTCTCGACGAACATATCCATGATCTCCTGCGGGGAGTAACCGTCGGCATAAAAAACCCCCACGATGGCGCCGGCACTCACCCCCGAGATCACGGCGGGACGTATGTCATGGTCCAGCAGGGCCTGCAACACCCCCAGGTGGGCAAAACCCCGCGCACCCCCGCCGCTCAGGACCAAACCGGTATCATATTTCTTTGCCATGGAAGACCTCCTGAATGAAAAAGAGATGATTAACAGAAGTTAAAGATCAAATATCGCCGGAAATAGTTAATTTCACAAATTATTTTTTAAAGAAAACAGTTATGCCAAAAAAGAAAAAGAACAAACAATATAAAAAAGAGTTGAAAGACCGGAACACGCTGAAAAACAAGATCACAGGGATCTTTTCCAACAATCCGACACGGACCCTCAACTATAAGCAGGTAGCCGGGTTACTGAACATGACCCATAAGGATGAGAAGAAAGAGATAGAAAAGATCCTGAAAGAACTGAAAAAAGAGAACAAGGTAGAAGAGATCCATCCGGGCAAATACAAGTTCAAGAGTCGGAGCGGTTTCATCACCGGCACGGTGGACATGACCGCTTATGGCAATGCCTATGTGGTGAGCGATGATCTGGAGGAGGATGTGTATGTCAGCGAAAATAACCTGCATCATGCCCTCAACGGCGATATCGTGAAGGTCTATCTCTTTGCCCGCCGCCGCGACCGCCGGCTTGAAGGCGAGGTGGTGGAGATCCTGGAGAGAAAGCGCAAGACCTTCGTGGGCATCGTGGAGATCACGGGCCATTATGCTTTCCTGATCCCCGACAACCGGCAAATGCCGTATGATATCTTCATCCCCCGCTCTAAGCTCAACGGGGCGAAAAACGGACAGAAAGCCATCGCCCGCATCACCAAATGGCCGGAGAAAGTAAAAAATCCTTTTGGTGAGATCGTCGAGGTGCTGGGAGATGCAGGGGATCACGAAACAGAGATCCATGCCATCCTGGCCGAATTCGAACTGCCCGCAAAATTCTCCCCGGCGATCGAGGAGGCGGCAAAGCAGATCCCCGATGCGATCCCCCGTAAAGAGCTGGAGAAAAGGAGGGATTTTCGTAAGGTGACCACCTTCACCATCGACCCGGCTGACGCCAAGGACTTTGACGATGCCCTGTCCATCCGTTTTCTGAAAGACGGCATGGTGGAGGTGGGCGTGCACATCGCCGACGTGACCCACTATGTGAAGCCGGGGACGATCCTCGACCAGGAAGCTTACGACCGGGCAACGTCGGTGTATCTGGTCGACCGGGTGGTGCCGATGTTGCCGGAGCACCTCTCCAACGGGGTCTGTTCCCTTAATCCGCACGAGGACAAGCTCACCTTTTCGGCTGTCTTCAAAATGACACCCGATGCCAAAGTGACCGAGAGCTGGTTCGGCAAAACGGTGATCAACTCCGACAGGCGTTTTGCCTATGAGGAGGCCCAGGAGATCATTGAGACGAAGAAGGGTGATCTGGCGAAAGAGATCCTGACCCTGCACAGGCTGGCACAGATCCTCCGGAAAAGGCGTTTTCAGATGGGATCGCTGGACATCGAACGGGTGGAGGTGAAATTCGACATTGATGAGAAAGGCACACCCCTGGGGGTCTTCTTCAAGGTGAGCCAGGAGGCCAACCAGCTCATCGAGGAGTTCATGCTACTGGCCAACCGCCATGTGGCGGAAAAGGTAGGTAAGAGGATGAGCAGTGGCGGGAAGAAAAAAGTGTTCGTTTACCGGGTGCATGACAAGCCCAAAGAGGATAAGCTGGAGAGCTTCACCCGCATTGCCGCCAAGCTGGGATATGAGGTGCATACCGAAAGCCGGAAGGCCCTCTCACAGTCAATGAACAAACTGATCAAGGAGGTGGTGGGCAAGCCGGAGCAGAACCTCATCGAGACGCTGGCACTGCGGGCCATGGCCAAGGCGGTCTATACCACGAAGAACATAGGACATTACGGGCTCGCCTTTGATTATTATACCCATTTCACCTCCCCCATACGGCGGTATCCCGACATGATGGTGCATCGCCTGCTGGAGAGGTACCTCGAAGGAGGTAAGTCGGTGGACCAGGAGGAGTACGAAGGGAAATGCCGGCATGCCTCGGAGATGGAGCGTAAGTCGATCGATGCCGAAAGGGCCTCTATCAAATACAAACAGGTGGAATATCTGGCCGACAAGGTGGGGCATGTGTATGACGGCATCATCGCCGGCGTCACCGACTGGGGCATCTACGTGGAGATCAACGAAAACAAATGCGAGGGGATGATCCCCATCCGTGAACTGGAAGGGGATTTCTATGAGCTGGATGAGGAGAACTTCACGATCATAGGCCGCCGGAAAGGCCGCCGTTTTCAGTTGGGCGATCCCATTCGGGTGCAGATCAACCGGGTGAACCTGGAAAAAAGACAGTTGGACCTGTTGCTGGCGGAATAAACGAAAGCTATGAGCCTCTCTTCCCTGCATGATCCCAAAGAGGTGATCCGCCGGAAGATCATCCGGGCGGCCAGCGAGGTCTTCGGACGCTATGGCTACCGCAAGACCACCGTCGAGGATATTGCCCGCCAGCTGCACATGGTCAAGAGCTCCCTCTATTATTACTTCAGGGGCAAGGAGGATATCTTCAATGCGGTGGTGCATTGTGAGGCCAAGCAGATCCGGAAACATCTTTCGGCAGTGCTGGAACAGAACGACGATCCGCGGACCCGCCTCCGGAAGTACATCCTGGTGCGGATGAAAGCCCTGAATGCCATCGCCCGGCGTTATCCCTCGATCTTCGATCCCTCCCTGACCCATTATGATTTTATTGAGCAGATCCGGAGAAAATACGACCGGTCGGAGCAGATGACCATCCGCCGTATCCTGCAGGAGGGGATGAGCCGGGACGTCTTTTATGTGCAGGACCCCGGCCTGGCAGCCACCGTGATATGCACAGCCATGAAAGGCCTGGAGATCCCGCTGTTCTGGCGCAGCAAGGACGGGAAGGAGTTCCACCATGTGGACAATCTCCTGCATTTGCTGTTTTACGGGCTGGTGAAACGCAATATCACCTGATCACCGGAAAGGAAAAGATAGCGGTGTGGAGGAATGATTTACCGGAAAAAATTATATTTTTAACGTTCAAACCAAATGAAAGACCTATGAAAACACTGTTTGTGATCTCTTTCCTGTTGTCTGCCTATGCTCTGCAGGCGCAGAACGCCGATGTCATCCTCGGGAAATGGTACAACGAGGAGAAAGATGCGATCATCAACATCTACAAGGAGAACGGTAAGTATACCGGCAAGATCGTCTGGCTGAAAGAACCTTACGAGAATGGCAAACCCAAAGTGGACGACAAGAACCCCGACCCGAAACTGGCAACCCGCCCGGTAATGGGCCTGAAACTCTTCTGGGGTTTCCGTTACGATCCCGAGGAGAAGCAGTGGACGGACGGACGCATCTATGATCCCAAAAGCGGCAAAACGTACGACTGCTACATGTGGATGGAAGGGAAAGACCTCAAGATCAAAGGATATGTCCTGGGGATGAAATTCCTCGGCCGCAAGACCACCTGGACAAGAGCGGAGTAAGTTCATAGTTCACAGTTCACAGTTCACAGTTCATAGTTCATAGTTCACAGTTCATAGTTCAAAGTGGATCAACTCTGAACTGAGAACTGAGAACTGAGAACTTTGAACTGAGAACTTTGAACTGAGAACTTTGAACCGAGAACTACTTCCAGTTCCATTCGTATCCTCCGGGCACATCTTTTACGATGATGCCCAGGCCGGCGAGGAGGTCGCGTATCCTGTCAGCCGTTTCGAAATCCTTTTTCTTTTTGGCATCCATGCGGATGTCGAGGATCAGCCGGATGAGATCGTCGGTGTGGCTTTCCACAGCCGGTTTCTCTTCTTTTTTCAATCCCAGGATATCGAATACAAAGGTGTTGTAAAGGTCTTTCATTTTTGTCAGGGCCTCCTCCGTGAGGGATCCTTTGCCGGAGGCGATGAGGTGGATGTTCTTCACCCCCTCAAAAAGATGGGCGATCAGCACCGGCGTGTTGAGGTCATCGTCCATGGCCTCATAGCATTTTTGTTTCAGCACCTCGACATCATAGGTGTTCTCTGTTCCGGGCCGGATCTTTTCGAGGGTCTCCATGCCGTCGAAGAGTCGTTCCATGCCTTTCTCTGCGGCCTGTACAGCCCTGTTGGAGAAGTCAAGGGTGCTGCGGTAATGGGCCTGCAGGATGAAGAAGCGGATGGCCATGGGCGAATAGGCCTTCTCCAGCAGACGGTGGCTGCCGGCAAAGATCTCGTTGAGAGAGATGGCGTTGCCCAGCGACTTGCCCATTTTCTGGCCGTCGATGGTGATCAGGTTGTTGTGCATCCAGTAACGCACCGACTCTTTGCCGAGAGCGGCCGTCGACTGGGCGATCTCACACTCATGGTGCGGGAAGAGCAGGTCCATGCCGCCGCCGTGGATATCGAAGGTGTCCCCCAGGTATTTGGTGCTCATGGTGGAGCATTCGATGTGCCAGCCGGGATAACCTTCACCCCACTGGGAGGGCCATTTCATGATGTGGGAAGGGGAGGCTTTTTTCCAGAGGGCAAAGTCGTAGGGATGACGTTTTTCCTCCTGTCCTTCCAGCTCTCGCGTGTTGCTGATCATATCCTCGAGCTTACGGCCTGACAGCTTGCCATAGTGGTGGTCGCGGTTGTATTTTTCCACGTCAAAATATATCGAGCCGTTCGACTCATAGGCATAGCCGTTCTCCAGGATCTTCTCCGTGAAGATCTGCTGCTCGATGATATGTCCCGAGGCATGGGGCTCTATGCTGGGAGGCAGCGTGTTGAGCTGCTCCATGTTCTTATGATAGCCGTTGGTATAGCGTTGCACGATCTCCATGGGCTCCAGCTCCTCCAGACGGGCGCGTTTGCCGATCTTGTCCTCGCCGAAATCGGCATCGTTCTCCAGGTGCCCCACGTCGGTGATGTTGCGTACATAACGCACCTTGTATCCCAGATGCTGCAGGTAGCGGAAAAGCAGGTCAAAGGTGATGGCCGCACGGGCATGCCCGAGATGGGCATCACCGTATACGGTGGGACCGCACACATACATCCCCACATGGGGCGGGTTGAGGGGCTTGAACTCTTCCTTTCTGCGCGTAAGCGTGTTGAATACCTTCAGCATGATCCTTGTCTCTTTTATTTGGAAGTGCAAAAATACGAAAATGAACGGAGATGTGTCCCAACGAAGCGCATTAGTTCAGCTAATTCTTGGCTCCGTGATGCGTAAACCGGGATAAAAAAATAAAGCCAGGTGTTTTTGACGCCTGGCTGCCCTGAGTGACTCAAGTATATGTGGAAGATTGCCTGTACCACATAAAGATCAAATACTGTGCCAAAAGTCACTTCACGGGCACAAAAACAGCACATACCGGTTTGGGGACGAAGATGTCAACGCCGGTAGGCTGCAGCGAACCGTCCTTGTTCCTCCGGAAAAGGGCCATGTTGCTGGTATCCTGGTTGAGGACGAGCAGGAATTTTCCCGAAGGGTCCAGGGTGAAGAAACGGGGCGTCTTTCCTCCGCAGGGCCAGTTGCCTCGCAGGACGGGCCTGCCGGCTTTCTCGATACGGAAGAGGGAGATACTGTTGTGACCCCGGTTGGAGGCATAAATGTACTTCCCGTCGGGGGTCATGACCAGCTCGCCGCCGGTGTTGCCGGTGGCGTCGGCTCCGGCCGGCAGCAGGGAGACCGTCTCACGGAGGGACCAGGGACTTTTGGGTCCGGGACGGCTGAAATGGACGAGTGCGTATCCCATCTCCAGCAGGACATACAGGTGTTTTTGATCGGGTGAGAAGACCAGGTGACGGGGGCCTCCCCCCGGGGGGGTAGAGAGGAAAGGCGGATCGGCAGGGACCGGTTTTTCGCTGCCACGGAGAGTGTAGCGGAAGACCTTGTCCAGCCCCAGGTCGGGGACATAGAGGAGATCGCCGGAAGGAGCGATCACCACCTCATGGGGATGGGGCCCCCGCTGGCGGGAGGCGTCGGGGCCGTGGCCTTCGTGCTTCAGGATGGCACTGTGGGGCTGGATGCGGCTGTCCTCCGTGACGGGAAAGACGGTGACGTTGCCTCCGCTGTAGTTGGCCGTGAAAAGGGTGGTGCCGTCGGGTGAGAGACAGAGATGACAGGGGTCATCCCCGTCGGTGGGTTGAGAGGAGATCAGCGTGAGATGACCGTCAGGACGGTTGATGTAAAAGGAAGAGACCCCTCCCTGGCGGTTGCCCAGCTCATTGACGGCAAAGAGATACCGGGCCCCGGCATCGGTGATGAGGAAAGAAGGGTTTTTAACCCCTTTGGTCACATCCACATAAGTGATCCTGCCGGTTTGTGTGTCGAAACGGTAGAGGTAGATCCCTTTCCCGCCCTCCTTCCAGGTGGTGTAGGTGCCGATGTACATTAGATATTCCTGTGCGACGGCTGTGGAGGCTGCCAGAAAAGATGCTGTTGCAAAGAATGCCATGGTAATGTGCTTAAAGAATTTGTTCATGATGATATGAAAACATTAGGGTTTGTCATTGAGGGTCATTGTGAAGGATCATTTCCGCCACCTTCAGGTCGAAGGCGGTGGTGATCTTGATATTGCGATCTTCCCCTTCGACCAGATGGATCTTCACTCCCATACGTTCCGCCACGGTGGCTTCGTCGGTGAAGGCCGGATCGTAGGGTTGCCGGAAGGCCTCTTTCAGCAGGCGGGTGGGGAAGATCTGTGGGGTCTGTATGCTGCGGTAGCGGTTGCGGTCGACAGGGCGGTTGCCGTCATCCGTCACTTCGCGGAGGGAGTCATGGACAGCTGTCGCCGGTACGGCGTTGCCTTTCTCGCGGGCAGCCGTGAAGGTCCGTTCCAGCAGCTTGCGGCTGACGAGGGGACGGCTGGTGTCGTGGACCGCCGTAAGGCCACCGTCTTCGGCCAGGAGCAGCCCGTTGGCTACCGAGTGAAAGCGCGTTTCCCCGCCCGTGGTGATCTGATAGTCGATAGAGGGTTGCAGGGTGCGGGATACTTTCTGCCAGTGACCGGTCCAGTCGGGATGCAGCACCAGGATGATCTGCAGCGACGGGTCGTAGCGGTGGAAGGCCAGGAGGGTGTGCCACAGCACAGGGACCTCCCCCAGTGGGAGGAACTGTTTGGGCAGTGGCCCGCCCAGACGGCGCCCTTCGCCGCCGGCCACGATGATCACGGTATCCCTGCTCATGGCCGGCCTACTGGTATTTGAAACGCTTGATGTTTTTCTTGGGCGTGCGCTGGAAATCCTCTTTCATGATCTCCACCTTGTGGATCTGCATGAAGGAGGCCAGCTCTTTGTTGACTTCACGCCGTACACCGTCCATCACCTGCGGCAGCTCCTCTTCGGAGATGTTCCGGGCTTTGACCACGTCGGCGTCGGGAAGGATCAGCGCCACGATGCGGTTGTCGCGGTTTACCGCCAGCGAGTCGGCCACCAGCGGGTGGTTGTTGATCACCGCCTCGATCTCCTCAGGGTAGATGTTCTGCCCAGAGGGCCCCAGGATCATGTTCTTGCTGCGGCCGCGGATGAAGATGTTCTGCTCCTTGTCCATGGTCCCCAGGTCGCCGGTGTGGAGCCAGCCGTCAGCCTCCAGCACCTGGCGTGTGGCCTCCTCGTTCTTGTAATATCCCTCCATGACATTGTCGCCGCGTACCAGGATCTCACCGGCTTCGTGTTCGGGATCGGAGGAGTCGATGCGTACCTCCAGCGTGTCCACCGGCCGGCCGCAGGAAAAAAGCTTGCGGTCGTTCCAGGGAGCATAACTGATCAGCGGACCACATTCGGTCATGCCATAGCCCACTGTGAAAGGAAAGCGGATCTTGTTGAAGAAAATCTCCGCCTCGGGGTTGAATGCCGCCCCGCCGATGACGATCTCGTGGAAGTTGCCACCGAAAGTCTCCACCAGCTTTTTCCGGATGGTGTTGTGGAGGATACTTTTGAGACCTGGGATCTTCAGCATCGTTTTCATTGAGGGTTTCTCCAGGGTGGGGAGCAGTTTTTTCTTGTAGATCTTCTCGATGACCAGCGGTACCGAAAGGATGAGACGGGGTCGTATCTCCGCAAAGGCTTTGGTGATGATCTGCGGCGAAGGCGTTTTGGTCAGGAAGGTGATGTGACATCCCAGCGTGAAGGGGAAGAGGAACTCAAAGGCACAGCCATAGGCGTGGGCCAGGGGCAGGAAGGAGACGATGCGGTCGCCGGCCTCCAGGGGCATGTGATGGTGGGCAAAACGCACATTGGCGGCCAGTGAGTTGTGGGAGAGCATCACCCCCTTGGAGTTGCCGGTCGTTCCGGAGGTGTAGCTGATCACAGCCAGCTTGTCGTTGGTGATCTCCGGCAGGGCAAAGTCCTCCCGCCGGAACCCTTCGGGGTATTTCTTCTGAAAGAGGTCATCCCAGCCTGTAACGATATCGCCGGCCTTTGGGTCACGGGCCTCCAGGAGGGCAAAGTCCTCCACGCCGATCACTGCCCGGATGGCCGGGAAGGTCGCGGGATCGAGCGGCTCGTAAAGCGACTTTTCGGAAAACAGCAGAACAGAATCGGAATGGGCGATGAGGTTCTGTACGTCCGAAGGCCGGAAATCGGGAAGCAGGGGGACGATGACAGCCCCGTAGGTGACGGTGGCCAGGTAGATCACTCCCCAGTGGACCGAGTTCTTGCCCAGCAGGGCGATCTTGTCCCCTTCGCGGATGCCGGTCTCCCGGTAAAGAAGATGGATGCGGGCGATCAGGGTGGCGATCTCACGGTAGGTAAAATCGTCTCCCTGGTAATTGGAAAGGGCTTTGATGTCCCATCCTTTTTCGATGCCGTTGCGGATAAAACCTGTGAGTGTTTCTTTGATCATCTCTTTGGTGTTTTGAGCAGGGCCGGTCTATCCGTACAGAGTCCGTATATTGCTCCATAACAGGATATAAAATCCGGCGGTTAACAGGTGAAAAATAGTAAAAAAATAGTTGTAAACCGACCGTTTCCTGCGGATCTTCCTGCGGGCCAGCATGACCGCCGAGGGCAGCACAAGGGTGACGAGCAGGAGCAGGGAAAGGGTGTTGGTGAAAAAGTCCTCCAGGGAATGCGGGTAAAAAGCCAGAAAATAGAGAAAGGCAAAGAGGACGAGCAGATAAAGCAGGTAGCTTATTTTCAGTAAAAGGTAAGAGGTCTTGTGACGGCGGTGGGGCAGGTAAGGACGCAGCAGCACCCCCGCCAGAAAAAAAACAAGGGCCTCGCCCGCGATCATCAGGACCCTCAGGAAGATATGCGTACCGGTAGCCATAAGCCGGAAGGATTGATCACACCAAGATACGAAAAATTAGGATTGGGAAATAGTGCTTGAATGCGTGAATGATTCCCGTCCGGCCAAGACCGTTCGGACGGGGAATGATTGAAACGGTGCTCCATTCAATCTTTAAACTTTTCTTTAAAATCTACCTATTTAAATAGGTATTTTAATAGGTAATTAAATAGGTTTTTAAATACCTATTTTTGGAGTTGTTGCTTTTAAGTCTTTTTCCCCTTTTTGATTTCCTTCTTTGCGTCCGTTGCGGGAAACTTTGCGGCCTCTGCGTGAAGCCTCTCATTCAGAAATCAGCAATCAAAAATCAGAATTCAAAATTCATCATTCCCTGCTGTCAGGCATTATACCACTGATCCATATTCCCTTTATAAAATTAGTCTGGAAACCCGATAGGTGATCAGACTCCGTCCTTATGGTTTTCCTTGTGGTTCCATACCAGGGCGCTGGCGCCCAGCACGGCAGCATTCTGGGTATTGAGTTTGGAGGGGAGGAGCTTGACCTTCCCGCGGTAGATGGACAACAGGTTCTGCTCCATGTGGCGGCGCGTGGGCTCAAAGATCAGATCGCCGGAGAGGGTGAGTCCCCCGAACAGAAAGATCGCCTCGGGGTTGGTGTGGGCCACCACATCGGCCAGCTTGTATCCGAGCATCTTGCCAGTATGTTCAAAAGCGGCCAGTGCCACCTTGTCCCCTTTTTTGGCTGCGGCGCTGATGTCGGCGGCTGTGAGCTCGTTGAAGCTCATATCGCGCAGTTCGCTCTCGTCGATCATGTCTCCCAGCAGCTTGAAGACGGTCCGCTTGATGCCGGTGGCCGACACATAGGTCTCCAGACAGCCTTTTCGTCCGCACGCACACTGCCGGTTGCTCTCGCCGGGACGGATGGAGGTGTGACCTATTTCGCCGGCAAAGCCGTCGGCGCCGTACAGCAGCTCACCGTTCACAACAAATCCGCTGCCCAGGCCTGTGCCCAGGGTGATGACCACAAAGTTCTTCATCCCTTTGGCGCCGCCGTAGATCATCTCTCCGATGGCGGCAGCGTTGGCGTCATTGGTGACGATGATCGGCAGATCGGTGTATTCCCTGAAAAGATCTGCAAGGGGAATGATGCCCTTCCACGGCAGATCGGCCGCATATTCTATGGTGCCTTTGTTGATGTTGCCCATGGGGGCTCCTATACCGATTCCTTCGACATGGACCTTCTCGTTCAGCGATCGCAGGGCCAGCCGTACCTTTTCGTTGAGAGCGGCCAGGAAAACCTCTATCTCCCCGTAATCGCGCGTTTTCATCTTCCCTTCGGCCAGAAATTTCCCCTGCTTGTCCACAATGCCGAACACAGTATTGGTTCCCCCGATATCTATTCCGATAGCTACATTTTTTTTCATCGATCGTAAAATTGGTGTCTGCGTTTATGTACGCAAAGATAGGTATTTTGTTACCCCTGTGTGGTATTCACGACCTTCGTGGGAATAGAAAAAAAAACCCGGGATCGTTCCCGGGTTTTTCATGGTATAAAA
The DNA here is from genome assembly GCA_027028505.1 of Bacteroidales bacterium. Lineage (GTDB taxonomy): Bacteria > Bacteroidota > Bacteroidia > Bacteroidales > VadinHA17 > DRPN01. The sequence continues at coordinate 48,892 of JALVJE010000229.1, forward strand.
GGCTGGGAATTACTCTCCTGTATATTCATTGCCCACTTTCCGGGCGCGCTCCGGCTTGTCCAGGTTGATGTCCAGGGCGAGGCCTGTCTCCACCAGCACGTTCCAGCCGGCTGCCAGTTCCACGTAATCCTTGTATTCACCGCCGTCGGGGATGAGGATGGTGGGGAAGCTGGTCTGGCGGTGGGAGATGGCTACGATGGTGAGACCAACGCCTTTCTCCAGCACCTCATGGAATTTCTCCTCTTCGCTCTCAAAGGGATCCACCACGATCACCACCTCATCGGGGTTCATCACCTCTTCGATGCCATGAGCGGCGTAGGTACCTTCGAGGAAGTCGGATTTCTTGCGGGTGATCTCGTTGGTCTTCAGGGTCAGCTCCTCTGCCACTCCGGTGTTGCGGCCGGCGAAGTAGATCATCCCTGCGTTTTTGATCTTTTCGGTGAGCGAGTCATCCACTTTCAGGGTCATGGCTTCCTCCACCATACCGGCCAGTTCGTCCAGTCCCTGCATGCTCTTGCCGGTGAGGTGCCGGTAGAGACTGTCATAGAAAAGGCCCTGCTCGATGACCGACTTGGTCGCTGCCACAGCATCTTCCTTGCCGCAGCCCAGCACGTGGGTGTCCAGGGCCAGCTCCTGCAGCGGGGTGTCGTGGTTGGCCGTCAGTCCGAAATAGGCGGTATGTCCGGCTTCTTTCAGATGTTTGAAAAGACGGACCACCTCCTTGGTCTTGCCCGAGTTGGAGGCGCCGAACACGGCCAGGTCGGTGAGATCATACTCCAAGGCCTGCGTAGCACCTTCGGTGAAAAGAGGGAAGCGTTTGCTATCCTTCAGTGAATCGTAGATAGCGCGTTTGGCGGGGAAGATACGGCTGCTGCCCTCACCCGTCATGAACAGCCCTTTCTTGCTGCGAATGGCGTGGGCAAAACGCTCGGCGACGGCAGGATCGAAACGGCGGATCACATCCGCGGTCTCCATCATCTCCCGCACCAAAGCGTACTTTGAGTATTTCTTGTCATTGAGATCCATGGTCGTATTTATTTAAGTTTGATAAAGTCTTTCAGTTCTTCCTGGATGAGCGGATCTTTCTGGAAGCCGCCTCCCAGATGCTGCCAGAACACTTCGGCATACGGCACGTTCACCATGCTGCCGTAGTTGACATTGTTCTTCTTCATCTCCCCAAAGAAATCGTCCATCTTGTGCATGTGGCGCATCAGGTCCATCTGCGACTGATGGTGGGAGAGCATGTCCATCTTGGTGTCCATCACAGAGGTGATGTCCACGAAGAAATGAGGCGGAGCGATCTGGTTGCCGAGGGGGTCGGAGAGGGTGAGGGGAGCTGAATGATAAAGCAGGGGAGTGATCTCTACCGGCTCTTCGTCCAGCGGCACGTTGGGCAGTGACGATATCATAGCTGCCGACTCCACGATGTTGCAGGTGGTGCGGTGGTCACTGTGGTAATCCATCGGCAGATGGGTGATGACGATGCCGGCCCGCACCTGGCGGATCAGCGCAATGGTCTTGAGGCGCATCTCGGTGGTATCGAACAGGAAGCCGTCGCGGCCGTCCAGACAGTAGTACTCGGCATCCAGGATGGCAGCGGCCTTGCGGGCCTCCTCCTTGCGCATGGCGATGGTCTTCTCCTCGGTGGAGTTGATGCCGCCCATGCCGCCGGCGGTCATGGTGGCGATCACGATCTTGTATCCTTTGTCCTTCAGGAGTTTCAGGGTGCCGGCGCAGAACGCTTCGGTATCATCCGGATGAGCGTGGAGAGAAAGGACGGTTTTGTTGAATGTGTGTTCCATGGTAATTCGTTTTTAAAGTTTTAAGTCATTTTGTATTTATTCTCTTCCCTGAAAAGATTCAGGGCTTGACCCGGATGGGTTGCAGCCGCACAAATTCCGGCAACGGGCCGGAAAGAGGCCTCATGTATTCCAGGAATTTCTCACTGACAAAATTGCCTTCCTTGTTGAAGTAGTCCAGCGGCATCGGTTTGGCTTTCACGGCCACGTCGTTGAGGGGTACCTGTCCGTATTCGATGGTATAGGGATCGTTGGAGACCCGCTTCATGGCGACCATCATGCCGCTGACACCGTCACGGGCCAGTTCCACGGCTTTCACCCCACAGCGGTAAGCCTCTTCGATATCCTGCTCCAGGGCCCGGTCTTCGGCCGACATGATCAGCGATTCGGTGATCTGGAACTCGCCCCGGAAGCCGAACTTGTCGGAGATCATCCGGTGCAGGTTCATGGCCACGCTGGTGCCACCCATGGCGCCGAACTCTACGTTGGAGAATTTGTCCTTTACGCGTGAGGCGCTCACCGGCGTACCGTCGGCATACTTGATCCCCTCGCCGCAGACAATAGAGACCCAGCCGTACTTTTTATAAACGGTGTCCACATCGTCGAGGAATTTTTCCTTGTCAAAATCGAACTCGGGGGCATAGATCAGATGAGGCGCATCGTCTTCAGCCTTTTTGGCCATGGCAGTGGAGGCGGCCAGCCATCCTGCATCCCGGCCGATGGTCTGGTAGATGACGAACTGGTCGACGCGTTGCATGTCACGTGCCAGGAATCCGGACTGCATCACGTTGAGGATATTGGAGTGTGCTGCCGAAGCGAATCCCGGCGTGTGGTCGGTGCCGAAGAGGTCGTTGTCCACGGTCTTGGGGATCCCCACGCCGATCATCTCATAACCGGCCTTGCGGCAGTACTGTTCGACCCGGTTGATCGTGTCCATGGTGTCGTTGCCGCCGATAAGGAAAAAGTACCGGATATCATACTTTTTCAGTACTTCCAGGATGCGGGGGAAATCCTCATCCTGTACCTTGTGACGGGACGATCCCAGCGCTGACGAAGGAGTGTGCTTCAGCCCTTCAATGATCTCTTTGGGCTGTTTTCCCAGATCAATGATCTCTTCCTGCATGAACCCTTCAATGCCGAAGTTCATGCCGTAAACGTTCTTTATGGAGGAGGTCCGCAATGCCTCTTCTATCACGCCTGCCAGCGAAGCGTTGATGACGGCTGTGGGGCCTCCCGACTGTCCTATGATCGCATTTCCGCTCATATTTTCCTGCTTTTTAAAATAACAATTAGTTCAAAACAAATCGAACCAAAAATAGTAAAAAAATATGAGAATACAAAACACTTTGTTCAAGAGCCAAGATACAAGATACAAGAGCCATGAACTACCAACTATGAACTGAGAACTATGAATCCCCAACTCGTAACTCCACATGCCGCAAATGCTGCTAGTGATATGTCAACCAGAATATGACGCACCCATTGTACCCTTAACCCCCACGCGCCCCCTCGGTCCCCTAAAGGGGAAGTCCACCCACAATTCAATAGAAAGTGTGGGCAAGGGTTCCCCCTTCAGGGGGCCAGGGGGGCGGGCAGGACAAGCTTGATAATTCCTTGTTTTATGGTTGACATGATATTAGCATTTGCGAGCCTGCCGGCAGGCAGGTAGGCACTACGAACTACGAACTACGAATGCCGAAATTGTTGTGCACAACAATTTCGAGCATGCTCGCAACTCTAATGAGATCGGAGATCTCAAGAGTTGCGGCACTATGAACTAACAAAATCTTATCTCCCCAAAATACTCCGGCCGGTGAAAATCCGGCTCCGGGGTGTCGATGGGGTTCCAGGAGAGGTAATGGGGCCGGGAGAGCTCGTCCCCGCATTTGTAAAAATTGGCCCGGAAAGTTTTTTCCGAAAGTGTTTCAATGTTGTGGTCGACGAATGCTTCCACAGGGATCGCCACCATCAGGTCCCAGGAGAAATCGCCGGTCTTTTCCTCGAAGGGGGCCACGCCCAGTGAAGGGTACCGCCTGATCTTCTCGATCACGTTCGGTTGCAGCTTCTCACGGGGGGAGCGGGACAGACCTTTTTCTGCCAGGCAGGTGCCGATGCAGTTGATCTCAAAGTTGTAGTATATCCCGTCGTCCGCAGGCGAGACAAAGAATTCCACGCAGCTGTCCTGCCATACGGGTGCGTTGTCCTCCGTAAAACGGGCGCGGATCACCTCTTCCCGCACATAATATTTCAGCAGGATGTGTTTTTCATCGTAAGCCACGGCGAACTGTACCTCCGGCTTATAGGAGAACGATTCCCAGTTGATGGTGTCAATGCTCTCTTTTGGGAGTGAATCCATGTAAGCGGACATCTTTTCCGGGGAGGCCGTTCCGATATCAAAAGGGACTTTATGCAGGCAAAGGGATTTCATATCTGTGTATATTATTTTTCGATTTCTTTCCAGGCCAGGGCACTGGCGCCCAGGATAGCAGCATTGTTCTCAGGGATCTCGGAGGGGAGGATCTGTACCGTTCCTTTGAAGATCCCCTGGATCTTTTCGTCGACATATTTTTTGACAGGCTCAAAAAGAAATTTCCCTGCGTTGGAGAGTCCGCCGAAAAGAAAAACCGCCTCCGGGCTGGAGAAAGCCGTGGAGTTAACAATGGAGAGGGCGAGCATGTCGGCGGTCTTGTCGAAAGCTTCCAGGGCGATCCGGTCGCCTTCTTTGGCAGCATCGGTGATCATCTTGGCGGTAAGATCTTCCGGGGGTACTTTCCGCAGCACGCTGTCATCCCTTCTTTTGCCCAGCAGCTCCTCCACGGTACGTACAATACCGGTGGCCGAAGCGTAGGTCTCCAGGCATCCCTGGCGTCCGCAGCCGCAATCCCTGCCTCCCGGCACCATGATGATGTGGCCGATCTCGCCGGCAAAACCGGTGGAGCCGTACAGCACCTCTCCGTTGATGACGATGCCGCTGCCCAGACCGGTGCCGAGGGTATAAACGATAAAGTTCTTCATCTCTTTGGCCCCGCCGTAGATCATCTCGCCCAGGGCGGCCGCATTGGCATCGTTGGTGAGCACCACCGGCACATCGGTGTATTTTGACATCATCTCACACAGGGGGATGA
>JALVJE010000230.1 GCA_027028505.1 Bacteroidales bacterium
TTTTGGTTATTTACCAAAACCGTGAACTCCTAAATCGGGGTTAACCCCAGCTAACGCATTAGTTCAGCTAATCCATAGCTTCCTAATGCGTAATCTGGGATAAAAAAAAGGCTGCATTATGCAGCCTTTTTTGTTACGGTTCTTTTCCTTAAAACATAAATCCCAGGCTAAGTAAAAATGCACTGGACTTGGTGCTGGGCTCGAGGGTGACGCCGCCGATCTCGACCGACTCGGTGAAGTCGCTGATGCTTCCTTCATAGCGGGCATCGAAGGTGAGCTTTTTAAAAAGATCGAATCCCAGGCCGGCCTGATATCCCCAGGTCGTGCCTTTCATCGCCTCGTCAAAATCCGTCAGCGAGGACTTGCTGGAGATGGTGAAAAAAGCCACGGGTGCAGCATGGATGCGTAGCGGGCCCAGTTTCACACCTACGATCAGCGGGATGTCGATCCTGTTCAGGTCGAAATCATAGAGGTCCATATTGGTGGGATCATCCCCGTATTTGAAGCTTCCGCTCACAGTGGAAAAGTAAGCTTCCGGCTGTAGGTACAGCATGGCGATCTTAAGCCGGTAGAAGACCCCTGCATTGAAGCCCCATTGGGCATCTTTTACATTGTCGATCAGATCATCGGTGCTGGTGATCTTGAGGGTGGTCGTATTGGCACCTACCTTGATTCCGAACTGGGCGTATGTGCCTACAAAAATGAATGAGAGCAAGAATAAGAAAGCTATTTTCTTCATAATTCAAAGTTTTGATGAAACATAAAATCAAGACAATGCTAATAAATTTTTTTGGTTGATACTCAAAAAGACATAATTTTATACGGTGATGAGGGAGAAATGTTATAAAATGGAGGATAGATTTTGGAATGATGCCTACCTGCCGACTGCCTGCCGGTAGGCAGGGTAGGCAGGAAGCGATAATGAGTAATTTTTTGAATTCTGATTTTTAATTTTTGATTGATGAATAGGTTTCACGCAGAGGGCGCAGAGATCTGCGCTATGAGCGCAAAGAGTAGGTCAAAAGTCATAGGTCGAAGAGTCGAAGAGTATGAAGAGAGGGAAGAGTCAGAAATAAGTTTTATTTCCGCCGATGGTTTCAACGTACTAAAAATGAGCAAAGAGCAACTCCTCAACTCGATACTCGCAACTCCAAACTCCAACCTCTAGGCACTCCACACTGAGAGAGCAATGATGGAAAAATGGAATATTGGAATGATGGAATGATGGGAGAATGTGATAGGTAATGATTGAATGCGTGAATGATTGAATGATTGAATGCGTGAATGAGTGAAAAAAATATATGAAAATGGATCTTTTAAGGATTAAATGGGCATTGTTGTTTTTGGGAGTTTTTGTTGTCAACGGACTGTGGGCGCAGGAAAGATTAGTGTTATATGATAAGGAGAAGATCAAAACGGACAGGGACTGGCTGGTGGAGAAGACCGGGACACATGCAGGGTTGTTCCGTGACGGGAACGGACATCTGGTGTTTGCCAACGGCATCATCTCCCGTACTTTTACGGTCGATCCCGACGGGGCCACGATAGGATTTAAACACCTGATCACCGGCGAACAGTTCATTCGTTCGGTGCGTCCCGAGGCCGAGCTGGTCATTAACGGGCAACGCTTCGAGGTGGGTGGTCTTACCGGTCAGCCGATCCATAACTATCTCCTGCCGGAGTGGCTCTCCGATATGAAACCGGTCCCCGGGGCCTTTCATCTGATCGATTTTGAGCTGTTCGATGCAAAGGCCCGCTTCCCCTGGAAGAAAAGGAGCGAGTGGATGCCGCGTGACCTGCCGTGGCCCTATCCTGCCACCGACCTGGTCTTTCATTATAAGCTGAAAAAGGATTATTTCGATGCCCATCGTGATGCTCCGGAATATTTGAAACATATCCGTGTGAATGTCCATTATCGTTTGTACGATGATATGCCTCTGATATGCAAGTGGGTGACGGTGGAGAACTTCTCCAAAAAAGAGTTCGTCATCGACCGTTTCAAGAGCGAGATCCTGGCAGTGACGGAAGGGGAGAGCAGCGTTGGGGGGAAAGCACAATGGCAGCGGCCCAATATTTCTATCGAAGCAGATTACGAGTTCGGAGGAGGTATGGCGGCCAACGCCAGCGAGGGGAAGAGCGTCTTCTGGGTCACCGACTCGCTGTACCTGACGCAGGTCAATTACCAGCGCAAAACGCCCTGTCTGGTGGAGTGCCGGCCGCAGTGGGGACCGGCGCAGGAGGTAGCCCCCGGCGATACCTTCTCCACGTTCCGGACGTGGGAGCTGCTGCATGACAGCTGGGACCGGGAGCGGATGGGTCTGGAACGGCGCCGTATGTACCGGGCCATCGCCCCCTGGGTGACCGAGAATCCCATCCTGATGCATGTCCGTATGGCCGATAATACTGCGGTGAAGAAAGCCATCGACCAGTGTGCCGACGTGGGCTTCGATATGGTCATCATGACCTTCGGGAGTGGGTTTAACCTGGAGGACACCAGTCAGAAGAACCTGGACAGGATGAAAGAGCTGGCCGCTTATGCCCACAGCAAAGGCATTGCTCTGGGAGGCTATTCCCTGCTGGCCAGCCGCCATATCGATGCGGCGAATGATGTGGTGATGCCTCCGGGGATGAAACCGGTGTTCGGACATTCCCCCTGCCTGCAGAGTAAATGGGGGATAGAGTATTTTCACAAGCTGTACAACTTTTACGAAAAAACGGGGCAGGATGTCCTGGAACATGACGGTTCTTATCCCGGAGATGTGTGTGCCTCCACCACCCATCCCGGACACCGGGGGCTGGATGACAGCCAGTGGAAACAGTTCCGGGAGATCGCTGACTTTTACCATTGGTGCCGGGGTAACGGGATCTATCTCAATGTGCCCGACTGGTATTTTCTGAATGGCAGCAGCAAGACGGGCATGGGGTACCGCGAGACCAACTGGTCGTTGCCCCGCAAACAGCAGGAGATCATCGAGCGGCAGAACATCTACGACGGGACGTGGGAGAAAACGCCTTCGATGGGATGGATGTTCGTCCCGCTGGTGCAGTACCACGGCGGCGGGGCTGCGGCCACCATCGAGCCCCTGCATGAACACCTGGACCATTACGGTCAGCGGCTGGCCGATCTTTTCGGGGCGGGGGTGCAGGCTTGTTACCGGGGTCCTGAGCTGTATGATACGCCGGAGACAAGGGCTCTCGTGAAGAAATGGGTGGATTTTTACAAGAAACATCTGGAGGTGCTCAACGGGGACATCATCCACATCCGCCGTCCTGATGGCCGGGATTATGATGCCATCCTGCATGTGAACCCCTTTGGTGAAGAAAAAGGACTGCTGATGGTCTATAATCCGCTGGATGAAGAGATCACCCGGACATTGAAGGTGAATCTTTATTACACCGGAATACGGAATCAGGTAAAGGTGTCGGAGAAGGACGGACCGGCGGTGGAAAAATATTTATCCAGAGATTATACCCTTACCCTGGAAGTAAAAGTGCCTGCCCATGGGGAGACATGGTATGTGTTTAGTGCACCAACATCTTCTTATTAGCCACGGATGGCACGAATGAGCACGAAGTGCATAAGGTAGTTGGCCACGGATGGCACGAATGAGGACGAAGTGCATAAGGTAGTTGGCCACGGATGGCACGAATGAGCACGAATGGATTCTATGAATTTATGTGAGAAAAACCAATGAAATGACTGAGTTATTAGGAAGAGAGTTTCCACATTATTGGTAGGTGCTTTGAAGAGCATAAGGTACTTGGCCACGGATGGCACGAATGAGCACGGATAGATTTCATGAGTATATGTGAGAAATACCAATGAAAAATGAGTGAGTTAGTTTATAAGGAAGAGAGTTTCCAGATCATTGGGAAGTGCTTTGAAGTGCATAAGGCACTTGGACCCGGATTCCTTGAGATTGTCTATAAAGATGCTTTGGAATATGAGTTTGATAAAGCAGGTATACCCTATGAAAGGGAAAAAGAATATATCGTTGAATATAAAGGAATTATTTTGCCTCATAAGTTTTATGCCGATTTTGTTGTGTTTGATAAAATAATACTTGAGGTCAAAGCGGTTTCAGGAATCGCAGATGAATTTATTGCCCAGACACTCAATTATCTGAAAGTATCAGGCAATAAACTGGCTTTGCTGGTAAATTTTGGAGAATTGAAGTTAAACTTTAAGAGACTTGTCTTCTAACGAATTGCAGGATTACATTTTATTAGTGCATTCGTGCAAATTCGTGCCATTAGTGGCTGGAGATCATCGCTTCCTTAATACCACCTGTACTTTTTCTTCCCTCCATTCACTTTATCTCCGTCCATCGCCCAGACGCCGCGGCCGTGGGTGGCGATGACGATGATGTTGTCACGGGGCTGGATGACGAGGTCATGCACGTACGTGGAGGGCAGGTCGCCGAGTACCTCCCATTTTTTGCCACCGTCTTTGGTGACGAACACCCCACCGTCGGTACCGACATACAGGATATCCTTGTTCAGGGGATCCTCGCGTATCACATTGACCGGTCCCAGGGGGATGTTGCCGGAGATGTCGGTCCAGGTCTTTCCGAAGTCGGTGGACTTCCAGATATATGCGGCAAAATCATCATTCCGTTTACCGTTCTGGGTGAGATAGACCGTACCGATATCATATTTCGAGGCCACCACGCGCGAGATCCAGCGGTTCTTGGCCAGGCCGTCGGTGATCTCCGTCCAGGTCCTGCCGTAATCTTTGGTGACATGGATCCTGCCATCGTCCGTGCCGGCATAGATCAGTCCTGCCTTGACAGGAGATTCTGAGATGGTGAAGATGGTATGATAGGGAATATCTCCCATGGTTTTCGGATCGTTCCAGGTGAGGTCGGGGCTGATCTTTTCCCACGTATCCCCCTGGTCGCGCGACATGAAGACATACTGCAGTCCCAGGTAAACGATGTCGGGGTTGTGGGGGGAGAGGATGAAGGGAGCCAGCCACTGTCCGCGTAGGGGTGGTTCGCCGGGGTATACCACGGGATAGATCGACTTGGTGCGCTTACTCCAGGGCTTGCTCATGTCGCTGCGTGTGAGGTGTCCGTAGAAACCTGCCGAGTAGACGATGTTCGGATCCTCCGGGTCGATGGCATGGTTGCTGCCCTCGCCGCCGGGGGCCCGTTCGAACTCCTGTGCCGGGATGTGGTCCCTGCCGCGGCTCAGGTCGATAACTCCGCGGAAACTGCCGTGGTCCTGCACCGAGCCATACACGTGGAAGGGCTCATCCGTATCATAAGCGATATTGAAGAACTGCGATACCGGCAGACGGTCCTGGAAAGAGCGCCAGTGATGGCCTTTATCGTAGGAGATGAAGATGCCCCCGTCGTTGACATTGACCAGGTAGTTACTGTTGTCCGGGTCGATCCACAGGCCGTGATGATCGCCGTGCTGCACGCGTAGTCTCTTGAATGTTTTGCCCCCGTCGGTGGAGACATTCAGGGCCAGCCCCATGGTATAGATGGTGTTTTCATCGTTGGGGTCCACGCGTATCTGGCCGAACACCCAGCCGTAGGTGGCCGAGTGTCTTTCCATATATTTTTTCATCTCATCGGTCTGTCCACTCATCTGTTTCCAGGAAGCAGCCTTATCATCGCTGCGATAGACAGTAGCGCCTTTGATGACGCCGCCGCGCGGACGGCCGTAAGCATCCGTAGTGCCTTCGGGCCATTCATGCGCGATCTCATAGTTGTCCACAAAAGCATAGAGAACATCGGGGTTGGAGGGGGCGATGGCTATGCCTATGCGGCCGCGGTATTTGGCGGGCGGGAGGCCTTTGTTGACAGCTCTCCAGTTTTTACCCCCGTCGATGGTCTTGTAGATGCCGCTGTGGGAGAAATCCGGTTCGATACGGGGATCGTTCCATTTGCGGCGGATGCGCTGCCACATGGCAACATAGAGCGTGTTGGGATCAGAGGGGTCCATCGCCAGGTCGATGGCGCCGGTCAAAGCATCGATGTAAAACACTTTTTTCCATGTCTTCCCGCCGTTGGTCGTTTTGTAAACACCCCGGTCTTTGTTGGGGGTCCACTCGTGGCCCGAAGCGGCCACCCATACCACATCGGAGTTTTTCGGGTCGACGAGGATGCGGGCGATGGTGAAGGTGTTGCTCAGTCCCATGGGCTGCCAGCTCTTACCGCCGTCGGTGGTCCTGAAGAGGCCGGCGCCGGTCTGTGAGCTGCGGAAAATATTGGCCTCGCCGGTACCCACCCACAGCACATCGGGATCCTGCGGGTCGAGGGCGATATCTCCAATGGTGGTGGAAGGCATGGCATCGAAAAGGGGCTGCCAGGAGGTGCCCTCGTTCTCCGTCTTCCACAGTCCGCCGGAAGCGGTGGCCACGTAAATAGTATAGTTTTTTCCCTTGGGCCGGACCACCGCCACGTCGGTGCATCGGCCACTGATGTTGGTCGGACCCACGAACTGCCAGTGCAGGTCTTTCAGCGAAGAATTCTCTTTCATCGTAAGGAACTGCTGGAAAAGCTCCAGCCGTTTGTTACCATCGGTAACCGGTTTCCTCTGGGCGAACAGATCACCGGAAACAAGGGTCAACACAAGAACCAGTATGAATGTCCTGAAGAAGAAAAAGAAAGGTTTCATTGGGGTAGTTGGTTTAGGGTTATGGGACGAGATAAAGTTAGTAAATATTCATATAAAAGGGGGAGGAGATGAAGAAAATCGGAGGGGGCTAAAGATGATAAAGCGATGAAGCGATGAAGGGATGAAGAGATGCCTGCCTGCCGCAGGCAGGAAGCGATGAGAGATGAGCGATGAGAGATGAGTCCTTCGGTACGCCTTCGGCTACTCAGGAACCGTCCTTCGGTACGCCTGCGGCTACTCAGGAACCGGTGATGAGTAAGGAGTGAAGGAGTAGGGAGTAAGGAGTAAGGAGTAAGGAGAAGGGAGAAGGGAGTAATCCGACTTCGTCTAAGCTACGTCGGACGAGGAAAGGCAGAAGGCAAAAGAAAGCTCGATGTCGGAGCGAAGCGGAGATCCCGGCATGCCGGGGCTCGATGCTTGATGCTTGAAGGACGAAGAAGGGAGAAGATAAAAATCTACTATGAGTGACAACTTAATTTCGCGAGCGTTAGCGAGCTAATTTCCACCTAATTTCGTCCCGACGCAGTCGGGACTAATTTCGGCTGTGCTGCACTTTCCATTGGCCACCATAGGGGGTTCCTGAGTTTGCCCGCCCGGCCGAGGCCGTTCGGACGGGTTGAGGGGAACCGACGGTGCGGTGCGTAGCCACTTCAGCGGACGAAGGCTAAGATTTTGAGTGATTTTATTATTTTAGCGATGCTGCAGCGGGGATGCAGGGAAGGTTGTGAAATGTCAATTGAATTTTTACGCATCTAAATACCATTAACCCCACGCGCCCCCTCGGTCCCCTAAAGGGGAAGTCCGCCCACAAAATAATAGCAAGCGTGGGTAGGGGTTCCCCCTTCCTTGGGTACCGAAGTCCCGGTAAACCGGGACGGAGGTACCAGGAGGTCAGGGGGGCGGGGCAGGCCGGGTAATACGTTGTTTT